>JAFTRX010000006.1 GCA_017462015.1 Lentisphaeria bacterium
GCCGATGCAATCGGCTGAACGCAGGCGCTGTAATCGAAGGAAAATACCAGCAAACGTTGCGCGCGACGGGGAACTGGAAAAGAGGGGAGTCCGGCGGGGAGAAAGCCGGAACGGCTGTCTCCCTCCGGCTGGCAAGTTTGTGCGCGGTGAAAACGCAGCATTGCCAATCGGGTACGCCAACGATTCTGCATGACAATAGGCACATTTCATGCCAACAGTAGAAAAGGCTCGCAGTAATAAGCAAGATTATGGCGCGAGCATAAAAGTTTCTGCTTTCGGGGCGAGGGCGGCAGATTTGAATTTGGTTCCGGCACCGCTGACGGTTATGCGGTGGACGCCTTTATTCAGAGTAAATCCGGCACGTTTTCTGATTCGGGGCTGGATACTCCGCCACATGACCCGCTTCTCCGGCATACCCCAGCCGGTGACGTTGACATTGTATACTTTCTCGTTATTCAAACTGATTTGGGCCTTTTTACCGGGCGCAGCGGTCAAGGCGTGGAAGTAGTACATTCCCTTTTTGCGGACGGTGAACTCGTAGGTCACACTGCCCCGCTCCTCTTTGACCAGTTTGCCGTAAATCGCTCCGGCGCGGTCTTTTGCCAACAGCTTTTTATTATGGCGCGATGAGACCCGGATGCCGACCGGACGGGAGAAGCCTTCGGCACTGCGAATGAGAAATGCACCGTTGTTGATGCGTGCCTGCGTGAATTTTTCCGGCAGGATAGAGATGGTCAGCGTCAACGGTTTTCCCGGCGTGACCACTCCGGATGCGGGTTGCACGTCAAAGAAGGTGAATTCGGTATTTTTAACGATCCGGAAACTGGTTTCCTTTGCCGCAGTAAGGGTTACTTTCTGCGGAGCATAATTTGTTCCAAAGTCGATGATGGATTTGTCAGAAACCAACTCCCACGGGCGGTACGGCAATACGGTTCCCGGCTGTACGGCACCGATGTCGATGTTTTTATTCTCCATGAAGTTGGGGATACGGCATCCGGCATTGCTGCCGGGGGTTCCTGGTTTGAGCTGGAAAATTCCGTGCGCGGCATCGACAAATTGCGGCTGAGCGTTGATGCCGTGTTTATCCTGCCCGTACTTCTGCACAGCTTGAACGATGGTGCTGTTCTTGTCGGCATGGTAGAGGGTGTAATCCACCGTGGCTCTGCCGACATTGAAGAGGTTGTTGGGAGAACAATAGCTGTCTTTGACCAGAATAAGATTGTTCAGCGCGGCAAGTTTCAAATAACTTTTGTTGGCATTACGTCCGCCGCCATTAAGTCCGCTTCTGTAGCCGACACAGGTGTTGTTGAAAAAGCGCAGACTTCCGGTGCCGAACAAACTGTGGGTGCCCTTGAATCCGGTGCTGAAAAAGGAGAATTCATCGCCGGGAAAGCTGACGAGATTGTTGAAAACAAAACACGGTCCGGTCGCACAGCATCCGGTGGAAATTCCGCACAGAGTATTTTCAATGCGGTTGAGGAAGAATCTGGTGTTGCACCCGCCGCCTTCAAGTTCGATGCCGTCATCGTTGGAAAGTGCAATATAGTTGCCGTAAATTTCTCCGTCACGGTAAAAGCCGCCTTCCGGAGAACGGTTGCTGGTACACTCCACTACGTCGTTAAAGCGGTGTTTGTCGCCGCCGATAAAGTCATTGAAGCGCATGGTGACGGCACCGGCTTTGATGGCATGTACCGCTTTCGGACCTGCCGGGTGGCTGTAAAACCAGTTGTTGGCATGACCGTTGGTGTCGTGGATGTAACAGCGTTCGATAAGAATGTCACTGCAGTTGACAAGTTTGATGCCGCTGTCATCGTTGAGAACTTTATCGCCTTCACAATAACGTCCGCCTTTACCGTGGCGGAAAACTCCGGCTCTGCCGTAGTGAGCGATATCGCAGTTGCGGATGATGATGAAACTTCCGCCGTTGATCTCAATACCGTTATGTTTGGCGTTGCGGATGGTAAGTCCGTCAAGGATAAAATATTTTCCGGTGATGGTGAAAGCGTTTTCAGCACCGGAGGCATCAAGCACAAAACCCGGTTCGGCGGTGTAACGGATGTAGCCGTCCGGTTTGCCGGAGTTGGCAAGCGTCAGACTTTTTTTCCAGTTTTTGGCGTTGAGGACAATGGTCTTTGCCACGGGAACATCGGAGTTGCGGGTACGGAATTTGCGCGTGAAAGAGGACTTTTTTCCATTGTCGCTGTATGTGACTTTAAGTTCATACTCCCGGTTTTCCTGCAGATTTACCACCACGCCGCGTGCGGCGCGTAAGTGCGGGTTGAAGATCAACTCGTATGCCGGAAGAAAGTCGCCTTTTCCCGCTTCGCGGTAACTGACACTTGAAGAGAACTCCTTTTCCAGTTTACTCTGCAATCCGGTAATATGTATCGCAGTGGACACATATCCCGGCACGATTTCAATTTTTTCTGCTGCCGGCAATACAGCTGCCACTGCAAAAAATATGAGTGTAATAATTTTTTTCATTGTTAATCTCCCAAATTTTGTGAAACTGAATATTCTCTGAAAGAAAATTGTATTTATATTACTTTAAAAATATATAACAGAGTGTCAAGAATAAAAACAGTCGTTTGCAATCGCCGCAGTTTAGATGTCTCACAAAAATGAGACATTAAAGAACATCCTGCTTGCCATCGTCTTTGACTTCTCTTATGTAGGTGGTGGCAATTACATTCAGTCCGGCAGTGAGAACATTGCACTTTTTCTGGTGGCGGTATGCCACGCGGCGCGAATTCTTGGAATCGTTTGACACTGCATAGGTCGGACGCACATGCTGCTTTTTGCTGGGGCTGTAACTTGCTGCACCGTAGCCATCGAGGATATACGGTACGCGCGAAGGATTGATGACCTTACCGAATTTCGCCGGTGCGTTGGGCGAGCCGATGGAACCATTAAGCATATAAGAGCGGTAACTCAACAATGTTGTCGTCGCCCACGGGATAGTCTCATCATCCCGGACTTCCGGACACATGAGGATTTTCAGGCGGTATGATTCTTCTGTGGATTTTGTCGTTTTGTAAAGTTTTTTTGCCAGCCAGGTATCGCCGTAAAACCAGCCGCGTGAATTGCTGGAACTTGATGCCGTGTACAGTTCGGAGGGCATGTAAAAGCCGCCGAATTCATCCGCGTACTCCTGGACGCAAATACCGATCTGCTTAAGCTGATTGGCACAGGAGGTCATCCGCGCCCGTCCCCGCGCCTGCTGCAACGCCGGAAGCAGAATCGCCGCCAGAATAGCGATAATCGCAATAACCACGAGCAATTCTATTAAAGTAAAACGGGCGTGTGCGGGGGACAAAGGAAACTTTTTTTCGCGGGAAAAGAGGTTTCTTCTTTTTTGGAAGAAAAGCGGAGTGTTTTGTTCAGATGCGCATACTGTACGGATATTCATTTTCAACTCTCCCAAAATTTAATGAAAATCATGAATTTTTGTTTGACAATAATATTAACCGAAATTATATTAAAAGCAATGGCAAAAAAGCGGTATTATTTAACCTGATTTCGGAAATGTTATGAATATAGATTACGACCCCTCTTTCTGGCTTTCCCGAGACTCTCATTACGATGTGATCTCTTCATTTGCGCTGGTCAAGCGGCTTCATCTTTTTCTCCGGACCGAAAAAGTTTCAAAAAAACGTTTGCCGTCAGTTCACCAGTTTCACTGCATTTACTTTTGCATCAAAGGTTCCGGAAGCATTGAGATCGACGGAGTACCATTTTTTGTCAAAGCCGGAGAGGCGATCGGAGTTCTTCCGCACCATCCCCACCGGCGGATGCCGGGAAAGGAGGAGGTGCATTATCTTCTGCTCCGTTTTACGCCGACAGATCCGGAGTTGATTGCCGATTTGTTCGGGCACATTCTGACCATTCCGGAGAGTGCGGAACCATTACTTTCCAAATTGATGTCCTGTTATCAGGTGGTTGTGGAAAATGTTTCAGTTGAGGCAAGTAACGAGACCTCGTTGTATGCAACGCTGATTTTGAATTCTCTGTTGAACGCGCCCCGGAGTTTAAATCCGAAACAGAGCGTTCTGCCGGAGAGGCTCAATAAAGCTCTTTTACTGCTCACAGACCCGGAAAATATCAATCTGCCGCTGCATGTTATCGCAAAGAAACTGGGAATAACCGCCGGACATTTGAGCGATCTTATCCGGGATCATCTGGGGTATCCGCCATCCAGATTGAAGCACTCCATCCATATCCGCATCGCGATCCACAATTTGATGCATACCGATATGAGCATCTCGGAAGTAGCAGAAAAAAGCGGATTCAAAAGCGTGTACGCATTTTCCCGGTTTTTCAAGCAGGATCACGGGGTAAGCCCCCGGGAGTTCCGTAAGCTCCATGCGGGTGACATCACCAATATCTGCCCGGTGTGCGGCGGACATAAGGTATAGAGCTGTGCCGGTCAGAGATTCTGCTCCAATCGTATCTGAATGCGTTTGACCAGATCGGCAAGTTTCCAATCCATCCGGCAGGCTTCATGGAAAAGTACCTGCCAGTCGGTTCGGCAGCGGACAAGAAATTCCTGAACCATTTTCCGGTTTTTCAAGAGCCAGTACATTCGCAGAATCTGACCGAAAAGGCGGGTTCCGCCGTGGGTGAGAAAGTGGTCTCTGGCTTTGGGGCTGAGCCGGGAAGCGGCATCAAAAATCAAATTGTATTCAATGGAAGCATTGAGAGCGGAATTGAAGATGTTGTGGCGGATATTCTCTTTTTCTTCGGGTGAGAGAGTCGGGTCAGAAAGTCGTTCCATTCGGCGCAGAGCCAGACGGCGATTGGTGTCGCCCCATTTTGAATTGTCGGCAATAATCGTTTTTAAAGCATTGTCTTCGGCGATCTGCCTGACCAGATTGAACCCATAGTAGACTCCGTAAGAAAGAAGAACTGCGGTGACTACCGCCGGAATAAGCGGATGACGGCGGACAAATTTGAAAAATTTACCGAAAACCGTCGGAGAACAGGCTGAGACCGGGAAGCCGTCCAGATAGTTTTGAATATCTCCCAGAAGCTCTTCCACGGAATTGTAACGTTCCAGACGGTCTCTTGCCATGGCTTTCCGGCAGATGGCACGCAGCTCGTGACGGCGGCGTCCGTGAATGTGACGGGAAAGAGGGGTGATCTCGCCGTTGACAACTTTCAAAGCCAGCTCTTCCGGAGACAAAGAGGAGTCAAAGGGAAGTTTACCTTGGCTGAGGATGGTGTAGAGAATGGCTCCGAGTCCGTAGACATCGGTCTGCTCATCGGGGTAGGTGAATTCGCCGGAAAGCAGCTCCGGAGCCATGTAGACGGGAGTGCCTTCCACCGGAGCCTGAGCAGAAAACGCTTCAACCATCACCGGCTGCAAAGGCCCCTGGGGTATTTTTTCTCTGGCAACGCCCCAATCGAGAACTTGAACTTCACCGAAGCGTCCGACCATCAGATTTCCCGGTTTAAGATCACAATGGATGTATCCGTGGGAGTGAGCGGCGGCAATGCCGTTGCATCCGGAAATAAAAATTTCAAGCAGACGGCGGAGGTGGTATTTTTCCAGATAATCCCGGTCACCGAGGGAGAGTTTGGTTAAAATTTCACGCAAAGTTTCCCCATGTACCCGTTTCATGGTGAAGTAGACTCCGATGTTTTCCAATACTCCGAGACGGTGAACGGAGACGATATTGGGATGGTCGATTTGAGCAGTGATCCGGGCTTCGCGGATGAATTTTTCCACGCTTGCGGTGCGGTTGCGGAAGTTTGAACGCAGGATCTTCAGGGCGACTTTCCGCTTGAGAGCAGGGTCATCCGCCTGAAAAACTGCGCCCATACCGCCGAGCCCGAGCAGCTTCAGATCACCGTAATCGTTGAAGGATGAGCCCTCAGCGATGTTGAAGCGGGAACGGAGAGTTTCCGGGGCGGGAAATTCCGAACCGTCATCCGGATCGATAAGGGCGGAAATCGTCTTTTCCACCTCCGGAAGCTGCTCATCGGGAGCAGGAAAAATGCCTGTGGTAAACTGGTCCATCAGCGCCTTCTGGAGTCCGCCGGTATGGAGCGGCGGATCTCAGCCATTTTTTTGCCGAAGAGGTCGAAATACTCTGAACCGGGCTTTTTGAGAACAGAGACGGGAACGGCTTTATCCCAGAGTTTGTCATCTTCAAAGAGCATGACTTTAACGCCGTGGACTCTGCCGGAATCGGCGGTGTCGCGGGCAATGATCAAGCCGACAAATTCACCTTCGCGGGAGATGACAAAATCACCGGGTTCAGCACGGAGTTCGTTGTTGGCACGTCCGGCGTTGCGGATGAACATGCTGGCTTCGCCGGGAACCATGGAGAGCGAACAGCGTCCGTCAAGAAGAGTGCTGTCTCTGCCGAGGGATTGGCATTTGAAGAGGTAAAGACCGTCAAGTCCGCGTTTTTTCAGAGCCGAAAGCTTGAGTACGGGCAGAGGCTTGCGGTCTTTGGCGGGATAATCGAAGGCGGCGGCACGGTTCTCCGGAGAGATGATCAGCATGGGGGAGGCGATGCGGAGCTTGGAGGAGTTGGCGCCGGGAGATTGGGCAGTAAAGAGGATGTCGGTGACTTTGGAAAAGGTCAAAGCAGTGGAGGCATCCCCGGCAAACTGGTTTACCGTACCGATGATAAGAGGACGGTTGTTAAAGTTGACGACCGGAAGGAAGAAATTGCCGGAACCGGTGTGAGTACCGAAAATCTTTTTTTCAGAGACACGATAGGAGAAGTTGACAACAGAAGAACCGTAACTGGCGATAACATCGCTGCGCTTGCGGAGACCGGATTCGATAAGAGTCTGATTGAGCTTCTTCTGGCTGTCGAGTTTGGTTTCGGCGATGGCTTTGTCGCGGGTCATCCGGTTGAGTTCGGAGGAGACGGAAGAGAGCTGGGTGACGGCGGTTTTGAGAGTTTTGCCGAGTTCGTCACTGCGGGCGCGCATTTCTGCGGCAGTAAGACGTTCAACCATGAGCTGCCCTTCAACGCGGGTGAGTTTGTCCTGAAGACCGGCGTTGTCCCGTTCCCGGACACGGAGCTGACCGGTGGTGTAGGCAAGTTTAGTCTGGATGGTGCGGTTTTCGCCTTGGACGTTGCGGAGCTTGGCGGCGTTGAGTTTAAGTTCGGTGGTTTTGCGGCGGATCTCTTCGTCGCGGGATTTGATTTCACCTTTGGAGCGTTCAACTTCGCTTTCAGCTTTGGCGAGCTTGTTTTGAACTGCGACATGGGTGCGGGTCATATCGACCAGAGCGGAAGAGGTTTTGGCGAGGGCATCGCGGGTTTTTTCGAGGTCGCGCCGGCTGGCGGCGAGGTCGCGTTTGTTGGTTTTGATCTGGTCGCGGGCATCGGCGAGACGGTCGCGGGTGTGAGCGAGATCCTGCTTGCTGTCCTGAAGCATAATTTCAGCTTCGGCGCGGCGCTGGAGTTCTTCGTCAAGACGTTTTTTCAGTTCCTGTTCGGTGAGACGGCCGGAGTTATGAGGAGTTGCGTTCAAAGCGGCAAGGAGACGTTCACGTTTGATTTTGTTGGCGGCAAGTTCGCGGGTGATCCGGAGGAGTTCGGCATCAAGTTGAGGGGAATTACCGGCTTTGTCAACGGTTTCCTTGAGATGGCGGCGGAGTTTTTCCAGTTCGGTACGGTGGGAATCGAGTTCAGCCAAAAGGAGTTTGGTGGTGGTTTCATCCAAGCCGACACCGGTACCGCCGCTGTGGGCGGGAACCATGCCGGTCATCATGGTCAGCATGGCAGAGACCAGAAAGTCGCAGATAACGATGAGGATGGCTTTATTCACTTGTCTTCATCCTTTGCAGATTTTTCAGATTCGTACTGGATACGCATCAGAGAACGGCGGAGGGGATATTGGAGAGAGAGGCGGAGAACAAGGCTGAAGATGATACCGATAAGGGTGGAACTGTAAGCGATGAGCCGGCTGCTCTGGGGGGAGAAGGTCATGACGAGAAACGCTGAGACCGTACCGAAGAGACCGAAGTAGAGGGGGATGTCGAAGAAGACTTCGGCGTTGTCAAGGCTTTTGAGTTTAAAAGAGGGTTCATCTTTGCTGTGACGTATGGAGGAAACAACGGCGTAACCGACCCAGAGAGCGATCATCTGCAATATGGTGATAAAGATGAAAATCCACATGGACACTTTGGCAGTGAAATCGCTTCGTTTGGCGATGGTTTCTTCGGATTCCGGGGCGACATTGCCGAAGGAGTCGGCGTTGGATGCAGAGAAGAGTTCGCGGAATTCCGGGATGTTGTTGAAGCTGTAGGAGACACCCCAGACAACACCTGTGCCGAGGATTATCAACAGAATCAAAGTGATGACCAAACGTTTACTCATAGTATTTATTCCTTATGTTGCTTCATTTGCACCTGCGGCGGCTTCTTGCGGACAATTATGTTCCTGCCTGCATATCCAGCTCAGTATTAGCCAAGCTTTTTTCAAAAAAGCGATACCCCGCTTTTCTTTGCTTACTTTCTTATCTGCATATCCAGCTCAGTTTTTGCTAAGCTTTTTTCAAAAAAGCGATACCTCGCTTTTCTTTGCTTACTTTCTTTTCTGTATATCCAGCTCAGTTTTTGCTAAGCTTTTTTCAAAAAAGCGATACCTCGCTTTTCTTTGCTTACTTTCTTTTCTCGTGAAAAGAAAGTAAGTGGTGCTCTCAGTGCGGTTCGAACGCACGACCTGCTCCTTAGGAGGGAGCCGCTCTATCCAACTGAGCTATGAGAGCACAGGGGGGATTATTTGTAAACGGGCAAAGCGCCGGAGTTTGTGCCGGTGGCAGAGCTGTTTACGCGATGTTGACCAGAGGGACGAATACGGAGAGAAAAAGAGTTGTTGTTTTCGGCACCGAGGTCATAGACGGTGATGGAACCGGGGCGGCGATAGAGATCGTAGCTGAAGTTCCATTGTTTGGAGAGGGAGGTGTCCATATCGAGGACGATGTGGCCATCGTCCTCGATAGAGAATTTACCGATCCAGATCCAATAGTTATTTTGAGAGGGGTCATCGGAAGGTTCGCGGAGGCGGAGACAGATGAGGTCGTTGTAAACGGTGGCCTCATCGAGTCTGCCGGAGAGAGAAGACTCATACTTGCCATTCTCCAGGGTCAAGGATTCGCAGCCGCAGAGGAGAGCGATGAAAGAGAAGAGAGCGAGGAGAGAGAGTTTTGACAAGGGATGAAGCATGATAACCTCCGTGAGTGAAAATCAAATGACGATATTGATCAGACGTCCGGGGACGTAGATGATCTTGCGGGGTTCTTTACCTTGGATTGCGGCGATGACGGATTCGTTCTGCAAAGCGATGGCTTTGGCGTCATCGGCGGAACAGTCGACCGGCATCATGATGCGGGCCTTGGGTTTACCGAGGACTTGAACGAGTATCTCGACTTCGGAGAGGACGAGATATTTTTCGTCATAGGCAGGCCAGGGGACATAAGCGATGGATTCGGAATGTCCGAGGAACTGCCAGAGTTCTTCGCCGAGGTGGGGGGCGAAGGGAGAGAGCATGAGGGTAAAGAGTTCGGCGGCATAACGCGGGAGAGGAGAGCACTTGCTCATGTCGTTAAGACAGACCATGAGGGCGCTGATAGCGGTATTGAAGCCGAATGAGTCGAGATCGGAAGTGACTTTTTTCAAGGTGGAATGCAAAGTACGCATAAGTTCCTTGGAGGGGGCATCTTCAGAAATCGGTGTTTGTGCGATGATGCGGCATGCGCGTTTGAGGAAGCGGTGAACGCCTTCGACACCGGTGGTATTCCAGGGTTTTGTAGCTTCGAGTGGTCCCATGAACATTTCATAGAGGCGCATGGAGTCAGCGCCGTAGGCGGCGATGACATCGTCGGGGTTGACGACGTTGCGGAGGCTCTTGGACATTTTAGCGGGGAACTCGACGAGAGCGGCGCCGTCGGATTTACGGACGGGGCCGTTGGGTGTGAAATCGACCTGGTCAGTGGGGACGAGGACGCCGCGGGGGTCTTTGTAGCTGATACCGAGGATCATGCCCTGATTGACGAGTTTCTGGAAAGGTTCTTTGGTGGAGACATAGCCGAGGTCAAAGAGGACTTTGTGCCAGAAGCGGGCGTAGAGGAGGTGAAGGACGGCGTGTTCAGCGCCGCCGACGTAGAGGTCGACCGGCATCCAGTATTTTTCGATTTCCTTATCCCAGGCGGCGGAGTCGTTGCCGGGGTCGAGGTAACGGAGATAATACCAGCAGGAACCGGCCCACTGTGGCATGGTGTTGGTTTCGCGGCGGCCGCGGCGGCCGGTTTTGGGACAAACGTAGTTGAGCCAGTCGGAAGCTTTGGAAAGCGGGGGTTCGCCGGTGGCGGCGGGTTTGAAGTCGGGCATGTCGGGAAGGCGGACGGGGAGTTCGGAATCATCGACAAGTTCGACGGAACCGTCTTCAAAATGGATAATGGGGAACGGTTCGCCCCAGTAACGCTGACGGGAGAAGAGCCAGTCGCGGAGTTTGTATTTGACGGCTTCTTTACCCTGACCGCGGGCGGCGAGCCAAGCGGTGGCGGCGGGTTTGGATTGAGCGACGGACATGCCGTTGAGGTTGAGGCCGTCGGAGTTTGCGGAGTTGATGAGTTTACCTTCGCCGGTCCAGCAGGCGGTGCCTGCGAGGACGGCGGAGACGTCGATGTTTTCGGCGGCGGCGGCAGCGGGATCGGGTTCGATGATGCATTTGACGGGGATGTTGAAGACCTGGGCAAAATCGAAGTCGCGGGTATCGTGTGCGGGGACAGCCATGATGGCGCCGGTGCCGTAGCTGATGAGGACGTAGTCAGCGATCCAGATGGGAATCTTGTCGCCGTTCACGGGGTTGATGGCATAGCAGCCGGTGAAAGCGCCGGTTTTTTCGGTGGAGAGTTCAGCGCGGTCGAGGTCGCTTTTGAGAGCGGCGGCTTTTTTGTAAGCATCGACAGCGGAACGGTATTCAGCGGTGGTGATGCGGTCAACGGCGGGGTGTTCGGGAGCGAGAACCATGTAAGTTGCGCCGAAGAGGGTATCGGGACGGGTGGTGTAAACGGTGATGTTTTCGCCGGCGGTGGTGTTGAAGATGACTTCGGCGCCGGTGCTTTTGCCGATCCAGTTGCGCTGCATTTCTTTGACGCCTTCGGGCCAGTCGAGGTCTTCGAGATCGTTGAGAAGACGTTCCGCGTATTCGGTAATGCGGAGCATCCACTGTTTCATGGGGCGGCGTTCGACGGGGTGGTTACCGCGTTCACTGCGGCCGTTGATGACCTCTTCGTTGGCGAGAACGGTACCGAGAGCGGGACACCAGTTGACGGCGACTTCATCGAGGTAAGCAAGACCTTTTTTATGAAGCTGGGCAAATATCCACTGAGTCCATTTGTAGTATTTGACATCGGTGGTGTTGATTTCGCGATCCCAGTCGTAGCTGAAGCCGAGGGATTTGATCTGTTCGCGGAAGTGGTCAACGTTCTTTTTGGTGGTGACGGCGGGGTGAGTACCGGTTTCGACGGCGTATTGTTCAGCGGGGAGACCGAAAGCGTCCCAGCCCATGGGATGAAGGACGTTGAAGCCTTTCATGCGCTTGTAGCGGCAGATGATATCAGTGGCGGTGTAACCTTCGGGGTGGCCGACATGGAGACCGGCGCCGGAGGGATAGGGGAACATGTCGAGGCAGTAAAACTTGGGTTTGTCGACAAAATTTTCGGTACGGAAGGTTTTATTTTCCTCCCAGAAGCGCTGCCATTTTTTCTCAATGGCACTGAAGTCATATTCCGGATTCATGAAAAATTCTCCATATTATAAAAAGTCAATAAACATACAAACAATTAAATATACCACATGAAGAAGTATTTTTCAAGTGGCGGATCTCCAGCGGCGGCGATGATAGTACATGATTACAGATGGCGGCAGTAAAAGAATGACATCAGAGAGTGGGTGATTTTTCCGTAGAAAGAGAGATGTTTTGCCGCCGGGGAAGGGGGAAGACCGCTGCCGGAAGTGAAAAGTTAACTCGCTTTTTCAACGTCCAGTCACTCTTTTATGGTTACTCTGCCGGAAAATGCCGCCGCAACGGTGGCGCCATCGGCGAAAGATAAGTTTGCACCGGCGGGAAGCCCCTGCGCCGGGCGGGAAAGTTCGACATCGTGATCTTTGAGCAGTTCAGTAATATAAGCCGTGGTGGCACGCCCTTCCACATCGGAACTCAAGGCGACAATGACCTCCTTGACTTCCGGGAGGGCGGCGCGTTCCAGCAGAAGGGGAAAGTTGAGATTCTCGCCGTTTTCGCCGTCCAGCGGAGAGAGTTTGCCGCCGAGAACCAGATATCTGCCGCGGTAGGCGCCGCCTTTTTCCACAGCGAGGAGCTGGGAGACGTTTTCAACCACACATAATTGGGAGATGTCGCGGCGGGGATCGGCGCAGACGGGGCAGAGTTTGCCGTGTTCGGCGCAGTTGCCGCATTCCGGGCAGGGGGTTATATCTTCTGCCATTTTGCGCAAGGCGGAACTGAAGGCAGAAATGTCCGCTTTTTCCCATTCCAGCATCGCCAGAACCAGACGTTCCGAACCGCGTTTGCCGACACCGGGGAGTTGTTTCAAAAAGAGTATGACCTGTTCGACAGCATCGGGATATGAATTCATTGTGCAGTATCCTCCAGAGTTGACGGAGCGCCGGACGGAGCGGCTTCCGGTTTCAGAAAACGTTCAAAAAAAGCTGCTGCCAGCGGAGCGCAGCTGCCGCCGCCGGAGTCACCGTCTTCAATGGTCACTGCCAGAGCATATTTGCGCAGTTTGTAAGAGGTGAACGCAATAAAATGAGTCATGTTACGCGACTTGTTGCGGAGACCGAATTCAGCAGTACCGGTTTTGCCGTAAACCGTGAGATTGGCAACTTTGCCGCGTCTGCCGGAACCGCGGGGGGCATTTACCACGCGGAACATGCCGTTGCGGACGATGTCCAGTTTTTCCGGAGCGATTTCCAGCGTTCCCGTGCAGACGCGCTGGCGCTGGTAGACGGTTTCACCGGCGCGGTCGCAAACCTGATGGATGATGTGCGGACGGTAAAGTTTGCCGCCGTTGCACAACGCCGCAGTATAACGCACCATCTGCAGCGGAGTCATGGCGATAAAACCCTGTCCGATGGAGAGCATTGCCGTATCTGAATCGTTCCACGGGATGCGGTAAAGTTGTTTTTTCCGTGCCGGTTCAGGGAAGGTTCCGGCACTTTCACCGATCTCAATGCCGCTTTTTTCGCCTGCGCCAATCAGTGAAAGTATCTCCTGCAAAGGAGCCAATCCCACGCGGAGCGATTGATGTATCATGTAGGTGTTGCAGGACTTTTCCAGTGCGGTTCCCATATCGACATCCGCTTCGGAATAACGGTGAGCAAGACAGCGGATGGTGGTGTTTTTCACTTCGATACTGCCGGAACAGAAGATCTTTTCCTTCGGGTCGATGCCGCTTTTGAGCAATGCCAGACAAATCAGCGGTTTCAACGTTGATCCCGGCGGATAAATGCCGCCGGTGGCGCGGTTTATCAGCGGACGTCCGGGGGAGTCCAGCAGTGAACGGTAATATTCCGGCGACAAGCGCGGGGTGAAACGGCGCAAATCGTAAGATGGCGCAGTTGCCGCGCAGATGATATCGCCGTTATCGGCATCCATGACAATCAGCGAACCATTTTTTCCGGCAAGCAGAGATTCCGCTATTTTTTGAGCGCGGCTGTCGATGGTCAAATAAACATCGTTGCCGTGAACCGGTTCCACGCGGCCGAGGAGTTCCTTGTGAACAAAGCCGACGTTACTCACCTGAACGACCTGCCGTCCGGGCAGAGCGCACAACCCCAGACTGGAGGCGTTCCATTCCTGAGGCAGACGGTCGCACACCAATTCCACGCCCGCTTTGCCGACGATATCCGGCTGGTAATAGAAGAACTCCTCCCGGTCGGCGGCGCTGTTGGCTTCGGCTTTGCGGGAATAACCGATGATATGGGCGGCAAGTTGACCGCCGGGATATATGCGCTGAGCTGAAATCTGCAGTTCCAGTCCCTTCATGTTCCGGGAACGTTCCAGAATCCGCGCCCGCTCTTTGGGATCGAGGTCACGGAACACCAGAAGCGGCATGCCGGGGGTGTTGTTGATGTGACGGCGGATCTCCTCGCGGTCAGGAAAATCTTTTCTGCCGGAAACTTCCGCCAGCTCTTTTGCCGCATTGTACATGGAGTCGATAGTCCGCCTGATGCCGCCGCCGGTTCGCATACCTTCGGGATAGAAAACCAGATCGTAAACGGTGCGGTTCCCGGCGAGCAGTTCACCGTCAGCGCTGTAAATGCTTCCGCGCCAGCCGGGTATCCGTATCCGGCGGATGGATTGCCGGGCTATCCGTTCGCGGTGTTCTTCGCCGTGATGCAGCTGAAGATAGTACGCCCGCAGTATCAGCAAGGTAAACGCGACCAGTATCAGCAAAGAGAGCAGAACTATCCGGAAACGGTAATCGTCCAGTATGCCGATATGGGAATTTGACCGGAAGCGGTTTTGATTTTTCATCGGTTGCGCCTCCGGAATTTGCCCGGCTCGAGCTGACTGCTGTACATTTTTTTCCGCCGGTTGATACGTCGTGGAGCAAGCTCTTTTTTGATACAGCGCGGCAGATTGCCCCGCTCTGAAAAGAAGTCAAAAACCGATACCATCAACAACAGCAGTATCCCGCCGCCGCCGGCGGAAAAGACGATGTAACTGAATATATCCGGTGCCGGTAAGGTTCCGCCGCTGCTCTTGACCAGTATGGTTATACCGCCGGAGATGATCGCTCCGGCAACCGCACCGCCGCCCAGCAGCGCAGGCAGTTCCCGGTGTCCACGGTTGATTACCCAGAGCGCCGCCAGCAGTGCCGGGATGAAGATAAATGTGGTGACACTGAAACTTCTGCCGTAAAGAGCATCCAGTACTGTGCCTGCCGCCGCCGCTGCCGGAACGCCGTATTTCCAGTTGTATGCTAACGCGAGTATGATGGCGATAAAGCAAGATAAGCCGCAGAAGATAAAGAAGTTTCCCGCCAGCATGTCCAGCAGTAAAAAGAGCGCAGTCAGGGCGATGGTAATGAATATTTTCATTTTGCGCTGTCATCCTGCCGGGATATGACGGTGACAAAACGGAGGTCTTCAAATCTTACCGCCGGACGCAATGTACAGCTGAAATCCGGAGCATTGCCAAAGGATTGTTCGCTGTCGCTGATCACCAGTTCTCCGATCTTGATCCCTTCCGGTATGCCGCGTTCATATCCGGTAGTCATCACCGCTTCTCCGGGCGTGCAGTTGGAATTCAACGGAAGCATGCCGAAACGTATCACGCCGGAGTGCGGTTTGGCATCGCCGGAGTTGGTGAAGCCGACGATGTTTCCGGTGATTTTGCCGGAGATCCGCAGTGCCGGGTCCATGATGGTGGTAACGCGTGCTGTCCGGGCAGAACAGTCGCTGACGACTCCAATCAAAAACAATCTGCCGTCAGTCATCGATTCAACGACCGCATCTCCGGAACTTATTCCATCTCTGCTGCCCCGGTCGATGGTAAATCCATCGCGGAAGTGGAGCGGGTCACGCAGAATGATTTCTCCGGTACAGAAACGCCATCGGGGAAGTTCTTTGAGTTTGAGCTGACGCCGCAGGATGCGGTTTTCGTCCAGTATTCCGGCGGCGGCGGTACTGCGCAGAGCCAGTTCCCGGTTGCGCTCGGTCAGCTTTTCGACCTGGCGCACCAGAGACATCCGGTCGAGTGAGAGCAGACTTTTGTCCCTTATTTCCCCGGTAGTGCCGCCGGCAAGCTTCAAGTACGGATAAAAAAAGTTGCCTGCCGCACGGGAAAAGACATAGGATACCATGCGGAAGCCGGCGGTGATAAAGATGATAAGTATCAATATGCACCCGGCTCCGATCAGTATCTTATCTGCACTTTTTTGCGGCATACTCATAATTCACGCAACTTTTCTTTCAGCAGACGCTGGATGTACTCTTCTCCGTACAGTGTCCGCATTAAATTTATGTTGAATTCATAAAAGAGTTCCGGGTCGGGACGGGTTATCATCTCTCCGGAAGCAAGTTCGATCATGGTGCGCCGTTTGTTCTGGTCATGCTCATAAACTTTGAGATGGCGTATCAATGTACGCGGCGAGAGTTCGGTGAATTTCTTCTGTCCGAACTCCCCGGTATATTCGGCTCCGATCAGCGAAATAAGATTGTCCGGCGGCCGCTGCATTCCGAAACTGCGGAGAAAATCTTCAATCATCTCCGAACAGCGCAGCTCATCAAATACCGGATAAGATATCTTTCTGCCCCGGGACAATATGCTTGCCGGAAATTCGTAATTTGCGGTCAGCACCGGCATCACATTCGCCGGGGGCGCAAAGGCTCCGCCGACGTTGGTGCGGAAACTGTACCAATCGACCTTTGCCGGGTCGATATCATCGAAAAAGAGGACGAACTTATGATCTTTGCGCTGTGCTAGAGAGGAAATGAGCGGGTTCCAGTTCTCCTCCAGAACATCGGGTTCTGCCAGTACCGGAATCAGATTTTTCTCCGCCAGTGCGTAAGATATCACCATACTGGTTTTGCCGTAACCCGGAAGACTGTTTATCAACAGAGGCAAATTGGTTTTTCCATTGGCAAAATCCCGGAAGTGATCCGCGTATGCCGCCCGCACTCCGGGGTAACCGAAGAAACTGGAAACTTTCCTTACTGAAACCGGTTCCACCGGAACAAAGCGGCGGTTCCGGTAACAGAATACCTGTCCGGAGCTGAAGGGGTCGCACTCCTTGAGCAGTTTCAGCAGTTCATCTTCAGTTGCCGGAAGCTCTCTGAAAAGTTCCCGGCATTCCGGAAAGATCCTGCCCGCATTTACGGTGATTTTTTCAATATCCAACTGCCGCAGAAAACGGCAGAGTTCCAATGCGGTGTCAAGTAAAAATCTGCCGTCTCCATCGCTTGAAACCGAGCTTATATTATCCGGGAACACATCCATTTTGGCAAAGGCATCGAACAGCTCCTGCGCCAGCATCCGGGGGAAACCTCCGGTTTTGCTGAGCCGCCGGAGCGCATTGAGATAATCTGCACTTTGCGCGTGTGCCGGATTTTTTTCACTGCCGTCAAGAGATTGCAGAAATTCCCGGAGCAGAAACAATATCTCTCCGCCGGAACATTCCAATACCCCGCCCGGAGACGGGGTACAGAACAGCACCTTGAAATTTCCGCACTGGACGGAAGCGGCATTTACCTTTTCCGCCATAACTCTTACATCCGCTCGATGACCGCCTTGGCGAAGCCGGAGCAGCTGACTTCGGTGGCATTGTCCGCCAACCGCGCCAGATCGTAGGTGACGACTTTGTCCGCGATCGCCGCTGCGATACCATTGGTAAGCACATCGGCGGCTTCAGTCCAACCCAGATGGCGCAGCAGCATATCTCCGGAGAGCGCCAGACTGCAGGGATTGACCTTGTCCATGCCCGCGTATTTGGGGGCGGTTCCGTGGGTGGCTTCAAAGAGCGCGTGACCGGTCATGTAGTTGATGTTGGCTCCCGGAGCGATACCGATACCGCCGACGCAGGCGGCGAGAGCATCGGAAACGTAGTCGCCGTTGAGGTTGAGCGTGGCGATGACATCGTATTCATCCGGACGGGTGAGGATCTGCTGCAAAAATGCATCGCAGATGCAGTCTTTGACCAGAATTTTGCCTTCCGGAGCTTTCCAGTCGCAGTCGGCGGCGGGGATGGCATAATCGGCATACTCTCTGCGCACCAGATCGTAACCCCAGTTTTTGAATCCGCCTTCGGTGAACTTCATGATGTTGCCTTTGTGGACGAGAGTGACACTCTTGCGCTTGTTGGCAATAGCGTAATCCAGCGCGGCGCGGATGAGGCGTTCACTGCCTTCCTGAGAGACCGGTTTGATACCGATACTGGAGGTTTCCGGGAAACGGATTTTGGAGACACCCATGGTCTTCTGCAAAAATTCGATGACCTGTTTGACTTCAGGAGTTCCGGCGTTCCATTCGATACCGGCGTAGATGTCTTCGGTGTTTTCGCGGAAGACGATCATGTCGGTCTTTTCCGGATGCAGTACCGGTGAAGGCACGCCTTTGAAATAACGCACCGGACGGACACAGGCGTAAAGGTCAAGTTTCTGGCGCAGAGCGACGTTGATGGAACGGATGCCGCCGCCGACCGGGGTGGTCAACGGTCCTTTGATGGCGATGAGGCAGCGGGAAATTTCTTCAACGGTCTCATCGGGAAGCCAGATCTCTTCATTGTAGACGGCGTTGGCTTTTTCACCGGCGAAGATCTCCTGCCAAGCGATGGAACGCTTTTTCCCATAAGCCTTTTCCACGGCGGCATTCCACATCGCAAGCGAAGCGCTGGTGATATCCGGACCGATACCGTCACCTTCGATGAAACTGATGATCGGCTGGTCAGGAACCAGAAGTTTGCCGTTTTTATCTGCACTTACATAATCTCCCGCGGCGGGACGGACGATGAAAGATTTTGCCATAATCTGTTCTCCTTGTATTTGAGTTGTTTTGTCCTAATATTATAATAATATAGCATAGTCAAGATGATATTGCTATACTTTAATTGAATAAAAATACAGCTTTCTCATAAAAAAACAACCTGCGGCGACGCCTCGTGGGCGCTTCTTACGGGCAAATCGGCGGACTTCCGGCTTCATTACATTACGCCGCGACAAGCATCTTCACACCTTGCCACGGCGGAGCTTCAGCGGAGACGGGTCCTTCTGATTCGCCTTGATTTACCCGCGAGATTGCCCTGAAAACAAAAAACATCACATCCTTACGCCCGAAAGGGCGCACTTCACACCTTCACATCTTCACGCGCCGGAGGCGCTCTTCACGCAATCAGCGGAACGCTGATTGCTCCCCAAAGGCGCCGCCGCAGGTTGTTTTTTACGAGAGAGCTGTCAGTTTACTTGACACCGGGCATTTGCGATGGTATATTATAGAGATTTATAGAATTTGCCTTAATCAAAACAAGGAGAATAAAAAATGGCGGTAAAAAAATTCAGAATCCGGATCACCGCCGACGAGTGCAAAGGTTGCGGCCGCTGCCTCACGGTGTGTCCGAAAAAGTTGATTTCCCGCGGACGTGAGTTGAACATTCAGGGATACTACGCTGCTGTTGTGGAAAATCCCGAAGGCTGTATCGGTTGCGGTTCCTGCTTCTATCAGTGCCCCGAACCCGGTGCTATCACCATCTTTGAGGAGGAATAAATCATGGCTTATCAGAAACGTATGCTGCTCAAAGGCAACGAAGCGGCTGTTTACGGAGCTTTGCTCGCCGGTTGCGACTGCTACTTCGGTTATCCTATCACCCCGGCAAGCGAAATTGCCCAGAGCGCGGCTTTGCTTTTCCCCAAACTCAACCGTACTTTCGTTCAGGCCGAATCTGAAATCGGCGCCATCAACATGGTCATCGGCTGTGTTGCTGCCGGTCGCCGTTCCATGACCGCCAGCAGTGGTCTCGGTATCAGCTTGAAACAGGAAGCGATCAGTTATCTTGCCGCTTATGAGATGCCTGCGGTTATCGTTGACGTTATGCGCGGCGGTCCCGGTCTCGGCAACATCGCCCCGGAACAGGCGGACTATTTTCAGGTCGTCAAGGGCGGTGGTCACGGCAGTTACCGCTGTCTGGTCTTCACTCCCAACTCCGTTCAGGAGATGTGCGACATGACCTTCCAGGCGTTCACCATGGCTGAAAAATACCGCATGCCCGCTTACGTCCTGACTGACGGTGTTATCGGTCAGATGATGGAATCGGTCGAACTTCCTGCTGCGGTCAAATATGATTACGATCCCGAATGGAAGATGGGCAACATCATCAACGGCGAAGCCAACTGCATCAGCAGTATCTATATGGAACCCAACGATCTGGAAGCACTCAACAAGAAACTTCAGGCGAAGTACAAACTTATCGAAGAAGTCGAACAGTCTGTTGAAGAATTCTATGTTGATGATGCTGAAATCGTTATGGTCGCCTACGGAATCAGTTCCCGCGTCGCTCAGGGCGCTTTGGAACAGCTCCGCGCCGAAGGCATCAAGGTCGGTCTCATCCGTCCGAAGATGGTCTTCCCGTTCCCCAGGAAGAGCTTGAACAGTGCGGTGGAACGCGGTGTCAAAAAGTTCCTCTGCGTGGAACTTTCCGCCGGTCAGCTGATCGAAGATGTCCGTCTTGCCATCGAATGTAAGCGTCCTGTCGAACTTTGCAACCGCATGGGCGGCAACTTGCTCACTTGTGACGATGTCTGCGCCGCCGTCAGAAATATGATTTAAGGAGATGTGAAAATGAGCGAAAAAGTCAAATTCGGTCGTTCTCCGGTCTTTTTTGAGACCTTCAACCGCCGTCCCGGTCCGATCAAAAAGAACATGCACTACTGCCCCGGTTGCGGTCATGGTATTCTGCATAAACTGATCGCTGAGGCTGTGGATCATTACGGCATCCAGAAAAACACCAAGTTCATCTCTCCCGTGGGATGCGCGGTGTTCGCCTACTACTATTTCAACTTCGGCAACATCTCCGTTCCGCATGGTCGTGCGCCCGCCGTTGCTACCGGTGTCGCCCGTGCCAATCCGGAAGATTATGTTATCAGTTATCAGGGTGACGGCGACCTTGCGGCAATCGGTTTCAACGAATTTCTGCAGGCTGCCAACCGTGGTGAAAACATCACCGTCTTCTTCGTCAACAACTCCAACTACGGAATGACCGGCGGTCAGATGGCTCCCACCACACTGCCCGGACAGAAGACCACTACCAGTCCCTATGGCCGTAATCCGTTGACTGAAGGATATCCCACTCCGGTTTGTGAGATCGTCAACGCTCTCACGGCTCCGGTGTACATCGAGCGCGTGGCGCTGACCACTCCCGCCCGGATTGCCGCTGCCAAGCGTGCGGTTTACAAAGGTATCCAGAACCTCAAGGAGCGCAAGGGATTTTCTCTGATCGAAGTCGTCTCTCCCTGTCCGGTCAACCTCAAGATGTCTGCTGAACAGGTCAATGAGTTTATCGAAAAGCAGATGATGAACTACTTCCCCCTCGGCGTGGTTCGCGACAAGACTGCTGAAACTGAAAGCCGTCCGCTTCCGGCTCCCGTAATCCGCGAAAGTGCCGATGTGGAAAAGATCCTGTTCACTGAAAAACGTAAAGACAGTGTCGCCGCAGATTTCCGCAACACCTCCAGCATGTTCGATAAAGAGTTGCGCGTGAAGATCGGCGGTTTCGGCGGTCAGGGTATCCTTTCTCTCGGAGTGATGCTTGCCAACATGGGAATGCACCGCAACTTCAACGTCAGCTGGATGCCCTCCTACGGACCGGAACAGCGCGGCGGTTCCGCCTGCTGCTCAGTGATCGTCAGCCGTAAAATGATTCCCTCTCCGATTCTGGAAAGCGGCATCGATCTGATGATCGCCACGACCCAGACGGCGTTGGAAAAGTACCTCCCCGGCTTGAAAGAAGATGGTATCCTTATCTACGACAGTTCTGCGGTCAAACTTCCGGAACTTCCGGCGGCCATGCGGACTTACGGAGTTGATGCTATCGACATCGCCGCCACTCAGCTCGGCAGTGCCAAGTGCGCCAACAGCGTGCTTATGGGTGTGCTGGCTGCGGTGCTTGCTGCCAACGGTCTCAACGAAGCCGATCAGGCGGACTTTGACCGTGCTTTCGCGGAAGCCGTGGAAGAGAAGTTCGGCAAGAAACCCGGTGCGGTCGAGATGAACGTCAAGGCGTATGAAGCCGGTAAAAAAGCTTTCCAGAACTGAATTTTGGTAAAGTAAATATGCTTCAATGAGGCTGTTGCTCACCTTTTTTGAGGTTTTGCAGCAGCCTCATTTTTGGTGTTGTCTCATTTTTTATGAGACATCTAAACTGCGGCGGCGCCTCGTGGGCAATCTTACCGGCAAATCTGCGGACTCATCTTCAGTCGAGGACAATAGTCCACTCCTTCAGCTTCGCCTTGATTTGCCAGCAACCTTGCCGCACGATCCATCCGCCGATTGCAAACGACTGTTTTTATTCTTGACAAATCACACTCTCTGTTATATATTCTAAAGTAATATAAATACAATTTTCTTTCAGAGAATATTCAGTTTCACAAAATTTGGGACATTAACTATTTATGAAAAAAGCTGTTTCGGTAATTCTGCTTCTGACTGTGTTTTGTTGTTTTGCAGCGGAGAAAAACTCTCCCGTCTGGAAAAATCTCTTTCCCGGCATGAAGACCATTGCGATCTGTGCGCCCGGATTGCCCGGAAAAAGCAGTGAAGTCGAGCAGGGAATCAACAACTTGCGTGCCGCCGGATATAAGGTCAAACTTATGCCGCACGCCCGGGAAAACGAGGGCATTCGCAAAGAGGTCCACTGGTCGCGGCGGCTGGCAGATTTCCTTCAGGCATACAACGACCCGGAAGTCGATGCCATCTGGTGTGTGCGCGGCGGCAACCGGTCGATGGAAGTGGCTTCCCGTGTGGACTGGAGCAAATTGCGCCATCGCAAAATTCCGGTCATCGGGTTCAGTGATATAACTTCGCTCCACTGTGTTATGCAGTTGAACCGCGCCGGACATGTTTTTTCCGGTCCGTCACTCACCCAGCTGATCCGGTGCAGTGCCGCATCGGTGTGCTGGTTTTCTCTTGCGGTGAGCAAGGCTGTTCTGCCGGAGATCCAGCTTGAAGTATTGCGGGGAAAGGATTGTTCCGGATACGCCACCGGCGGTCATCTTTCTCTGTTCAGCCGTGCCTATCTGCGGAAATTTTCCGCATCCACCGATGGTAAAATCATCTTTCTGGAATCTCCGCGCGGCAAGATAGAAAAATTTGCGGCAGCTGAATTGGAAAAACTCCGCAAAGCCGGTTGTTTCGACCGCTGCGCCGCCATTGTTTTCGGAAATATCAAAGGTAAACCTGAACAGGTCAAAAAACTCCTCTCCGACTTTGCTGCCAAAGTCTCCTGTCCCGTGTACACCGGTTTCCCCTACGGACACCAGGCGGAAAATTATCTGCTTGACTTTGAACGCATAGTCTCTATCACCGCAGACGGCAAACTCCGTTTTACCACTCCTCATTCCCGATAAGGGAGACGCTGCTCCCGGGGGAAATTGCCGTTTCGTTGCAGCGGATAAAATATAAGCGTGAAAACGTTTGCAAAAGCAGATTTGAAGTGCTATATTAGATGTGTGTATTTATAGTTTGGGAACATCTTTGCCAAAGTTGTTTCCCGTGGTCATAAAATTAGGCACTGCGGCAGACGGTTCACGCTGCGCCGCTGTGCCGCAACAGCAGGTTATTTGAGTTTATGCAGGAAGAGTTCTCATTTCTCAGCAAAATCGGACGTGAGCCGGGAAACCTTATCAAAGGACTTCAGGCGATCCAGGCCGCGTACGGCTACGTTTCCGATGATGCCATCCGCGCCGCCGCCGAATATTTCGGCCGTCCGGAAGCCGATGTCGAGGGTGTTATCAGTTTTTACGCCCAGTTCAAACGGGTCAAACCCGGAAAATTCAAGATTGCCGTCTGTGACGGTACCGCATGTCACCTCAAAGGCGCTCCCCTTATCCATACCTGGATCAATCAGGAGTTGGGTATCAACCCGGGCGAGACCAGCAGTGACGGACTCTTCTCTCTGGAAACCGTTGCCTGTCTCGGCTGCTGCAGTCTTGCTCCTGTAATGAGTGTCAACGGCAAGGTTCACGCCAAACTTGACCGCCGTACCATGATGAAAATTTTGAAGGAGTACGCAGCAAAATGATCTCCCCTGACATCAAACAAATCAAAATCGGTCTCGTCAGCTGCGGTATCGCTGCCGGCGGTGAAGCGGTTTATGAAAAACTGGTCGCTGCTGCCGGAAATATTCCGGTCATAAAAGTCGGCTGTCTCGGACATTGTTACGCCGAGCCGCTGGTGGAAGCGGTTCTCAACGATGGAAGTTCCATCTTTTACGGCAACGTTCCCGGAAAAGATGATGCGATTGAAAACATCCTCGCCCTCGGTGAAGCCGGACGTTTTTCTGTTCCGGAAAAACGCCGGGAAAAAGAGTGCGTCAAAGTTCTCGCTTTTGCCGGACGCATCGACCCCACGAGTTTTGATGACTATGTTTCTGGCGGCGGCTATGACGGCTTGAAAAAAGCTCTTGCCATGCCCCCTGAAGCGGTTATCGAAGAGGTGAAACTTTCCGGTCTGCGCGGTCGTGGAGGCGGCGGATTTTCCACCGGTATGAAGTGGAGCTTCCTTGCGGCGAAGGATTCAACTGAAAAGGTCATCGTCTGCAACGCGGACGAAGGTGACCCCGGAGCTTTTATGGACCGTTCACTGATGGAAAGTGTTCCCCATCAGGTGTTGGAAGGTATGCTTATCGCCGCGTACGCCACCCGTGCCGCCAAGCTCATCATCTACTGCCGTGCAGAATATCCCATGGCGATCGCCAACTTGAACATTGCCATCGATCAGATCAAAGCGAACAAACTCAACATCATTGACGGCAGAGAGATCGACATCTACATCAAAGAGGGTGCCGGAGCCTTTGTCTGCGGTGAGGAAACTGCGCTTATCGCTTCTCTGGAAGGTCAGCGCGGTATGCCCCGTTTCCGTCCGCCGTTCCCGACGGACAGCGGTTACATGGGCAAGCCGACGATGATCAACAACGTGGAAACCTTCGGCAACATTCCGCTTATCCTCCGTGAAGGCGGAGCTGAATTTGCCAAAGTCGGAACCGAAGGCGGCCGCGGAACCAAGATTTTTGCTCTCGCCGGTGACCTGGAATATCCCGGACTGGTAGAAGTTCCCATGGGAACGACCATCTCCGAAATCGTCTTTGATATCGGCGGCGCTGATCCGGAAAAGGTGAAAGCTGTCCAGACCGGCGGACCTTCCGGCGGTTGTATTCCCAAAGCGATGTTTGATACTCCGGTGGACTATGATTCTCTGCGCTCTCTGGGCGCGATCATGGGTTCCGGCGGTATGATCGTTATCGGCAACGACCGCTGTATGGTGGAAACGGCCCGTTACTTCCTGGATTTCACCCACCGCGAAAGCTGCGGCAAATGTACCTTCTGCCGCGTCGGAACGACCCGTATGTTTGAAATTCTGGAACGTATCGTTGCCGGAAAAGGTAAAGTCGAAGATCTGGACACTCTGGAAGAACTGGGCAACAAGATCAAAGCCGGTTCGCTCTGCGGTCTCGGTCAGACTGCGCCCAATCCGGTGCTTGCCACGTTGAGATATTACCGTGACGAATACCTTGAACATGTAAACGACAAGAGCTGCCGCGCGGCGCAGTGCAGTGCGCTGGTGGATATCGTTCTCGATCAGAGCAAGTGCGTCAAGTGCAAACTTTGTATCAATAGTTGTCCGGTGGAGGCGGTGTCCGCTGATTTTGTCATCGATCCGGATAAATGTACCCGCTGCAACAGTTGTGTGGACATCTGTCCCAAGCATGCCATTGCCCGTATTCCGAAAGGAGAAAACAAATAATGAGTATCGAATTTTTTCTCGACGGCAAGGCGGTAAGTGCCGAGCCGGGTCAGACTATAATGGATGCCGCCAAAGCCAACGGGATCGTTATTCCCGGCTTGTGCGGTGATCCCCGTATCTCCAAGACCACCAGCTGTTTTGTCTGTGTGGTGAAAGATAAGAAAACCGGTAAGTTCCTGCCCTCATGTTCTGCGCGTCCCGCGCCCGGTCAGGAGATCGAAGTCACCACTCCGGAAGTTCTGGAAATGCGCCGTACCGCGCTGGAACTGCTTTTGAGTGAACACACCGGCGATTGTGAAGCTCCGTGTACCATCGCCTGTCCCGCCCATGCGCAGGTCGAAGAGTATGTCCGGCTGATCGCCAACGGCGAATTTGAAAAAGGTCTTGCCGTTATCAAAGAACGCATCCCCATGCCGATGAGTGTCGGTCGGGTCTGCCCCCGCTTCTGCGAAAAGCAGTGCCGCCGCAACATTGATGGCAAACCGGTGGCGATCAATGAGTTCAAACGTCTTGCCGCTGATCTTTGCTTTGACAGTTTCATGGAAGATATCCCTGCTGATTGCGGTAAAAAAGTTGCCGTTGTCGGCGGTGGTCCTGCCGGTTTGGCAACGGCGTATTATCTGCGTTTGCAGGGCGTTGCCGTGACGGTGTTTGATGCGCAGGATGATTTTGGCGGTATGACCCGCTACGGCATCCCGGAATACCGGTTGCCCAAAGCGATACTTTCCCGGGAAGTGGCGCACTTTGCCAAGATGGGTATTGAACTTGTTCCCGGAAAGAAGCTGGGTGAAAATCTGAATTTGGCTGAACTTAAAGCTGCTTATGATGCCGTGGTCATCGCTATCGGATGCTGGAAGGCTTCCGGTTTGCGTTGTGAAGGTGAAGAGCTGGCGACGCCGGGTATCGAATTTCTGTACAATGTCGCAGTCAACAACAACACCGGCAAAAATCCCGGACGTACCCTTGTCATCGGCGGCGGCAACACTGCGATGGACTGCGTGCGTACCAGTGTCCGTCTGGGCAGCGCGGATGTGACTTGCATCTACCGCCGTACTGAAGCAGAGATGCCGGCTGAAAAAATCGAAATCGCTGAAGCGAAAGAAGAAGGTGTCAAATTCCAGTTCCTCACCGCTCCTGTGAAGTTGGAAAAACGCGGTGAAAAGCTGATTCTCACCTGCTTGAAGATGGAACTGGGTGAACCCGATGCTTCCGGCCGCCGTAAACCGGTCGCTGTTCCCGGCAGTGAATTTGAGATCGAAGCCGATACCGTTATCAGTGCCATCGGTCAGGGAACCGATGCTCCGGCAGGAGTTCCGGTCGACCGTTACGGCAATCTGGCAGTCAAAGCTGAAACTACCACCCGGGTCGAAGATAAAATCTATGCCGCAGGTGACTGCGCTTACGGAGCCAAAACCGTGGTTGAAGCGCTGGCATCCGGCCGTCTGGCGGCATTGGAGATCGCAGAAGATATCCTCAATAAGCCCATGCCGGCAGAGAACAGCATCTTCATCTCCCGCGGAAGCTGGCAGGAGATGAGTCAGGACGAGGTTGTCGTTTTGCGGAATGACCTCTCCAGTGATCCGCGCGTTGAATTGAAGTTCATTCCGGTCGAAGAGCGCAAGAGCACCTTCAAAGAGGTGTGCGCCACCATCACCCCGGAAGAGGCCGCCGCTGAAGGCAAGCGCTGTATCGAGTGCAGTTGTTCCGACAAGAGCGAGTGCAAATTGCGCAAGTTTGCCGATGAAGCCGGATGCCGCAAGAATGCCTATGCCGGAGAACGGCAGTTGGCAAGTTACGATCTGCGCCATCCCGACATCGTTCAGGATCGCGGCAAATGTATCAAGTGTACCGTGTGTGTGAAGGTGTGCAAAGAGGTGGTCAACCACTCTCTGCTCTCCTTGCAGAAGCGGGGATTCCAGGCGAATATCGGAACTGCATTCAATCAGGGATTGCCGCTGTCGTGCAAAGATTGCGGAGCGTGTATTGAAAGCTGTCCCACCGGCGCTCTGGATTGGCGCAAAAAGAGATAATTTTCCATGGCATCCACCAAACGTGCCCGGATCGTCACTTTGGGCTGTCGGCTGAATCATGCCGACAGCGCACTGCTTACTGCCCGGTTGGAAAAAGCCGGGTATGAGTTGTGTGACGATCCCGGTGTGCCGGTGGAGCTGCTGTTGGTGAATACCTGCGCGGTTACGGCGGAAGCTGAAGCCAAGAGCCGCCGTCAGATTTTGCGTTTGCGGCGGGAAAATCCGGGAGCGATGATCGTTGCCGCCGGATGTGCGGTGGAGGTGAATCCCGAGGCGCTGCTGCGTGCCGGAGCGGATCAGGTGTTGACCAATCCGGACAAAAAGCACGATTTCTCCTCTGCACCGGGATTGAAGAGCCGGGAGATCGGGGACGGAAATTTTGCGGAGCGTACATTCTCCAGTTTTCCGTTCCGGTCGCGGGCATTCATCAAGGTGCAGGAGGGGTGTGATAATTTCTGCACCTATTGCATCGTGCCGGTGGTACGCGGCGCATCGCGGTCGAGAGATTTCGCCGAAGCGGTCGCGGACTGCCGGAAAAATGTGGAAGAGGGATTCCCGGAAATCGTACTGACCGGGGTCAACACCTGCAACTATCTGGATCAGGGCAGGGATTTTTCCGATTTGATAAAAGCGGTTGCCGCACTGCCCGGAGAGTTCCGGATACGGTTGAGTTCCACAGAGCCGCATCCGGGAGATATGCGACTGCCGCAGTTGATGGCAGAAGAGAAAAAGTTGTGCCGGTTTCTGCACTTGTCCATTCAGCATGGCAGTGACCGGATATTGCAGAAGATGAACCGCCATTACACGGCAGGTGAGTTTGCGGATTTTGTTTTTCAGGCGCGGAAACTGGTTCCCGGTATCCACATCGGTACTGATTTTATCGTTGGTTTTCCCGGGGAGAGCGAAAAGGATTTTCTCGAGGCGATGGAGCTGTTGAAGAAGATCAGTTTTGCCAATATCCACGGTTTTCCCTATTCGCCGCGTCCCGGGACACCGGCGGCGGCGATGCCGGATCGGGTGCATCCGGATGCAGTGAAAGAGCGGATGCAGGAGTTGCGGCGGATCACCGCTGAGTCGGCGCAGAAATTTGCCGCATCCCAGTGCGGAAAAGTGTTGCCGGTGATATTTGAGCGCGCCAGCGGAGGCAGACTTTACGGCTGGAGCGACAATTATCTGGAAATATCTGTTCCGGAAGGAAGCGCAGAGTGCGGAAAAATAGTTGATGTCCTTGCGGAAAAGGAAAATATCCGGCAATATGAGTTGCTGTGAGCTTGAAAAAAAAGGTTTTCAGCAGTAAGTTAAGAATAATGTATAATCCCGGAGATGGAATCAAGTGAAGAAGGTGTTTTTTTACAATATGGTATGCTTTGCGATCGCCGCCGCGCTTTGCGGCTGCAGTGAGCCGCATCGTACACCGCCATTGGAACAAATGGAGTTGACGGCGAGATTTTTCCGGAATGTTCAGGCAAACCGTTCTGAACAGGCGATCCGTCAGGGGAAAAAATTGCAGATGCTGATGCCGGATTCAAGTTATATCAGTTCACTTGTAGCACTGCAGGAGGCGAATGACACCATCGCGCTGGTGCAGGAGAAGATTGAACGCGGACAGATCAATGATGCTCTTGCATTGATCCGGGAAGGCAGAAGAAAATATTCCGGCAACCGGACGTTCAGTCAGGGATATCCCAAGGTATTCCAGTTGCGCAATGCGGAAAAGTTGTTCCGGGCACTGCCGCGGGCGAAGAACTCTTCCAGTATGCGCGGAGCGCGGATAGCTCTGCGCAGCGGATTGTCTTTGAACCTCACACCGGAATTGGAAAAATACCTCTCTGATTATGAGCTTCGCGGTGCGGCGCTTGCCGCCCGGGAGAAGGCGAGGGTCATGGCGGCGGAACGTGCCGCCCGGGAAGCGGCGTTGAAAGCTAAAGTCGATGAGAAAAAACGCCAAGCCAATGAAGCCAGATTTGTCCGGGAAACTGCCGAAAAAACGGCTGAAGGCGAGCGTTTGCGCCGGGAAAACCGTTTTCCGGAACAGCAGAAAGCTCCTGCACCGTCTCCGAAGTCGAAAAACTGAAAATTGCCGTTCATACCGGGATTTTCCGAAAGAGGCATTGCAATATTGCCGGTAAGAAGCTATTTTATATGTTGAAGCATATTCATCAAACAATATATATTGAAACAACACCTTTTCTGGAGGAATGAAAATGAGCAACGCTTACACCGTGAAACGCGCCGCTGAAACCATCGCCCTTGATGCGGGCTGGGATTCCGCATTGTGGCAGAGCGCCAATGAACTTAAAGTCGATTACCGCTTTGACCGCGGCGGCACTTACACTCCCGATGTCCGTATCCGTATGCTGTATGATGACCAGCGCATCTGCGGTATGTTTCAGGTGAAAGATCAGTATGTCGTTTCCCGCGCCCGCCACAATCAGGAGCAGGTGTGCAATGACAGCTGTGTGGAATTTTTTGTCAAGCCGGTCAACGCGGAACGTTATTTCAACTTTGAAATCAACTGCGGCGGAACCATTCTGCTTTACCACATCAAAGACCTCTTTGCCAAAGATTATGTCCATGTGCCGGAAGCTGATCTGGCGACTATCGAGCGTTACCACACACTGCCCAAGTTCATTGATGATGAAATCACTGAACCGGTGACCTGGTATCTCGGATTCGGTATTCCGATAGCGTTCTTTGAAAAGTATTCCAAAATCTCTCCGGAACTCTCCGGACAGGTGTGGACTGCCAACTTCACCAAGTGTGCGGACAAGTGTTCCCAGCCGGCATGGCTCTCCTGGCAGCAGTTTGAAGTATGCTCCTTCCACCAGCCGGACAAATTCGGTGAACTGGTCTTTGAATAAGTTTTTCCGGGGAGAGTGAAATGATAAACGAAGTCATCACTTTGTTGTGTCCGATCAACGCGGTTCCCGGCCGCGGCGCGGAGATGAAAGCTGCTTTGCAGCAGCTTGCCGCCGCCACGGTGCAGGAACCGGGCAACATCTGTTACCGTCTGCACACGACTGACGATCCTGACCAGTTCATCATCTATGAGCAGTGGAAAAATCAGGCGGCGCTGGATGCACACATGGCAACGGAACATTTGCAGCAGTTTCTTGCTGACGAAGAAAAACTGCTGGCGGCACAGCCCGCCGGACGTTTTCTCAAAGAGTTTGCCTGAGGTCGCAGTATGAGTATCATCCGGAATGAAACGGATATGCATTGCGGAAAATTTATCGCATTGCGGAAGCTGGAATATGTTGACCGGCGCGGCATTGTCCGCAGTTGGGAGAGTGCTGACCGGGTCAATGGTTCTCCGCGCGGCGGGCGCCAGCCGTCGGCGGTGCTGATAATTGCCCGCATCGTTCCGGATGATGAAATTGTTCTGGTGAAACAGTTCAGGCCTCCTGCCGGAAAGTATATGATCGAATTTCCCGCCGGTCTGGTCGATCCGGGCGAAGACATTGAAACTACGGCGCACCGGGAACTTTATGAAGAGACCGGTTATCAGGGAAAATTTCTCTTTTCCACCGCCCCCGGATACAGTTCGCCCGGACTTACCGGCGAAGCGGTGGCACTTGGTGTGATGGAGATCGACGGCGGGAAATATCCAGTCGCTCCGGAAAATCATCAGGAAGAGTGTGAAGATATTGAAGTTTTCCGGGTCGCTGTCGGAAAGCTGGCAGAGTTTATTGCCGAACAGGAAGCCGCCGGTTGCGGCGTGGACAGTAAACTGCACACCTATCTGGCGATGAAACAGCTTGGATTCTGACATTTCACCCGGAGGAGAGAGCTGCCATGCTGGAAAATATTTCCATCCGCGGTGCCGCGCAAAATAATCTTAAAGGATTCAATGTCGTTATTCCGCGCAATAAACTGACCGTCATCACCGGACTTTCCGGTTCCGGTAAATCCAGTCTTGCCTTTGATACATTGTACGCCGAAGGACAGCGCCGTTATGTGGAGAGTCTGTCGGCGTATGCGCGGCAGTTTCTTGACTTGATGCAGAAACCCAAAGTCGAGCATATCGACGGGCTTTCTCCGGCGATCGCCATTGAACAGCGTACTGCCGGAGGTACACCGCGTTCAACGGTGGCAACGGTGACGGAAATTTACGATTATCTGCGTCTGCTGTATGCGCATACCGGGCATCCGCATTGTCCGGAGTGCGGCAGAGAGCTGGCATCGCAATCAGCCGAAGCGATAACGCTGCAGCTTCTGGCGTTGAATTCCGGTTCCCGCATGACGATACTCGCCCCGGTGGTAAGCGGCAGGAAGGGCGAACATCTTGACATTATCGAACAGCTGAAAAATGACGGCTTTGTCCGTGCCAGAATTGATGGTGAGATCGTCATGCTTGACGACTTGGAAGAGCCGCTTGCCAAGACCCGCCGTCACACGATCGAAGCGGTGATTGACCGGCTTATCACCGGAGACATTGACCGATCCCGTCTTACCGACTCGGTGGAGACGGCATTGAAGCACGGCAACGGAGTGTTGACAGTTCTGCTGGCGGGGGAAAATGTTGAATTTACAGAAAAGAGTTTCTGCGAAAAGCTGGCGTGTATCGAGTGCGGCGTATCTTTCGGAGAACTGCTGCCGCGCAATTTCAGTTTCAACTCGCCGTATGGTGCGTGTGATTGCTGTAACGGTTTGGGGATACAACTGTGCATGGACCCGGCAAAGGTCGTTCCCGACCCCACGCTTTCCATCAAAAACGGAGCGATCCCCGGCTGGCGGCGCGGACCGCGTCATCTGATCATCTATTACAACATGCTGCTGCGGAAATTTGCCGAACAATTCGGCGAAGAAAAACTGCTGTCCGTGCCGTTTTGCGAACTTCCGGAAGATTTCCGTCATCAACTGCTATACGGCACCGGAGAACGGTGTCTGGAATTTGATTACTACATGCACGGCAGAAAGTTCCATTGGTGCAAGCCCTTTGAAGGGGTGTTGGAAAATATGCGCCGCCGCATGATTGAAACCGATTCAGATTCCGTGCGGGAACGGCTTGCGGCGTATCAGAGTCCGCAAATCTGCCCCAAGTGTCACGGTGCCAGATTGAACAAAGTTTCTCTTGCCGTTACTGTCGGCGGTTTGTCGATAGCTCAATTCAACGCATTGAGCATCGGCAAAGCGCGGGAATTTATCAGCAACTTGCAGCTCAATGAAGAAGAGACGCAGATTGCCGGGGAGGTGTTGCGGGAGATCCACAGCCGGTTGACCTTTCTGTGTGATGTCGGATTGAGTTATCTTACCCTTGACCGGGTGAGTTCCACCCTTTCCGGCGGGGAGGCGCAGCGTATCCGGCTTGCCACCCAGTTGGGATGCGGTCTGGTCGGAGTGTTGTATATTCTGGATGAACCGTCCATCGGTCTGCATCAGCGTGACAACGATATGCTTCTGGATACGCTGGAAAAACTCCGCGACCTCGGCAATACGGTGTTGGTGGTCGAGCATGACCTTGATACCATCCGGCGTGCGGATTATCTGCTTGACTTAGGTCCCGGCGCGGGAGTTCACGGCGGAGAACTGGTTGCCGCCGGTACACCGGAAGAGGTGATGGATTTTCCCCGTTCACTTACCGGGGATTTTCTTGCCGGACGGCGGCAGATCGCAGTGCCGGAAACGCGCCATTCGGGAAATGGAAAATTCATCTCCATCTCCGGAGCAGAGTTCCACAATCTTAAAAAGGTCGATGTCGATTTTCCGCTGGGGACGTTCACCTGTGTGACCGGTGTTTCCGGTTCCGGTAAATCCAGTCTGGTCAACGGTATACTGGTGCGCGCACTGAATGAACACTTGAAGATCAGCGATGAAGCAGTTGGAAAATGCCGTGCGATCACCGGTTTGGAGCATGTGGACAAAGCGATCGTCATCGACCAGAGTCCCATCGGACGTACACCGCGTTCCAATCCGGCGACCTATACCGATGCATTTACCATTATCCGCAAACTGTTTTCCGAACTGCCGGAGGCGAAGATGCGCGGTTATTCTCCCGGACGGTTCAGTTTTAATGTCAAAGGCGGCAGATGTGAAGAGTGTTGCGGTGACGGGATCAAGCGGATCGAAATGCAGTTCCTTTCCGATGTTTATGTTACCTGTACCGCGTGCGGCGGCAAGCGGTTCAACGCGGAAACCTTGTCAGTCAAATACAAAGGTTACTCTATTGCCGATATATTGGATATGACCATCGACCAGGGAGTGAAGCTCTTTTCCTCCATCCGGCAGCTGGCGCGGAAACTGGAAGTGCTGCAGGAGGTCGGTTTGGGATATTTGAAGCTCGGGCAGAGTGCCACCACTCTTTCCGGGGGCGAGGCACAACGGGTGAAACTTGCTTCTGAACTGGCGCGTGTTCCCCGGGGACATACAGTTTACATTCTGGACGAACCGACGACCGGACTGCATCTTGCCGACATCGACCAGCTGCTCAAAGTGCTGTTCAAACTCCGCGACATGGGCAACACGGTCATCGTCATCGAACACAACCTTGACGTCATCAAGACCGCCGACCATATCATTGACATCGGTCCGGAAGGCGGCGACAATGGCGGCAAGATCGTGGTTTGCGGTACGCCGGAAGCGGTGGTCAAAAACAAAAAATCCCATACCGCGCGCTTTCTTGCGCCATATTTGAAGTCATGATTGCGCGGGTCATCACAGATATTGCTCTCGACCGCGAGTTCGATTATCTCATTCCGGCGGCGCTGGAAAAGGATATCCGTATCGGCAGCGCGGTGGAGGTTCCCTTCGGAAACAGCAAGCGTAACGGTTATGTGCTGGAAATATGCGCTGAAAGTACATATTCATCTCAAGGCAAGCTCAAGGAGCTTTCTGGATTTGCCCATAACCGCGCGCATATACCGGAAAAACTTATCACTCTTGGCAAGTGGATGGCGGAGTATTATTGTGCCACGCAGGAGCATTCCATCCGCACATTGCTGCCGGCGGCGGTGCGAAGCGGCAAAGTCAAAGCTTTGGTGACAAGGGTCTTTTATCTGCCCGATCAGGCGGCGGCGGAAAAGTTCATTATCGACAACGCTGATGCCAAACGGGTGGTCAAACGGGTGGAAGTGGTGAAACTCATGCTCCGCATCCATGAAGGAACGCTTACCGAAATTTCCGGACATCCGGAATACTCGCCCGGCGCGTTTGATGCGTTGCGTAAAGCCGGATTGATCGCCTGCCGGGAGGAGACTTTGCGCCGCGATGTATTTGGAGAAGTTGAGGTCGTACCGGGAAAACCGCTGCCGCCAACTGCCGACCAGCAGAAAGCGCTTGCCATGGTTGAGGAATTGCTTGACCGTAAAGTGCCGCAGCATGTGCTGGTTCTGCACGGGGTCACCAACAGCGGCAAAACGGAAGTTTATCTGCAGAGCATTGCCAAAACTCTGGAACGCGGCAAATCTGCCATTGTGCTGGTTCCGGAAATTTCACTGACACCGCAAACTGTGCGGCGGTTCCGTTCCCGTTTCGGCGACCGGCTTTGTGTATTGCACAGCCGTTTGTCCGACGGAGAGCGTTTTGATGAGTGGAACCGTATCAACTCCGGAGAGGCGCAAATCGTCATCGGCGCGCGTTCGGCACTCTTTGCGCCGTTCCGCAATCTGGGATTGATCGTGGTCGATGAAGAACATGAATCCAGTTACAAACAATCGGAGTCTCCGCGTTATATGGCGCGTGATGTCGCGGTCATGCGGGGAAAACTGGAAGAGGCGGTGGTCATTCTCGGTTCAGCCACCCCGTCGGCGGAGTCGGTTTACAACGCCAGACAGGGGAAATTTCTTTTGTGCCGGATGGATGCGCAGGTGGCGGACAAGCCCAAACCCATAATCCGTATCGTTGACCGGCGGCTTGACCCGCTTCCTGAACCCGGCAGCAGCAATCTTTTTTCTCCGGTACTGATCGATGCCGTGCAGGAACGGCTGGAACGCGCCGAGCAAACGATACTTTTTCTCAACCGGCGCGGCTATGCCCGGAGTTTGTGCTGTCCGGCATGCGGTTATGAAGCGCGGTGTCCGGAGTGTTCGGTCAACTACAACTACACTTACAGCCGCCGCCGTGAGATTTTAAGCTGTCACTTGTGCGGGGCGGTCATTCCTGCTCCGGAATGTTGTCCGGAGTGCGGTTCACCCGACATCATCTATCGCGGCAGCGGCACGGAAAAACTTGAAAGCTGCGCTCACGGCGTTTTTCCCGGTGCCCGGATCGGACGTATGGATTCTGATACGATGCGTTCATCTTCGGATTATGAGGTGGTGCTGGATAAGTTCCGCCGGGGACAACTGGATATTTTAGTCGGAACTCAAATGATTGCCAAAGGGTTGCACTTTCCGGGGGTCACGCTGGTTGGAGTCATCAACGCAGATCACGGGTTGTCCATGCCTGATTTCCGTGCGGCAGAACGTACATTTCAGCTGATGACGCAGGTCGCCGGACGTGCCGGACGCGGTGACCGGCGCGGCGAAGTCATTTTTCAGAGTTCCAAAGACAGTGAAGTACTGCAATTTGCTGCCAATCTGGATTTTGACGGTTTTGCTCAATACGACCTTGAATTCCGGCAGATGCTCAATTATCCTCCCTACACGCGGTTGATCGCCATTGTGTTCCGGGGGGAAGATGAAAGTGTGCTTGCCAATTTTGCTGCCAACTTTGCCGCACAGCTTGAACCGTACAAACATGCCAATTTGAAAATCACCCCTCCGGCTCCTGCGCCCATTGAAAAGATCAAAAACAAGTACCGTTATCTGATGACCATTCGCGGAACCGGATTGAAAACCATCCGTGAAGCAATCCGGGTACTGGCTTTGCACCGTCCTCTTCCCAAAAATATCGACATTGCCATTGATGTCGATGCCCAATATTTGATGTAATGGCAGTCTCACTGGGGGAAGCAACCTGCGGCGGCGGCTCGCGGGCAATCTTGTGGGCAAATCGGCGGACAGCGGCTCGGTTGAGGGCGTGAGCCCACGCCCTCGCCGCTGCCTTGATTTACCCGCAACCTTGCCGCACGATCCATCCGCCGGTCGAGTTCATGACAGCGTTGGATGCATCCCTACTGGTGGCGCGGCGCATAGCGCCCGCGCGTTTTGCTTGCGCAAAACAGTTAAAGATTGCCTTCAAGATAAAAAATAACACATCCTCACGCCCGCAAGGGCGCACTTCACACCTTCACATCTTCACGCGCCGCAGGCGCTCTTCACGCAATCAGCCTTCCGGCTGATTGCTCCCAAATGCGCCACCGCAGGTCGTTTTTTATGAGACAGGATCGAAAATTATTCCAAAATTTTCCTTTTATGACTTTACAAACACCGTTTCGTGTGTTATCTTATAGGATGAATTAATAACAAAAGAGTATAAGAACAATGGGTGCTAAAAATTGGAAACAGTCCGGAAATTTTCTGGAACAGGATATTGATCTGATCCAACAGAAATTTTCATTCCCCCGTCCGATCGCGGTATATTTCGCTTCTCGCGGCATTCCCGTCGATCAGATTCGTGATTTCGTCAACCCCCGGCTCGCCAACTTGAGCGATCCGTACCGTTTTCCCGGTATAAAAGATGCCGCCGCCCGCTTGTGGCAGGCGATTGCAGACCGGGAACCGATTCTCATTCACGGTGATTATGATACTGACGGTATTACCGCCAGCGCATTGTTGGCTCTGGTTCTCCGTCAGAATGGAGCTGTGGTCAACTCCTTCATCCCCCACCGTTTTGATGACGGTTACGGTTTTACTCCGGAATCTCTGGAAAAAGCTCTGGAGATGTTCGGCAAATGCGGTGTGCTGGTCACTGTTGACTGCGGTATCACCAGTTGTGAAGCGGTTCAGAATGCCGTTGCCATGGGCATCGACGTCATCGTTACCGACCACCATGAAGCCGGAGCTGAACTGCCGAAGGCGCTTGCGGTGATCAACCCGAAAGTCTATCCCGAACTGGAAGATCTTCAGCTTCTTTCCGGAGCCGGAGCCGCGTTCAAGCTTTCTCATGCCTTTGTCAAGTATGGCAGAGAGAACAATCTCGGCGGATTCCAGACCAATCTGGAAGAGGTTCTCGATTATGTCGCATTGGGAACGGTTGCTGATATCGTTCCGCTTCTCGGAGAGAATCGTATTCTGGTGAAATACGGTATTGAGGCGCTCCGCCGTCAGCTCCGTCCGGGAATAAGGGCGTTGATTGAAAGTTCCCGCATCCGCTCGGAGCTGGTTCCTTCGGATATCACCTTCCGTCTTGCGCCCAGAATCAATGCCGCCGGACGCGTTGGAGATGCGAATGTTGCATTGAAACTGCTTGAGTCTGAATGTATTGTCGATGCGTACAACTGCGCCGGACAACTTGAGCAATTCAACCGCAGCCGTCAGGAAAAAGAACAGGAAATTTATCAGGATGCCAGAGAGCAGATCGAACGTAATCTTGCCTGGCAGAGTCCATATTCACTTCTGGTTGCCGGCAGAAACTGGCATCAGGGGGTCATCGGTATCGTGGCATCCCGTCTTGCCCGGGATTACAACCGTCCTACGATCGTTCTGACCATACAGGGCGATGAGGCTTACGGTTCGGGCAGAAGTATTGCCAATTTGAACCTGGTTGAAGTTCTCAGCCGCAGTTCTCATTTGCTGGAGCGTTACGGCGGCCACCCGATGGCGGTCGGTATCGGGCTCAAGACGGAAAATATCGCGCCCTTCTTTGAAGAGATGGATCGCGAGATCCGCAAACAGATCGCGCCGTCGGAGTTGGAGCGTTTTGTCGCCTATGACGGTGAAGCGCATATCGAAGAGCTTACCCCGGAGTTTTTCTCCTGTCTGGAACGGCTCTCTCCTTTCGGTCACAGCAATCAGAAGCCGGTTTACCGGTTCAACGATCTGCGGGTCGTCCGTTGCGGCGCCATTGGCGGCGGAGCTCATACCCGTGGAACGTTGCAAAGCCGTCACGGTCAGATGGATTTCATCGCGTTCAACCGGACTGTCAACGAATTCAGTTCCCGAGTGCTGGATGTTCTGGCGACACCGCAGTTGAACAAGCAGCAGCCCGGTGAACCGGCACAGCTGAACATCATCGATATACGGGAAGTATATTGATAAAATCTCATCCGGGAAGCAGTGATTCTGCTTTCCGGTAAATCGCAATCTTAACAGGAAAGGCTGAACATGAAGTATTTAGAACTTACTGTTGGGGCCGTGTTAGTATATAATTTTGTACTTTCACGTTTTTTGGGGATTTGTCCGTTTCTCGGCGTATCTAAACGTCTGAGCACCGCCATGGGGATGTCCGGTGCGGTGATTTTTGTTATGGCATTGGCATCTTGCATCACCTCTGCCATTTCCAATTATCTTTTGGAATTCACCGTTGCCGGAACGGTGGTCAAATTGGATTTTCTCCGGATATTGCTTTTCATTCTGGTCATTGCCGCGCTGGTTCAGCTTCTGGAGATCATGATGCAGAAACTCACTCCGGCGCTTTACCGGGCGTTGGGTATTTATCTGCCCTTGATTACGACCAACTGTGCCGTTCTCGGCGCCGCCACCATCAACGCTGAAAGCGGCCGCAGTGTGCTTGATTCCACCATCTTCGGTGCATTTTCCGGAGTTGGTTTTGCTTTGGCGCTGCTGCTTTTTTCCAGTATCCGGGAAAAGCTTGAACTGGCGGCACCGCCGAAAGCCTTTGAGGGTACTCCTATTGCACTGGTCACCGCCGGAATACTGGCGATGGCTTTTACCGGCTTTGCCGGACTTTGCTGACACAACCGGAAAGGAGGATGGAGTATGACGCTTTATACTGCACTGATTGTAATGGGATTGCTGGGACTTACCCTGGGCGCGATCATAGGTGTTTTTGTCAAACTGTTTAAAGTTGAACAGGATAACCGTGCCGAACTTGCTCTTGAACTTCTGCCCGGAGCCAACTGCGGCGGTTGCGGAAAAGCCGGTTGTGCCGATTTTGCCCGCGCACTGGCGGCGGGGGAGGTAATGCCGGGAAATTGTCCGGTGTCCAGCTTGGAACAGCGCGCGGCGATCGCGTTGGCGTTGGAGATAGATGCCGGTTCCGTTGCGCGTAAACAGGCTGTGGTCTGCTGTCGTGCCGATATCGGTGCGGAGGAGATGAATTACAACGGTATACAGGATTGCAACGCTGCCAATCTGGTTGCCGGGGGGCCGACGACTTGTCGTTACGGTTGTCTCGGGTTGGGCAGTTGTGCCAGAGTTTGTCCCTTTGGTGCGATTGAGATCATCGGACGGGTGGCAGTGGTTCATCCGGAGCTTTGTACCGGTTGCGGTCAGTGTGCCAGAATTTGTCCGCGCAACGTGATAAAAATGGTTCCGGCAAATGCCAATATCCATGTCTATTGCAACTCCCCGGAAAAAGCGGCAGTAAAACGATCTTTGTGCAAAGCCGGTTGTCTCGGCTGCCGCAAATGTGAAAAGCTTCTGCCCGGAAAAATCAAATTTGACGGTTTGCTGGCGGTGGTGGATTATGATGCTACGGATGCTATTACTCCGGCGGATATTGAAAAATGCAACTGTCCTGTTCACGGCATTATGACTGAAAAAGAGCGTTGTGCCGTTGCCCGGGAAGCGGCAGGAGGTAAGCGCGTATGAAAAGTTCACGCAACGTTATGACCTTTGCCGGAGGTATCCATCCCCACGGTGACGGAAAGAGTTTGAGTTGTTATACTCCGGTGCAGACGGCACCGCTTCTGGACAAATATCTGGTCATTCTCGCTCAGAATGCCGGAAAAGCTCCCGTCCCTGTTGTGAAAAAGGGGGACACGGTAAAGAAATATCAGCTGCTTGCTCAGGCGGACGGAGTGATTTCTGCCAATCTTCACTCTCCGACCAGCGGTGTGGTTTCCGATATCCGCGAAATACAGGGGACGATGGGTGTTCCCACACCGGCGATAGAAATCACTTCTGACGGATTGGATGAGGGGGCATCTCCGTTTGATCCGATAACCGACTGGAAGAACGTTGATGTGGAACAGCTCAAACAGCGGGTCGTTGAAGCCGGTATCGTCGGCATGGGCGGAGCATCGTTCCCGACCCATGTGAAACTTTCGCCGCCGGAGGGAAAAACGGTGGATACGCTTATCCTCAACGGCGCCGAGTGTGAACCTTATCTTACTGCTGACCACCGTCTGATGCAGGAGTTCCCGGAAAAGGTCATCCGCGGAGCCGCCATCTTCGGACGTATTCTCAATATCAAAAATATCTTTGTCGGCGTGGAGATCAATAAACTTGATGCCATTGCCGCACTGGAACATTACGCGGAAGAGTACGGGGTCAAAGTAGCGTATCTGCGTGTCCGTTATCCGCAGGGTTCGGAAAAGCAGTTGATAAATGCCATTACCGGGCGTACCGTCAAGTCCGGCACGCTTCCCATGGACGCCGGGTGTGTGGTGCAGAATGTCGCCACCTGTGCCGCATTGGACGATGCCGTAACTTTGGGTATCCCGCTGGTGGAACGTATCGTTACCGTCACCGGAGAAGTGGTGGTTCATCCCGGAAATTTCAAACTGAAAATCGGTACTCCCGCACTGGAAGCCGTCCGTTTCGCCGGGGGAATTACCGAAGAGCCGGGAAAACTGGTTTTCGGAGGGCCGATGATGGGCTTTGCCCAGAGATCATTCCAGGTTCCGGTCTGCAAGAATACCTCCGGGATACTGCTGATACCGCAGAAGCAGGCGTACAATTTTGAAAGCAGCGGCTGTATCCATTGCGGAAGATGTGTGCAGGGGTGTCCCATGCATCTGGTTCCGTGTCTGTTGTCAACCGCCATTGAAGCCGGGCGTTTTGATCTTGCTGAAGCAAATCATGTTATGGATTGCATGGAGTGCGGCTCTTGTGCCTATGTCTGCCCGGATCACCGCCCGCTGGTACAGAATGTGCGCCGTGCCAAGGCTGAATTGCGCAAACAAATGAACGCCAACAAGGAGAAATGAGCATCATGAGTGATGTTGTCAATGACAATATAAAATTGCCGACCGGAGAAAAGTTGGTTTTGAGTTCGTCGCCCCATTTGAGCAGTGGTTCTTCATTGCGCAAAATCATGGGCGGAGTGCTGTTGGCTTTGGTGCCGCAAATAGCGGCATCGGTCTGGCTGTTCGGGATAAAGGCGTTATTCATCATCGTTTATACTGCGGTATGCTGTGTGGCAGCGGAAGCGCTCTGGTGCAAACTTGCGGATAAAGATGTGTGGAGAAATATTTCCGATTGTTCAGCGTGTGTGACCGGTGTGCTTCTGGCGATGTGTCTGCCGGTGACAGTACCGCTTTACGTTCCGCCATTGGGTGCTGTATTGGCTATCTGGCTGGCAAAGCAGGTGTACGGAGGTATCGGCAATAATCCGTTCAATCCGGCGCTGGTTGCGCGCGTGGGGCTGTTGATAGCTCTGCCTGCGGCGATGACACTCTGGACGCCGTCACGCGGAATGAAGCAGATGGATTATCCGGAAAAACAACTTTTTTACACTGCCGAAAATATTCAGAAAATCAGCAATAAAGAGAACGTGGACGGTGTCAGTTGCGCAACTCCCCTCGGCGCGATGAAAAATATTGAAAAAATCCCCGGACGTTCCGAAGACGCGGTGAACAACTTTGCGGATCTTGATTCGTGGGAGATGATTGCACGTTATGCCATCGGTGACCGCGCCGGATGTTTGGGGGAAACTTGCGCTCCGGCGCTGATACTGGGATTCTTCATTCTGGTGGCACTGAATTTGATAAATTGGAAAGTGCCGGTAATTTTTGTAGGTACTGTTGCGTTTATAACCGGGATGGTCAATATTATCTGCCCCGGAATATCTCCCAATGCGCTCTTTCATGTGCTGAATGGCGGTTTGCTGCTCGGGGCGATCTTTATGGCGACCGATATGGTGACCAGTCCGATCACCGGGCGCGGTTGCGCGGTCTTTGCCTGCGGATGCGGAATATTGACCAGTGTCATCCGGTTGTGGGGAAATTATCCGGAAGGTGTGAGTTTTGCCATTCTGTTTATGAACGCGCTGGTACCGTTGATCGACCGGTGGTGCGGGAAGCGCCCGTTCGGGTATGTTGCAAAACGCTGAAAGGTCTGGTGTTATGAGTATAAGAAATAGCGAAAATATCTGGGTGCTTTCCGGTTTTCTCGGAATCACCGGAATCGTTGCGGCAGGGATATTGGCATTGGTCTCCCAAATTACCGCCGAACCCATCAGGGCTGCCGGAACCAAAAATGAACTTGCGGTATTAAAGAAGTTGAATCTGCCTGAGTTCGATAATGATATGACTGTTGGAAAAATTTCCATCGCCAATGTGGAATATTCGGCAGCTCAAAACAAAGGCAATATAGTCGGTTATGCGGCAAAGGTCGCCGGGAATGACGGTTACGGAGGCAGGATACAGGCGATGATAAGTTTCGATACCGAAGGGAAAATCCTTGCCGTAAGTGTCCTTGAACACAATGAAACGCCGGGATTGGGGGCAGCTGTTTGCGAAAGAAAGTTTCAAAAGACCATATTCAATATTTTTTCTGCGCCGCCGGAAGGTTTGCCGCCGAATGTTGTACTGGATCAGTTCCACGGCAGAAAGGCTGTTTTCGGTTGTCAATGGAAGATCAAAAAAGATGGTGGAGATATGATCTACCGGACAGGAGCCACCGTTACCAGCCGTGCTGTCACCCGACTGGTGTCAGATGCCGCCGCCAACTTCTCCGCCGCGAAGGCACGATTTGAAAGGGAAGGTGTGAAATGAAAAATTCGTTATGGCAGGATTTTGTCAAAGGTATCTGGAAGGAAAATCCGGTGCTGGTTCTTCTGTTGGGAACATGTCCGACCCTCGCCGTGACCAGCAGTGCCACCAACGGGCTGGGGATGGGACTGGCAACGACCTGCGTGCTTATCGGCAGCAATGCCGTTATCAGTCTTATTGCCGGAATAACGCCGCAGAAGATCCGTATACCGGTTTATATTGTGGTTATAGCGACCTTTGTTACCGTGGTGCATCTTTTGATGCAGGCGTATGCGCCGCCGTCATTGTGCCAGGCGTTGGGCATCTTTATCCCGCTTATTGTGGTCAACTGTATCGTACTGGGGCGGGCGGAAGCGTTTGCCGCCAAAAACGGATTTTTCCGTTCAATGCTGGACGGTGCCGGTATGGGGTTGGGATTTGCGTTGACTCTGACGATGCTGGGCGCGATAAGAGAATTTTTAAGCAGTGGTTCAGTGTTTGAAATCAAAATCATTACCGCGTGGACAACCGATTTTCTGCTTCCGGCGGCGGCACCGGGAGCGTTTATCATCGTTGGATGCATACTTGCGTTCAAGAACTTCTGCAACCGCAGAAAAGCGATCCGGGAGGGCCGCCTTTATGTCCCCCCGAAAGGGCTGGATTGCCGCAGTTGCCGGATTTGCAAATAGCAGTTCTTTTTTACAAGAACAACCTGCGGCGGCAATCTCGCTTGTTCCTGCGAGCCTTTTCTGCGGACTTCCGGCTTCATTACATTACGCCGCGACAAGCATCTTCACACCTTGCCACGGCGGAGCTTCAGCGGAGACGGGTCCCTCAGCTTCGCCTTGAAAA
>JAFTRX010000048.1 GCA_017462015.1 Lentisphaeria bacterium
CGCGGCTTACTGCTCGGCTTCCTCCGCCCGCGCTGAATTTCTTCAGCGCGTCCGCCGGCTGTTGACCGGCGGTTCGCTTCGTCCAGGTGCGCGCGCTCGGCGGCAACCGCCTCGCATCACTATTCCAAGACGAGGTTTTGCTTACTCCGGAACACTCTGCTTCTCACTCCAGCCGCTCTTGTCGGACAAGTCCGATCTGTCCGACTCGTCCGACAACCGTTTCTGTTTCAAGTGGCACTTCGCAGTGCGCCAGCTGCCTGCGAGGCGCCGTCGCAGGTTGTTTTTTATAAAACAGCTGTGCAAAAAACTTGAAAAACCTGACTTTACGATGTATATTAAGTTGTTATTTTTATAATTATTTGTATTGTGGGGATTGCTGCCCGGATTTTTTCCGGATGCAACGCGCTTATACTGGAGGTTGTAATATGCGTAAAGGTGATCGTATTTTTGTTGACGGTCTGGCTACAGTCAAGATGGCAAACGGTGTGATTTTGATGGATTTTTTCAACAATAACGCCAATGATGTTCAAGAGAGTTGCGGAGAGATCGTTATGAGTCAGCAGGCGTTTCTCCGGGCTTACAACGCCATGGATGATCTGCTCAAGCAGATGATCGCCGCAGGTATCGTCCGCCGCAATGAAAATGCCGGTAATAATGCCGCTCCCGCCGCTGATTCCGCCTCCCCTAATTTCGACTAAGTTGAGGATTATTTAAACGATGAGTCAAGAAAAAAGCACTGCCACCCAGACTTTGCTGCGCTGCTTTGAAGAGCTGGCACGGACTATGCCCCGCGCTCCCCAGCTCGAAGCCATTATGCCGGAAATCGAACCGGAAGACAGCTGCAAACTCTGTGTTTATCTGGCAGACAAGTTCCGGCTTCAGCCGCAGTTGCGGCTCGATGCCACCATTGATGAGCTTTCCAGCCACTTCGGTTCTCCGGTTCTGCTCCGTTTGCAGAATGACAACTGGATCTTCTTCCTCGGTGTCCGCCGGATGCAGCAGGGAAATGCTTCCATTGAACGCTTTGCCGTCTGGGACCCCCTCGGCAAAGGCAAGACCCAGATGATTTTGCTCCAGCGCGAGCAGTTGGAAAAAGCGTGGAGCGGCAACGCCGTTTTCATCCAGCAGGAACTTAACGACTGTTCCACTGACGGCCGTCATACTGCGCTTTTTGCTCTGGGTGCCATCATCCGGCAGAACCGCTGTCAGTTTGAGATCGGCAGGATTCTTCACGATTACGCCATCAGCGAAGACGAGCCTTCGCTCCGTCTCCTGAAAAAAATCGCGGATGAAGCCGGTTTCCGCAACAAGAGTTTGAAACTTTCCTGGCAGAAACTTGCCAAGATGGGAACTACTTATCCCTTTTTGATCTTCACCCGCGAAGGCAAGACCATGGTCGCCTGCGGTATCCGTGCTGAAGAGAAGAAAGAAGCTCCCGTCGAGCAGGCGTTCCCCTCGGCTGAAGGCATCGACGGCATGAAAGATGATGCCGCAAATGATGCGGAAAAAGAGGTCAAAAAATCCGATGAAGTGGAATTCAAACTCGCCGTCTGGGACCCCGTTGCTCTCGACGGAAAACGTCAGCAGATCAAGTTCATCACCAAAGAAGAATTTGTTGAAACCTTTACCGGTGAAGCTCTTCTGCTTAAGCGCCGTTACGCTTTGACCGATGAAGATCAGCCTTTCGGTCTGCGCTGGTTCATTCCGGAATTCTACCGCCAGCGCGGCTTGCTCGGTCAGGTTGCCGTTGCCATTTTGGCTATCAGCTTGCTGGGGTTGGTCATTCCGCTCTTCTTCCAGTTGGTCGTGGACAAAGTTCTCGTCCATGAGAGCCGCAACACCTTGCAGGTGCTGGGTATCGCGGTCATGGCGATGCTGGTGTTCAATATGATCCTTGAATACTCGCGCAGTTACTTCCTGCTCTTTGCCACCAACCGCATCGACATCCGGTTGGCGACCAAGACCTTTGCCAAACTGCTCAGCTTGCCGGTGGACTTCTATGAACGCATATCTTCCGGTGTGTTGATCAAGCACATGCAGCAGACGGAAAAGATCCGTTCCTTCCTTTCCGGAAGTTTGTTCTTCTCCATGCTGGAACTGCTTTCGCTCTTCGTCTTTTTGCCCATACTGCTGTTTTACAGTGTCAAGCTCACCCTCGTGGTGCTGGGCTTTACTCTGGCGATGGCGGCGGTTATTGCCGCTTTGATCAAGCCGTTCCAGGCGCGGCTCGAAGAGCTGTACATGGCGGAAGGTAAACGGCAGGGCATGCTTGTTGAAACCATTCACGGTATCCGCACGGTGAAAAGTCTTGCTCTGGAACCCACCCAGCAGCGCAAATGGAACGATACTGCCGCCTACGCGATCACCCGTTATTTCCGCGTGGCGAAGATCTCCATTACGGCGAAAACGCTCTCCGGGTTCCTCGAAAAATCCATGTTCGTGGCAATCGTCTGGATCGGTGCGCTGTCGGTTTTCGACCGCACGCTTTCCGTTGGTGAATTGATTGCGTTCCAGATGCTTTCCGGCAGAGTTACCGGGCCGCTGGTGCATATAATCGGACTTATTCATGAATATCAGCAGACCTTGCTTTCTGTGCGGATGCTCGGTGTGGTGATGAACTGCCCCGGTGAAAGTGTCGGCGGTACTCTCAGCCACAAGCTCCGCGGTGAACTTTCCATCGAAAACGTCTCCTTCCAGTACACTCCCGATACGCCGCAGGTCATCAAAGGTGTCAATTTGCACCTTGCTCCCGGAATGACGGTCGGTCTGGTCGGACGTTCCGGTTCCGGAAAGACCACGCTGACCAAACTTATCCAGGGGTTGTATCCGCTGCAGGGCGGTATCATCAAATACGATGGTATCGACATCCGCGAAATCGACCGCGCTTCTCTGCGCAGTAACATCGGTATCGTGCTGCAGGATAACTACTTCTTCCACGGAACCGTCCGGGAAAACCTCGCACTGACCAAGCCGCAGGCGACGATGGAGGAGATCATTTACGCTGCCAGAATGGCGGGTGCCGATGAGTTCGTCCAGCGGATGCCCAAGGGTTACGAGACCATTCTTGAAGAGAACGCCTCCAACCTTTCCGGCGGTCAGCGTCAGCGCCTTGCTATTGCCCGTGCGCTGCTGCCCAACCCCCGCTTCCTCATCTTCGACGAAGCGACCAGTGCGCTCGACCCCGAAAGCGAAACGCTTATCCGTAAGAATTTGAAAATGATCGCCAAGGACCGTACCATGTTTATCATCAGCCACCGGTTGAGTATCCTCTGCCGCGCGGACAAGATCGTGGTCATGGACAAGGGCGCGTTTGCCGAAGAAGGCACACATCACGAATTGCTCCGGAAGGGCGGTATCTACGCCGACTTCTGGCAGCAGCAAATGGGAGTTGACGACAATGATTAAGTTCTGGCAAAAACTCTTCGGTTCCGGCACCAAAGTTCCCTTTGAAGCGCAGGATTTTCAGCCCGATGCCATCGAACTGGAAAACCACGAACCGCCGTTGTCCATGCATTTTGCATGGTTTATCATCATCGCAGCGATCGTGTTTCTGACCATCTGGGCGGCATTGACCCATGTGGACAAAATCGTCTCTGCGGATGGTAAAATCACCACCGTCCGTCCGCCGATCACCATGAAACCGCTCGACCGTACCACCATCCGCAAAGTGTGTGTGCAGGTCGGACAGCGGGTCAAAAAAGGCGATCTGCTCTTCATCTTCGACCAGACCGTCAATCAGCAGGAACTGCGCCGGTTGCGGGAACAGCTCCGTTCTCTGGATGCGGAACGCGCCCGGTTGATTTCTGAACGCGACGGTTACAAAAACGCGCCGGTTTTCCCCGGAAAGATGAACGATGACGAAAAACGTCAGCTTCACCTTTATAACAGCCGCAAAGCCTATTTTGAGCAGAAAGACCGCGCTTATACCGAGACGATCGAGCGTTATGAACGCACGTTGAAATCTCTGGAAGAGACCCTCAGCCGTTATCAGGAACGGCAGGCGGCGTTGGAGAAGATCGAAAATATGTACAAAGATCTGCACAGCCGCAACGTGGTCAGTCTCAAAGAACTGCTTGCCACGCAGGTCGATGTTATCGGTACTGCCATCCAGCTGGATAACCAGCGGGTTTCCATCATTGAGAACCGGCAGCAGCTGTTGACCGCCAGAGCCGAACGTGATGCGTTCCTTTCCGACTGGAAGCGGCAGATCGCCGAAGATATCGTTACCGTCGAGCGCAACATCACCTCCTATCTCCGGGAGATCCCCAAGTATGAGATGTATGTCGATGCTACGGAAATGCGCGCGCCCTGCGATGCGGTGGTTCACGAAATGGCACCGTTCCAGGAAGGTTCGGCAGTACGGGAGGCGGAGTCGCTTATCTCCCTTATTCCCACGGATTCCGAGAACTTTGTCGCTGAAATCGACATCCCCGCCCGGGACATCAGCTGGATCCGGCTGGGCGACAAGTGCCGGTTGAAACTGGATGCGTTCCCCTTCCAGCAGTGCGGAACGCTGGAAGGAGAGATCATCTACATTTCGCAGGATGCGTTCAAGCGGGACAACTCCATGCAGGAACGCGTGCGGAACGATGACGGAGGTATCCAGAGCGAAGCCAGCCGCGGAGTGAGTTATCAGGCGAGGTTGAAGATCACCGGTAAACTTACCGGCAGAGCCGAGGGCGCTGAACTGCTCCCCGGTATGCGGTTGAGAGCTGAAATCAAGGTCGGTAAAAGACGGGTTATCAGCTACATCTTCAATCCCTTCCTGAAAGCGATGGACGAAGCTATCCGCGAACCGTAATTGAATAGACCGGCTGTCTCCTTTCGGGAAACAGCCGGTTCAATGTATTACCGCTTGAGAGTATGACAAAAGTATCTGTATGTGTTCCCGTTTACGGAGTGGAAAAGTACATCGCAAGATGTGCCGGAGCGCTCTTTGAACAGACGATGAAGGAAGATATCGAATTCATCTTTGTCAACGACTGTACCAAAGACCGGAGCATGGAGGTACTGGAGGAAGTGTTGGCGGAATACCCGGAACGTGCAGGGCAGGTGAAGATCATCCACCACCCGCAGAATCAGGGGTTGACCGGAGCGAGAAATACCGCATTAAAGGCGGCTTCCGGGGAGTATATCATCCACTGCGATTCCGATGATTGGGTCGACCGGGAGCTGTACAGAACTATGTATGAAGCGGCAAAAAAGAACGGAGCCGATGTGGTCTGCTGCGGAATAATGGTCGAAAAAGCCAATGGAAAGCAGAAGAAAATCACCGGCGGCAATATCAGAAGCATAAAAGAGCTGTTTGAAAAAAGCTTCAATACCGTGTTTTTCAACAGCGTCTGGAACAAAATGTTTTCCAGAGAGATAGCTTTGGCGGAAGATATTATTGCGCCGGGGCATATCACGATGGGAGAGGATTTGCTTAGAACGTCGCAAATGCTGCTAAAATGTCGCAAAATGGTGATGTGCAATGACGTGTGTTACCACTATTTCTGTGGCAATGCGGGAGCTGCGACCTTCAACTTTAAACGGAAAGCGTTTGATTCCTCAAAAGAGGCATTGGATATATTAGCTGAGCGTCTGCCCGCAGAATACAGCGAATATGCCGAAAGCTGCAAAGGACAGAATCTCTTTTCCGCCTTGAGAGTGGCAGAGATGAGCCGGAAAGAGTTTATGACAATGTATGACCGGGAGACCCGGAGAAAAGTGGTCTCCAATTGTCACCTCTCCGGAATAAAAAGGATGATACTCGGAATCTCTCTCTTATCCTATCACCTCGCCCGCTTCTGCTGCCGTATTTTAACCTTTATCGCCCGGGTAATGCAGTGGAAATGAGTATGTACAAGTTATCTGTTATTATTCCGGTGTACAATGTTGAAGATTATATAGCTTCAACAGTAAAGTCGCTGTTTGAGCAGCACAACGCGGCAATAGAATACATTTTTGTCAATGATTGTGGTATTGATAACAGTTGGCAGGTGTTGGAAGAGACATTGAAAGAATATCCGGAATGTGCAAAATCAAGCAAGCTTATTCGACTTCCGCACAATGGTGGAGTGGAAAATGCCCGGATGAATGGTTTGGCGCAGGCGACTGGTGAGTATATCTGGTTTGTCGATTCGGACGATTTGATAGCCGACGGGGCGATCAAAGCTATACTTGACACGTTGGCAAAAAATCCAGTTGATTATTTGGGAATCAATTTTCAAACGTTGAATCCCGGAGAAATGATTCAAGCGATAACAGGTAATATATCTGTCAAAAGTATTTCAGCAGAAAAACATTTTTCTATGATTATTGCTTATACCGGAAAATTTCAAGCTACTTGGGGGAATATTATCAGGCGTGATTTGACATTGCAATATCCGATGCTTAAAACCGGATTGAAAATTGCTGAAGATTATGTAATGCATTGCCGTTGGTCAATTTTTGCCAAAAGCGCGGCAGTACTTGAAAACCCTGTTTACGGATATGTCCTTCGTCCACAAAGTGTTATGCGTAAAAGTAGGTCGCATGAAGTGATGGTAGCGACCTGGCACGCCTTGCAACTGCTTGCAGATTTTTCCCGCACTTTGTCGAAATATAAACAAAAGTTGTTTTGTGAATCTTTGAGAATTGTAACTGTCAAAATGCGGATGTTATTTTTTATTGACATTCTGAATAATCATAATCGTGATGAATTTGAACGGATGATGAAATATCAGATTCCGGCGGAGTATTCACTTATCGGTGATCTCTGCAAATTACCGTTTGAATTATGGTTAATCCTTATTTGTGACAGGTTTGGATGGTATGGTTTTATGCGTTTCTATACAATGTTTTGCAGAAAAATAATTTCGCTCAAGAGGAAAATTAGATGGTCTTGAGCGAACAGCAAAGAATTGTTTTAAATGTGGCAGCCTCCTATTGCCGGGCATTGGTATTGATTATTTGTGGGGTGTTGACAGGACGTTGGATGTTGCAGGCACTTGGTAAAATCGATTTTGGTCTCTATGGTATGATTTGCGGGATGTCCGCGTTTGTTGTTTTTGTTAATAATCTGCTGACAGCAGCAGTAAGCAGATTTTATGCAGTTTGTATTGGTAAATCTCAAGTTTTTTCGGCGAAAAGTTTATTCAGATGTCAGCAATATTTCAGCTCTGCGTTGATGCTTCATGTGGTAACAGCAATAATATTCTCCAGTTTAGGGTACTTCGGTGGAAAATATGCAATTACTTGTTGGTTGAATATCCCTGTTAATCGTTTGGATGATTGCTTGACGATGTGGAACTGGGTGCTTTTGTGCAGTTTTATCGTAATGGTTTCGCCTCCATTTACAGCTATGTTTACAGCCAAGCAACTGATTGCGGAAGTAACTGTATATCAGGCAGGTGGAGCAGTAGGGTTTACCGTTTTTGCATTTTATACGATCGGACATGACGGACATTGGCTCTCATGGTATGCAGTGGCAATGTGCTTAAGTAATTCACTGCCGATAATCATACTGATTTTGCGGGCTTTATATATCTTTGATGAGTGCAGACTTCTCCCGCGATATTTATTCAGCAAACTGCATATACAGTCTCTCGTCAGTTATGGTTGGTGGAATGCTTTTGGTATTTTAGGTGCTATGCTGCGGGAACAGGGGATGGCAATCTTGGTCAATAAATTTTTTGGTCCACGGGCTAACAGTGCTACGACTTTGAGCAATCAGATTTCTACACAAACTGCAACTTTTGCGAGCAGCTTGATAACAGCTTTTACGCCAGCAGTTGCTAATGCTTATGGAGAAGGAAATTATAATAAAATGCGTATTCTTGCTTTTACGGCATCAAAAGCAGGAGCATTGTTACTTTTGATATTTGTATTACCGTTATTTTGGGAGCTGCCATATATTATGCAGCTTTGGTTGAACAATGTTCCGGAATATACTGTCGGCTTGTGCAGATGCGCTTTAATAATGTGGTTTATTGATAAACTTACAACGGGACATATGATTGCAGTCATGGCAAAAGGTCAAATAGCTAAATATCAGGCGTTGCTTGGTATATTGCTGATTTTAACTTTACCTCTGGCTTGGATAATGCTCAAATTGACAGATGATATTTACTGTGTTGGTTATGCTGCAATCATTACAATCATTGGAGTGAGTGTTGGTAGATTATTTTTTGCTCGCAAACTCGTCGGGATGCAGATAAAAAAATATCTTATTGGAACTTTCATTCCGCTTTTAATTACAACAGTTGTTTCTGGAACATTTGCGTATGCTTGTACAAAAATATTTGCTCAAGGTCCTTGCAGATTACTTATGACCGTATTGGTTTCAGAGATTATTTTGTTGGTGTTTGCCTGGTTGGTTGTATTGGAGAATACAGAAAGAAACTTTGTGCGGCAGAAATTTTCAGAACTGAAAAAAACATTTGTGCAATGGCAAAAATGAATTGTATTGAGGGTAAGTACTGTACTGGGTGTGGGGCTTGTGCGGCAATATGTCCGTGCAATGCAATAATAATGAACTCAGATGAACTGGGTTTTAAATATCCACATATCAATAAAGATAAATGTGCGGAGTGCGATGTTTGTCAAAAAATTTGTCCGGCAATAAACAGTAAGCCGTTTATGCAGGTTGACGACTTTTCTGCGACAACTTATGCTGCATGGAGCAAAGATAAAAAACTGCAGAAGAACAGCAGTTCCGGTGGGATATTTGGCGAAATGGCTGAATATATCTTGAAAGATAACGGTATAGTTTTTGGTGCAGCGTTTAATAGTGGTATGGAATTACAGCATATCGCTGTTAAATCTTTGGAGGAACTGCCTCGAATATTAGGCAGTAAATATTTGCAAAGCGATATAAACGACAGTTATTTATCAGTAAAGCAATATCTTTCCGAAAATAAAAAGGTTCTATTTTCCGGCACAGCTTGTCAAGTTGCCGGACTATATGCATTTTTAGGCTCCCGCAATAATCCGAACTTTTTTACTGTTGATATATTGTGCCATGGTGTGCCCTCTCCTGAAATATTCAGACAGCATCTTTTGTATATTGAAAACAAATATTTTAATGGCGAAAAGGCAAAAGAATACTTTTTCCGGAATAAAACATTGGGGTGGAAAAATTATTGTACATTAGCAAAATCATCAAACTACAAATATCGCAAGCTGTTTTATGAAGATTATTTTATGCATGGATTCCTGAAAAATTACTATTTAAGGGAGTCTTGTTATCATTGTCAATATGCAAAAAAGCAACGGATTGCTGATATAACTCTGGGGGATTTCTGGGGATATGAGCAGCATGATTATAAAAAATTCAACCATGACCGGGGGGCATCGTTAATAATAGTTTCGTCAATGCAAGGCAAGCTTATTTTTGATGCGATAAAAGAGCATATATGGAGTCAGGAAGTTTCTATTGAGGATTGTGTAAAATACAATCCTATTTTGACATCCCCAAGTAATATTCCTGTAGAGCGGGATAAAATATTGACTGCCTTTTCACAAGCTGGATGGGTTAACGCAATAAAGTTCTTCAAGTTGCCCCCAAGAACTGTTGCCGTAAAAGCATTATGCTGTGGAGGCAGATTTATATACAGTTTTTTCAGTGAAATCTTGCCATGGTTGAAATGTAGATTAACAGGGAAACATTAATTATGAAAATTGCAATACTTACTCAACCTTTACTTGAGAATTATGGAGGCATACTGCAGAATTATGCCTTGCAAACGGTGTTATATAAAAAGGGACACAATGTACAAACTTTGCATATTGTAAAAAGGTTGCGGTGGCATCAAAAAGTTATTTTTAATTTGTATGCAATCTATGTTATGTTTCGAAATTTGATTAATAAATTGTTGCATAAAAAGCCATTCTTGCAGCAAAAAATAATTTCTGCAGCAGCTAAAAAATTATTCCTCTGCAATATAACTGAATTTGTAGAGCGAAAAATCAGTTGTTCAGAACCTATCACAAATATACGGCAATTGAAGTATTATTCTGATTTTGAAGCTTACATTGTAGGCAGTGATCAAGTGTGGAGACCGAGCTATTCACTGGATATTTATACATATTTTCTGGAATTTTTACCGGCAGAAAATACAGCCATAAAAATTTCGTATGCAGCGTCTTTCGGGATATCCGACTGGGACTTTCCCCCGGCAATGACCCGGCGTTGTAAAGAATCTGCCGCACGCTTGCACGCTGTATCTGTCAGAGAAAACAGTGGAATTGATTTGTGTCGTCAGCATTTAGGGATATTGGCAGTGCAAGTTCCTGATCCGACTCTTTTGCTGGAGGCTGCAGATTATGAACAGCTCTTTTCTGATAAAAATCTTTCCGGAAAAAATAAGCTTGTAACCTATATTTTGGATAACTCTCCGGATAAAGAAAAACTTATAGCTGAAACTGCCGAAAACTTAAGTTTGGAAGTTTTGCCTTTGCAAAAAGAATTCGCTCCCGGTATCAAAAAACTTGCAATCGAAGATTGGTTGTCAGCTATAGCTTCTGCAGAGTATGTTATTACAGATTCATTTCATGGAACAGTTTTTTCAATTATTTTCAGACGGCAATTTGCGGCTATCAATAATATGGAACGTGGTCAGGAACGCTTCACGACTCTATTGGAAAACCTGCACTTGCTGGATCGGCTTATTGTTGCAACAGACAAGATTCCGCCTGAAGCAATAAACTACCAAAATTCAGAAAAGCTTTTGGCAGATTTTCGTAATATCGGCTATGATTTTTTGAAAAATAATGGATTATGAAAAAATTAAACAATTTTTATTTATTGAAATGAGTTTATTATGAAGATCGGTATTGTTATTGACAATGTTTATCAAGTCGGCGGCGTGGAACGGGTTGCTTCGTTGCTTTGCCGGATATTCAGCGAAAATCTGCAGAACGAAGTAACGCTTTTCAGTACCTTCACTCGTCCCGGAGAAGGATTGCCCGCATTTAAATATTCCGATCAAATAAGAATCGTGCATTTGAGTGAAAATATTGATAAAAATTCATGGCTGGTCACCAACTCTTTTTCGCAGAAGACTTTTCTCAAATACGCTGTATTGTCTCAGCTCAAAAAACAGTTGAAAAATCATCCTCAGGATATTCTGATTTCCACGGTATGTTGGTGCAACTGTTTTCTGCCGTTTTTCAAAGGTAAAGCCAAAAATATTGCCTGTGAACACGTCTCTTTTGAAGCAATACCACTGCTTTACCGCTGGGCAAGCAGATTATTTTTCCGCTTTTCTGACGCAGCAGTTTTTTTGACACAAGGCAATGCAGAAAAATATACCTTTATGCCTGCGGAAAAACGCTTTGTTATACCTAATGCGTTATCGTTTATGCCGGAAAAATCCAGCGATTGTACAGCCAAACGGATTATATCGCTGACCCGGTTTTCTCACGAAAAGGGTAACGATATACTGCTCGAAATCGCTGCCAGACTCAAAAATCTCATTCCAGGTTGGTACATAGATGTTTTCGGTGCCGGTTCTGAAGAAGTTGAATTGAAAAAATGCGCCAAAAAACTCAACTTGGATGATTTTCTTAAATTCCATGCCCCGACATCCAATGCTGCAGAAGAACTTTTGACTTCATCAATATATCTCTTGTATTCCCGCAGTGAAGGCTTGCCCATGGCTTTGCTGGAAGCCCAATCTTGCGGCTTGCCAGCTGTTTCTTTTGCCTGTGGGTATGGTCCGGGGGCGATCATCACCAACAATGTTGACGGTTTTCTCATTGCCCCAGGCAACGTAGATGACTATGTTCAAGCAGTTGTAACGCTGGCGCATGATGACGAGTTGCGTAAAAAGTTTGGTGCCACAGCCCGACTCAACAGTCAACACTTTACGCCGGAAAGAATAGCTGCGATGTGGAAAGATTTATTTGAAAGGCTTTCTTGATTTTATATTTCGGGTTCGTTCCCAGTTCTGGAAAAGAACAATACCCTTTGCCAATCCCCCACTTTTTTGACTTTTTCAGCCGTTCTTGCAGAAATTGCCGCGGCGAATACTCCGCTTTTCTTGCGGGAGGATGGGGGTGGTTTGCGATGCAAACCACCATGAAGCGCAGGAAAAATCCTGCGTGAAGCATTGCTCCGCAATGTGAAGCGTTTGCCTGCAGCAAACATGAAGCGCTCGCTTTGCGAGTAAGGATGTGATCTTGTTCTTTCCAAGTCGCGACAATCCGCCGTCGCTCTGCGA
>JAFTRX010000049.1 GCA_017462015.1 Lentisphaeria bacterium
AGCATTGCTCCGCAATGTGAAGCGTTTGCCTGCAGCAAACATGAAGCGCTCGCTTTGCGAGTAAGGATGTGATCTTGTTCTTTCCAAGTCGCGACAATCCGCCGTCGCTCTGCGAGCTGTGGCGGGACAGGCGGAGCGACACATGCCCCGCTTTTCTTGCGGGAGGATGGGGGTCCGGGGGAAGGAGGGGGCTTATTTTCTCGTGAAAAGAATCCCCCACCATCCCCCCATTCCAATCATTGCCCGCGGAACATGGCTTGGTTTTCCGGGTGGGTGGCGGAATATTTGGGGTTACGGGGGAAACGTTTATGGGCTTCGAGGAGCATGGTTTTGGCAAGTTCCGTTTCTCCTTGCAGGGAATACATGCGAGCGAGGCGGCGGTAGATGCCGGGGCGTTCCGGATTAAGTTTCAATGCTTTGTCGTAGCGTTCTTTTGCGAGAGTCAGGTTTCCTTGAGCCAGATACCAGTCTCCGGCGAGTTCCGGTATCATCGCCAGTGTGGGGCGTGCGTTTGCCGCCTGTTCTTCAAACTTTTCCAGAGGTAAGCCGGCGAAGCGGTTGCGGCTTTCGATGCTTATCGGGTTCAGAAATTCGGTGAACTGCGCCAGATGCCACTCGCCTTTCAGGAATATCCAGTTACTCCAGATGCCGGATACGGCAATGAGTGCGGCGGCGGCAATAATGGCTGTTTTCTGTTTTATTTTGGCATGTTCGCTGTCAGCAGAGGGGGCATCTTTGAGTGCGCTGAAGTAGAGCATTATCATCCCTGCCATGAGCGCCGGGATGTGCATATCACAATCCATCAATGCGTGGAGTGTGAACATGGTTCCGCTCCAGAAAACTGCGCTTTGCCACGTTTTGCTGAAGCGGGCTTTCCACAGCGTTGCCAGCGGATATATCAACGCCGCCAGTGACAGCAGTCCGCTTAAAACCCCCGCTTGTGCCGCGAATGCCGCAACCATATTATGCGGATCGCGTGCCGCTTCGTCGGTACTGGAAAGTTTTATCTTCATGTGGCGGTAGAAAAATCCTCCCCATCCGGCGCCGGAAAGCGGTTTTTCTGCAATCAGCACCGCGCATGTACGCAGATAATCCGCCCGTTCTGCCATGGAGCCGAAACCTCTGCCGTATCTGACGGCAAATCCTGCGCCGCCGGCAAGCAGTATTATTCCGGCGATGAGTGCAGCGATTTTGTATTTCAACTTTATTCCGGAGTAGGAAAATATGGCAATTCCCCCGGTCAGCAGCAGTATCACATATATGCTCCGCGAGCGGCACAACAGCAGTGTCCCGCCCGTAATCACCGCCGCCACCGCACAAAACAGTATCACGCTCACTTTTACCGGGGTAAACAGCTTTCCCCACCGGATACAGTAAAACGCGGCAATAGGCATTATCATCAGCATCAAGCCGGCAAGCGCGTTGGTCGATGCCATAAACGACGTGATTCGTGTGTCAGTCAATTTTTCTCTTATCGACTGCGGAACATGGACCCCATCGGCGATTTGCTGCGCCACAAAGGCCTTGAGTTCCGCGAATCCGAAGAAGTATTGGTAAAATCCGTTCAGCGCCGTGATGATACTGCTTATCAGGAGCGCCACCGCCATGCGTTTTCCCCACGCAGGCGAAGCGTTCACCAGCAGCCAAACCGCCGCCGCCCACGCCGCAATTCCGGCAAAATTGGCAAGTTCGCCCATGGCAAAATCGCGGTCGGCTCCAACAGAAAAATATCCCGGCAATACCGCAAGAAGCAAGCCCGCACTCCATAACGCACAGCAAATGCCGGATATACTTGTCACTCTTCCTATCCGGTTCCTGGCGGCAACCCCCAGCAGTAACAGCATCGCGCCGCTGACGATACCGAATGAGTGCGCGGGCCAGGTAATCGTCAGGTAATCCACGGCATGCTCCGGGAAAAATCCGGCGGCCTCAGTCATCGCCGCCAGAGTTCCCCATTTCAACGGCAGCAGAAATGACAGAAGCGTCATAATGATACCGGCAACGGTTATCGCTTTGGAGGTTTTATCCTGTGTAGAGATTTGAGTTTGCGGCGTTTTCATCGGGCGTATTTATCGCAGATAAGTCAACTCTTTGCGCAACTCCGTCACGGTGGATTTGAAAAATTTCAACGCCGCCGCGATGGGTTCCGGAGTGGTAAGGTCAACGCCGGCATCTTTCATGATGTCCAGAACATCTTTGCTGCTGCCGGCTTTCAGGAAGTTCAAATACGCTTCCACCGCACCTTTTTCTCCGGAAAGTATCTTCTCCGAGAGGCGGATCGCCGCCGACATGCCGGTTGCGTACTTGTACACATAGAAGTTGTAATGGAAGTGCGGTATGCGTGACCACTCCAGCGCGATAAGCGGATCGGTTTCCACAAACGGTCCGTGATATTCCGCATTGAGTTTGAAGTAGTTTTCATCGAGGAAATCTGCCGTCAGAACTTCGCCGTCCCACGCTGCACGATGGATGCCGAGTTCAAATTCAGCAAACATCGTCTGACGGTAGATCGTGGCACGGATCTCATCGGCAAGGTGCGCAAAGAGATACGCCCGCAGCGCGTGATCTTCCGTCCGGGCAAGCAGATGGCGCGACAACAGCAGTTCGTTGGTGGTACTGGCAACTTCAGCAACAAAAATTTCGTAATCAGCATAGTGCGGATGCTGGAATTTGCGGGAGTAGAAACTGTGCATGGAGTGACCCAGTTCGTGCGCCAGAGTAAAGACATCATCGAAGGTGTTCTGGTAGTTCAACAGCACATACGGGAAGGTGTCGTAACAACCCGATGAGTAGGCGCCGGAACGTTTGCCCGGACGCTCCGGCACGTCGATCCAACGCTCGCTCCAGGCGCGGCGGAGGTTTTCAGCGTAATCATCTCCCAACGGCAGCAACGCCTCCTGCACCAGTTTTGATCCGGCGGCAAAATCGTACTCTTTGCGGCACTCTTTTACCAGCGGACAGTGCAGGTCGTACATGTTGACCTTTTCCAAACCAAGCACTTCGCCACGGAGTTTGAAGTAGTCAAAAAGGCCGTCCAGATGCTCATGCACCGTGGAAATAAGGTTCAAATAGACCGATTCGGGAATATTGTCCGGATGCAGTGCCGCGTGCAGTGCGGAATCGAATTTGCGTATCTTGGCCGAGGTGACGTGCCGTTTTACCGTGGAGTCAATGGTGACAGCCAGGGTGTTGCGGAACTTTTCGTAGGTTTTGTAAAGTTTGCGGAACGCACTGCGGCGGACATTGCGGTCGGGACTTTCCAGAAAACGGCGGTAACTGCCGTGGGAAAGGGTCTGCATTTTGCCGTCATCGCCACGCACTTTACCGAAGCGCAAATCGGTGTCGTTCAAGGTGGAGAAGAGATCGTTGGAAGTGCCGAGAACATCGGATAACTGCCCCAGCAGACGCTCTTCAGCTTCACTTAAAACATGTTTTTTCTCCCGGAGAAGCTCTTCGATACTGCGCTTGTAGAAGGCAAGCTCCTGCGAGGCAAGCAGTTCTGCCATGCGGTCATCGGGTATCGCCATCACTTCCGGCTCAAACCACGCTTCCAGAGGAGAAAGTTCTGCGAGTTTAGCACAAATCCGGTCTACGCGCGCCCGGTTGACACCGACGGTGGTGTTTTCATCAGAGCGTAAATGTGCGTAAACATAAAGTTTTTCTGACAAGCGGGTGAAGTCATCATACGCTTCGATCGCCGCGCGGAAAGTTTCCGCACTTTCTGCCAGACGGCCCCGGAATGCGGCAAATTTCTGCATAGCATCTTCAAGTTTTGCAAAATCTTCATCCCAGAGCTTGATGGAGGAATAAATCGCTTCAAGATCCCAGCACATCTCAGTCTTTTTCATAGCAACACCTTAATTGTAAATCATTTGCCGGGGTCGATGATCATGCCGCGGCGTTTGAATGTGGGTATATCCAGATCTTCGCCGTTGAAAAATTCCGGCGTAGTTTTGTCCATGATGCCTTTTTCGACGGTATCAAGTTCCAACGTCTGCTGAACAAAAGAGCCTTCTGCTTCCGGAGCGGCTTTGCGTTCACTGTTCCGCCGCCGGGCGACGGCAGAGGGAGAGACGGGAGCGGCAACCGGTTTGTTGGTGTAATGGACACTGAGCGCAGTGATTTGCAGAATGTCATCCCATTCACTGCTGGTGCCGGCCCCGAGCAGAATTTTGCGTTCAGCAGATTTGTCGAGCTGCGCACTGGCAAGATCCAGTGCCGCTTTGGCATCGCCAAGAGAAAGTTTACTGCCGCCGATAATAGTAAATGCTACGGCATCAGCTTTCTGCAGTTCAGCCGGACCGCCAAGCAGAGGGGAAAGCATCATCTTTTCCAGAGCTTTTTCCACCGCGTTGGGATCGGAGGCGGATGCTACGCCCACCCCGATGGAACAGAGGGCATGGGGCTTGAGCATCGAAGAAAAGTTGGATATGTCTGCACTGAAAATATTTCCGGCAAGCAATATCGCGGACAGAGCAATCGCAGTTCGCGCCATTTCCTGATCGGCAAGTTCCAATGCGTGTGCCAGCGGAGTTTCCGCCGGGAGAGTGGAAAAGAGCAGATCGTTGGGCAGGGCAATCACACAATCAGCCAGCGGCAGCAGATCGGAACAAATCCGTTCATCCGCCTGCTTCCGTCTGCCGTAACCTTCCATGGCAAAAGGAAGTGAAAGCATCAGCATCGTGGTGATATGCAAATGGCGGGATACGCCGAGAATGACCGGCAATCCGCCGGTACACATACCGCCGCCCAGCCCGCCGATGACCAGAAGGAGTTTGGTTCCTTCCAGAATACGGGCAAGGTGTGGACGTTCAACGGCAGCCGCACTGCGGCCGAGAGTTTCGTTGCCGCCGCAGCCGCGTCCGGAACGGAGATTCATACCGGCGATGATGCAGTTTTCCTTGGGCAGACCGGATTCAGCCAGACTTTCCGTGTCTGAATCAAAGGCAAGGAGCCGGAGGTTTTCAGTTCCCGGCGTATTGCTGATTTGACGGAGTATACGGCAACCGGCGCCGCCGATGCCGAGTATGGTGATATTGGCAGTATCCATAATCAATTTCCTCCGTCCCGGCTGAATTTACTGAAAAGTCGTTCAAGCATACCGGGACGGCGTTGAACTTCGACAAATTCCGGAGCTAAGGTCAATGCTCCCCAAACTGCGCTGTATTGCGGTTTTTCCAACGACAAACTGCCCGGTTTGATAGGGACAACGGTGCGGCACGGAATATCAAATTCGGAGGTGAATATCTCCTTGAACGGTGGATAAAGTGCGCCGCCGCCGGTGAGCAGTCCGCCGGCACCGAGAGTGTTCAAACTGTGTTTGACCGGAATTTTGCTCCGGACAACACTGACCAGTTCCCGCAAACGCGCATCAATGATACATTCACAACTGCTGACCGGAATCTTGCGGGCATGGCGGGGGCGGAGCTGGATCTCGATAAATTCGCTCTGGCCTTTGATGGCATCGGCGATAGTGGCATCGCGGAGCAAGGCGCGGCACTTGTCTATGGGCAGAGATAAGCCGATGGCAAGGTCGTTGGCGACATGTTCCATGCCGATGCGTATCACGCCGGATTCACGGACACCGCCGTCAATGTTCAGCAGATATTCGGTGGTTCCGGCACCGATGTCGAGCAGAATGAAACCATTCTGCTGGTCATCGTCATCGACAGAACCGTTGACATCGGCAAGCGGAGTGAAAACCGGTTCGATCCGGGCGTTTTCAAAACCGGCTTCCCGGATGGCTTGAATAAAAGTTTCCAGACGGCGGGTGTTGGCGCTGACGATGTGGACATCGGCTTCGAGATATTTGCCGGATTGCCCGCAAGGTTCGACGACATGGCGCTTGTCCAGAGTGAAACTTGAGGTACACAAATTGATGATTTCGCGGTCGTTGACATAAGCTATGCGCCGTGCGGCTTCGCTGACGGCATTTTTTTCATTATCGGTCACGATACCGTTGGCGGTGTTGACGGAGACACCGGCAAGTTCCTGATGGGATTCAATACCGCCGCCGGTGGCGATTACGGTGATGATCTGGCAATCAGAAAGATCGCAGTCCGCTTTCTTTTCTGCCAGTTCAAAGGCTTTCCGGAGGGCATTGACGGTGCGTTCCATATCGGAAATTTCGCCTTTGACCACTGCGCCGGCAGAGGGAACTTCACCGTGACCGATAAGCTCCATGCGGCCGTTGGACATGACTTCACCGATAAGCACACATACTTTGGAAGTGCCGAACTCCACTGCACTGACAATATTTCGGTTGGAAAACATGATTTTTCTGCTGTCCGTTGTTAATAAATATAAACACTTGAAGGAATATATCACGTTTGTCAGATTATTCAAGGCGCAGTGTGAAAAAAAAGTCACAGCTATTCCGCAAAAACAACCTGCGGCGTCGCCTCGCGGGCAATCTTACGGGCAAATCGGCAGATTCAGCTTCAGTCGAGGACAATAGTCCACTCCTTCAGCTTCACTTTGATTTACCCGCAACCTTGCTCCGCGATCCATCCGCCGGTCGCGACAGACCATTTTGAACACGTTCCCAACTGGTGGCGCGGCGCATCGCGCACGCGCGTTTTGCTTGAGCAAAACAAAATCTGACAAAATCACTTTTTCCAACTCCAATTTTCTTCCGCCGAAAAATTTAAAAAACAAGCATTTTGCTGATTTTATGGGATAGCTGTGCAGCTATTCCGCAAAAAATGATCTGCGGCAGAGAAGAGTGCCATTGGGAGCAATCAGCGGAGCGCTGATTGCGTGAAGAGCGCCTTCGGCGCGTGAAGATGTGAAGGTGTGAAGTGCGCCCTTGCGGGCGTGAGGATGTGATGTTTTTTGTTCTCAGGGCAATCTTGCTCCTGTCCTCCGTAGCCATCGAGGCGAAGGAGGATGCTCCGCGATGCATCCGCCGGTCGCGACAGACCATTTTGAAGAAGAGTGCCATTGTCGGAGATTTTCAGAATCTCTGGAAGAAGAAGCCGGAGATGGCGGCGCTGCCGTTTTCACAGTAGACGCGGACAGAGAGCAGGATTTCGCGGATTCCGGGGGCGGAAGCGGCGTTTTTCGGAGGAGCGGAGAAGGTTATTTTCCAGAGATAATCCCGGAATTTTCCCTGATTCAAAAAGGTGATATACTCAAGTTTTTCCGGTTTTCCGTAAAGTTTCATCATGGCAGCGCGCAGTTTTTGAAAATGTTCCGGTGACATCTTGTTTTTGGAGTTGACAGGGAAAACCCGGGCAAGGTGGGAAAATTCTCCGGAGATGAGAGATTTTTCAAACCCGGAGGCAAAGGCGGACGCGACCGCGAGGGCGTGTTTTTCACTCTCTTTAGTGAAATTTTCCAGTACCGGAGCTTTTTCTTTGGGTTCAGTTTTGGTGGACGCGCAGCCGCATATCAGCAGAAGCGCACAGCAGAGACAGAAGAATTTATTCATGTTGATTTTACCTTTATTTAATACCAATCGCGACAACGGAGCGGCTGGGGGTGGTTTGCGATGCAAACCACCGTGAAGCGCAGGAAAAATCCTGCGTGAAGCATTGCTCCGCAATGTGAAGCGTTTGCCTGCAGCAAACATGAAGCGCTCGCTTTGCGAGTAAGGATGTGATCTTGTTCTTTCCAAGTCGCGACAATCCGCCGTCGCTCTGCGA
>JAFTRX010000007.1 GCA_017462015.1 Lentisphaeria bacterium
TTGAGCAAAACCCTGACAGACAAACGCATTATCCAGATGGGATATGACGATATCTTCATCCGGTATAATGAACTGCACTCAAGTTACTGAACCGCCGTATGCCGAACGGCACGTACGGTGGTGTGAGAGGACGGCTGTCCACATAATGGACAGCCTCCTACTCGATTGCACATAAGCCGAAGCTGGCGGATATAGGACTTATAGGACTTATAGGACTTATAAGACTTATCCGCCGGCAACAATTTTTTTCAGAGGAAGAAAATTGGAGTTGGGAAAAGCGATTTTGTCAGATTTTGTTTTGCGTAAGCAAAACGCGCGTGCGCCATGCGCCGCGCCACCAGTGGAGCTGCGTTCAAAATGGTCTGTTCGTGACCGGCGGATGGATCGTGGAGCAAGGTTGCGGGTAAATCAAGGCAGCGGCGAGGGCGTGGGCTCACGCCCTCAACCGAGCCGCTGTCCGCCGATTTGCCCGTAAGATTGCCCACGAGGCGCCGCCGCAGGTCGTTTCTTATGGGACAGCTGTGATTTTTTTCGTAAAAAAAAATTAATACCCCCAAAAAACACTTGACAATATCACACATGTTCGTTATAGTATACAAGTGACATGTTCAAACCTTCAAAATAAGGAGAAATATTATGCCTATTTATGAAAACCGTCAGAATGCCGAAAACCGCGTTGCGTTGAGTGCTGCCATGCTCAGCAAAATCACCGTCAGCGATGCTGCCATCACCGCCATCGCCGATGCGGCAATAGCCAAAATCGATGCAGCAAAGGGTGCGGTCATCCAGCTCGAAGGCTGGTACGGTGTCGATTATGCCGCCATCGCGGAAAAACTCAGTGCTGCCATCGCCAAAAAATCCTCCTGCAAAGTGACAACCGTTTCCGCTTCCCGCTTCTTTAAAGATACCGCCACCGTCATCGCCCAGAAACATCCCTGGATCACCGATGAACCGGCTTTCGGACGGGTCAACGAAGGTGAAGTCCTCGCGGACTACAACAGCGCCGATGCCATTGCTGCAGTTTCCGCTGAGATCGCCGCAGCTGCCAAAGGCGGCAATATCGTCATCATCGCCGGTCCCGGTGCCAACTTCGATGCCAGCAACGTTCCGGCAGTTCTCGTTTACTGCGACCATACCGCCGACCCGATGCTCTGGAAGATGTGGACCGGAACGTTGATCCCCTTCGACAGCGCCGAAGCCAGAAAGGATTACGGCTGGAAAGAGTACTACTACTGCGACTTCTACATTCTCCAGCGCCACAAAGAATTGATCATCGACAATATCGACTTCTATGCCGAAGCCATTGACCCCGAAGATATCAAACTCTTCCCCGCCGATGTCTATTCCGAAATGCTCGCCCAGCTTGCTTCCATGCCGCTCAAGCAGATCCGTACCTACTCCCCCGGTCCCTGGGGCGCCTACCGTTACCGCGACCTCTGGGATATCCCCGGACTCAAGAACAACGCCTGGAACCGCCTCGCTGGTGCCGACCTTGCTCTGCTGGTGCAAATTTCCGATGATATCAGCATCGACATGCCGATCGTCAACCTGCTCAAACACCACGGTGATGCGCTGGTCGGCGCCTTCTCCAACGCCAATTATCCCGGCTTGATTCCCGTGGAAATCTGGCTCGATGACGGTTACTTCCCCGAAAAACAGCCGGCGGAACGTACCAGCATGCCGATCCACAACCACCCCGGAACCGAGTATGTCAAACGCCACTTCAACGAACCCCTCGGCCGTTACGAAACCTACTACATCGTCGAAGCGTATGAAGGCGCCAACACTCACATGGGATTCCTTGAAGATGCCTCTCTTGAAGAGTGGGAAAAGCTCTGCCGCGAAAGCTGGGATCAGCAGAAACCCATTCCCAACTGGCAGGAGTTCATCGCCAACTGGGATACCAACGTCGGTGATTTGTTCCTCATTCCCGAAGGAACGACCCACGGTCACGGCGGAAACCAGATGGTTCTGGAAATGGATACCTGCGGTAATGCCGCCGGTGGTGAATACAGCTTCTTCGGTTACGACTTCATGCGTCCGACCTGGGATGATGTCAAGGGAACCATGACCGGCAAACCGATGAAGATGCACCTTGACCGCTACTTCTCCATCGACAAATGCTGCCGCGCCTCCTACGTCCGCGACCATCTCAAGCCCAAAGCCAAAATGGTCAGCTGGAACAAAGAATACTCCATGGATCGTTTCGCCACGTTGCCGCAGATGCCGTTTGAAATTGAGCGTCTCCACTTCGCCAAGCGGGCAGAACACTCCACTCAGGGCAAATACCTGCTGGCGGCGACACTGACCATCGGTACATCCGTCACCATCCGTTCCAAAGTGGATCCGTCCAAGCAGACCGTCATCGACCGTTTGCAGTGCGCACTGATTCCTGCCGGATTCGGTGATTTTGAAATCGTCAGCAATGGCGGCACTGCCAATACCGTTGTTATGTGGCGGCTCAAAAAAGGATGAAATTCAGATTGAGGGGAAGAAGAGTGATTCTTCCCCACTTCTGTTATGAATTTTCCTCACAAAAAAAAGGACACAGAGCTTATGAACACGAAGAAAAAATCTTTTACGTTGATCGAATTGCTTGTTGTTATTGCCATTATAGCGATATTGGCAGCAATGCTGCTGCCCGCTCTGCAGAGCGCCCGCTTGCGCGCCAGCAGTACTGATTGTCAGAACAAACTCGGTCAGCTCGGAAAATCCTTTGAGTTGTACATCCAGGACAACCTCGACTTCTTTCCCCGCTTCGGCGGAGCTGAAGACTGGATCAAAGGAGACGGAAGCAAACACCCCAAGGAGGGTGCCTTGCGCAACCCGCTTGCCGGTTACATCGTTAACGGTTTCGGCACATCCACGGTGGATCTTACCGCCGACAACTATCGTAAACTGGAAAACCTCACCACTTGCAAAGCCGGTATCGAAGGTATGGCATATCCCCGCAATGTCGCCGTCAGCAACGTCGGTTATTACGGCACGACTTACGGTATGACCACCGCCTTGAGCGCATCCAACGGTGTCTTTAAAAAGACCAAAGTTGTCCGTCCCTCCGGTGCCGCCATGCTCCGCTGTTACATACTCGGCTTCGGCACGGTCGGCTCTCACGACCAGAGCAAAACCAAACCGACTGCCAACGTGCTTTTTGTCGACGGTCACGTTGAAAACCACAAGTTTGAAAACACCGCCACTTCCGGCGACTACACCGACTGGCACTGGGGCGACACCGGTGACTGGGCATGGCAGCAAAAGCGCAGCGGTCACACCAAGCAGTTTGACTCCTGGGGCAAAGACAGATAATCCGAAATGGTATAATTTACTATGAAATCACTCATTTTCACATTCTTTCTGGCAGCAGTATCCCTGTGTGCCGCGCCGGTCGATCCGGTGTGCAGTTACTTTACCGTTTCACAGCACAATGCAAAACCCGGTAAAGCAGTAACGCTCACCATCAATTTGCGCAACGACCTCAACCGCCCGGAGAAGGCGAAAAATATCGTCCTGAAAATCAACTCCCCTGCGGTCAAGGTCATTTCCGCCCCTGCCCCCGTTCCCGGCAAAGCAGGTGTTTACACCGCGACCATCAGCGCAAACGGCAATGCCGAATGTGACATCGCCGTTGTTGCCGATGGCGTTGTTGTGGAAGAAAACGTCCTGACCAACCCCGGTTTTGAACACAGCACCCGGGGTGTCCCCACGGGAGTATCCACCTACGCCAACCATTATGATTCCACCTGGTTCCAGTATGGAAGCGACTACAAAAAAGCCCAGCGTCAGCGCCATTATCTTGGTTGCATCAACTTCAACAAAGGTAAAAGCATCTACTGGGGCTTTGCTTCCGTCACCGGCAAAAATGTTCTCCACAACCACCGTTACATCTTCTCCATCATGGCGAAGTACAACAACATCCGGGGAGAACGCGGTGTCACCATCAACACCAATCAGACCAATGCCCAAGGCAAGTCACTCTTCCACCAGTACGCCGGATTCCGCGCCGGAAGTTCCAACGGCTGGGTAAAAGTTGAGTCCGAACCGCAGAACATCCGCAAAGAAACCGCTTCCATCAGCTGTTCCGCGATGATTCTGGTGGCGGCAGGTGAAGTCGATTTCGACAATGCCCGTCTCAAACTTTCTCCGACGGTGATCTGGGGCAATACTCCGGAAGGTGTCTGCGCCCCGGTAAGCAAACCGCAGCGCTGTCTCATTCCCAACTACAAGCGCATTGACTACGCTGCCGCCATCCGTGCTGAATACCTCGCCTGCAAAAAACTTCTGGACGATGCCATTGCCAAATACGGTACGAAATCCAAACTTGTCCAGCAGTTCAAAGCGGATGTGGCGCGTTACACCGCAAAAATGGTCAAAACCATCCATCCCCGCGATGCCTACAATCTCCAGTTGGAAATGGAAAAACGCGCAGCTGAATTCAGGAAAGCCTCGGCGGCACTTGCCGCCGGCAATCTCGATGCCATGCTTTCTGACAACACTCCTGCCGTTCCCGCTCCTGCCGCCCCCGCTCCGGCAGGTCCCCGCTTTGCCTCCTCCGTTCAGGGCGGCAAAGCGGTCAAAGTTTCCCCCTCTGACGTCAAAATCGACGGTATCCTCAATGACAGAGCCTGGAAACGTGCGACGAAACTTACCCATTTCCGCCGCACTGTCAACCGGAAAGTCGTTCCGGAAAAAACCACGGTCATGACTGCTTACGATGACAAAAATCTCTACATCGCCTGGGATCTCCCCGGCCGTCCGGAAAAGCTCCGCGCAAAAAACGTCCATGACGACAGCACCGTCTTTATGGACGAAACCATCGAACTCTTTGTCACTGATCCCAACTCCCCCATGGCGTACCGGCAGTTTGCTCTCACTCCGGGCAACGTCCGCTGGGATGCCCTTGACCGCGACCGCTATATCAACATGAAATGGCAGAGCGCCACCCGCATCCACAGCAAAGGCTGGTGTGCGGAGATGGCGTTTCCGTGGAGCGAACTCAACATCGATCCCGCCAAGGATAAGATCATTCGTATAAACTTCTGCCGTTCCCGTCACCCGGAAGAAGCGGCAACCAAGCCCGACCCGCGCGACTTCTACGAAAGTTCCGCCTGGTCGATCATCACCAAAGGTTTTCATGAAATCAACGCCTTCGGCTTCCTTACCATCGGCGAACCGGCGCAGGCTTTCAAAGACACCACTGCTGCCGCCATCAAAAAATCTCAGCAATTCAAAAACATTCCCACTGTTGCTGATGCGTTGGCAAAATTGAAGCAGGGAAATCCTGCCAATATCATCGACTACCAGAACCGCCTTTGCGCGCTGGAAGATGCCATCAAAGTTTCGGCGACCAATGCTTCTGCGGCACAGCTTTCCAAAGTTGTTCGCGCCTCTTCACTGCTCCTTTCCAACTGGAATGAAGCTGTGGAACTGGAAGCCGCCCGCGATTTCCAGATCCCGCTGCTTGCCTCCAAGTTGAAAAAAACCGATCCGGCAAAACTCTCCTATCGCATGGCGGTAAATGAATTTGCTCACAAAGCATTCCTCATTTCTGCGCTCAAGGATGCCAAAAACATCACCTTGCGCCCCACTGCTCTGGTCGGCAAGAGCGGCATCATCCCCGCTTCTCAAATCACCTGTCAGCGCATACTTTTCCTCACTCCGGACAAGGATTTGTGGCCCGGCTACTACAACACCTGGAGCAAACGCCCGCTTCCGGAACTGGTCGAAGATATTGATGAGCCGTTCGCTCTGGAAAAATATGTTTCCACCCAGATCCGTGTTCTTATCAACTCCGCCGATGCCAAACCCGGCAAGTACACCGGCAAAATCGCCGTCCGCGCTGACGGAAAAACTATCGGCAACATCCCCGTTTCCTGCGAAGTGCTGCCCATCGTTCTGCCGGACAGCCGCTCCAATCCGTTGTGGATCTACCCATTCACCCAGCTCCCCTACCCCGGGAAATCCGGTCGTGCCTGGGCAAAGCTGCTGCGAGACCACTACGTTTCCGACGTCAGTTTTGAAACTCCGCGCATCTATCTCAACGGCAAACGTCTGGTTCCGCCGCCGCACATCAAAGACAACAAAAACTACATCAGCAAAATGGTCGATCCGGGCATCGACTTCTCCGGTGAAATCAAAATCGACGGCGACTTCGGCGACTTTGCAGAACGTCTCCAGATCTGCGCCGAATACGGTTTGAAACCGGTATTTTCCACCCGTACGGAGGACATCTATCCGGAAGTTTTCCCGACTTTCATCAACTTCCTTCAGGAAAATGGCCTTGCCGTTGACCGTTTCTACTATAAGACCGGTGACGAAGATACCAGCTTGTGGCAGTATCCGCTGGCGGAAAAACTCCACAAATGCGTTCCGCAGATCCCCTTGTACATGATTCCCAGCGGCTCTGATTACTTCGATATCAAACCGCTTGCCAAACATTACAAGTACATCGCGTTCACCCGCGCCGGCTTGAGCAATCCCGCCTTTGAAAAGGATTTGCGCTGGATGCAGAAGAACGGTGTCAAACTTGCCCGCTACACCAACCGTACCAGCTGGGCGGAACGCGATGTCCGTCTTGCCGGACGTATGGATCTCTGGGATGTGATGATCAATGACCGCATGGACGGTTATCAGGTCTGGACTGGCAGTGTCACAGGAGAGTGGTTGGGATACCGCTACGCTTACAGCTCAGCCGCCCGCACTCCGGTACACAATTATCCGCCGGAAAAACAGAGTATCTGCCAGTTGGTCTATGTCCGCAAAAAAGGCGACTTCTTCAAGGCGATAAGCTGTATCCGTCTGGAAGATATGCGTGACGGCATCACCGATTACCTTTACTACAAAGAGGCGGAAAAAGCTCTCAAAGCGCGCAAAGATCCCAACTGGGAAGCTAAACTTGCCGCTGTTGCCAAGATGCCGAAAAAGCGTCCGGCGGATTATCTTGCCATCCGCAACGCTCTTATCAAACTTATCCTGCCGTAACGGCATCAACCAAATTCTCCCGACACAAGATGCCGGGAGAATGCAGTAAATGGAGAAAATAATGAATATCGACAAATTATTCGCCATCAAGGGGGCGGATTGCATCATCTCACCGGAGGATCTCGGTCTGGTCAACACCCGCATGTCAATGAACGGTTATTTCACCGATGTCGCAGCTATTCGCGGAATGTACGCTCCGCCCATGTTCAGCGATGATTTCCGCTTCTATTTGCGTTTTAATGAAAAATCAATGAAGGCTGTGGATTACAAATGGTCCCCGGTCTGCCTCACCCGCAAGGGCCGCGCCGGCAACTGGAGCTGCGTCTCCAACTTTTATCTCGTTTCCGGAACCCGCAGTGCCGTGATGAAACTGGAAGTTACCAACACCTCCGCATCTGATGCCGCTCTGAAGCTGCAGTGTGAACTTATCGGCGGTCTCGGTCGTCCGGAACACTGGGGGTTCGGCAAGCCGCTGCACGCTCCCTTTACCACTCAATCTTTTGATCGCGGTATTTTTATGCTCGACAGCGAAAGTGACCGTATCGCTTTTGCTTCTTCTCTGAAAATCACTCCGAAACTTCCGCTTTGCTCCGGCGTGCTGGATGCGGCTTCCCTCACCTTCAAAGGTAAAGAAAAGAAAACCTTCTACTTCGCCTTCGCTATGGATGAGAAAGCCAATGCCTCCAAATTGGTCAAAACTGCCATTGCCGATCCGGAAAAGATGATCCGGGAAACCAAAGCATGGTGGAACAAACGCACGGAAAAACTTTTTTCCCAAATGCCGTCCTTTGCCTCCGACAACGATGCCTACACCAAAGTTTACAACCGTTCCATGCTGCATTTGCTCCTCAACGAATGGGATGTCCCGGAATTTCTCCACCACCCCTATTACAGCACCGGCAGCGTCAATGGCGGCTGTGTCTGCTGTTATCTGTGGAACTACGGCGAACCGTACCGGCTCTGGAGCATGCTCAATCCGCAGGCGGCAAAAGAGCATCTTAAAACCTATTTGAAGCTCGACCTCTCTTCCTGCTTTGCCTTCTTTCCGGAAGACGGCAGCGCCTACGGTCCTTACTATCCCATCAACCAGGAAAAGACCATCTTCCTCACCCACGCTTATGTCCTCCAGACCGGCGACAAAGATTTCCTCTTTGAAGAACTCAACGGCAAGCCGATCATCGAACACATGATCGAACAGGCGGTCATGCACGATGATTTCAGCAAAGATGCCGTGCTGGTCGATTACGGCGACGGCAATCATCACCTTGAATTGCGCCGCGAACTGCGTTACGACGGCATCGTGCCCGACCTCAATTTGCGCCGCTGTGTCAACTATTATCTGGTCGACGAACTGTGCAAGATCGCCAACGTCAAGACTCCGGTCGATTTCGCTGCCCGCGCCCAGGCGTTGAAGAAAGCCATCCACGATGAGCTTTTTGATGCCAAAGAAGGGTGGTTCTATGCCATTGATATGAAAGGTGAAAAATATTTCCGCTACACCATGCAAATGTTCAAAGCTCTGGGCTGGGGCGATATGGCTCTGACTGAAGAATCGGAAAATGCCCTGATCAAACATTTGATGGATCCGGCGGAATTCCGCGGCGAATACGGCATCCACTCGCTGGGCAAACAGGATCCGGCTTACGATGAACGCGACATCGACAACGGCGGCCCCGGCTGCTGTATCAGCTTCGCTCCGGCTATCGTCGACCGTCTTTACAAGAGCGGCAAAAGCAAAGAAGCCGAAACCATCTTCAACTCTCTGTTGTGGTTGGGTTCCATGCTTCCTTACTGGGGCGACTCCCAGCGTGCTGATGTTCCGGAATACCGCCGCGACACCCCGTTGCAGAACGATATCCAGGGTGCGGCTCTGGCGCAGAGCATCATCTTCGGTATGTTCGGCATCCGCTGCCGCATTGATGGCACTGTTGAAGTCAAACCCGCCCTGCCGGAAAAGTGTTCCTTTATCAAACTCAAAAACGTCCGTCTTGCCGGAAAAGTCTTTGATATATACGCTGACAAAAAATGCGGCGTAAGTGTCAAATGTGCCTGCGGCAAAACTTTCTCTGCCAAACACGGCGAAGCTGTCATCTTTTAAAGAAGAACTGAATCCGCAGATTTGCCGGTAAGAAGCGCCCACGAGGCGCCGCCGCAGGTTCAAAAAAAGACTGTACTCGACCGGCGGATGCATCGCGAGGCAAGGTTGGGGGTAAATCAAGGCGAAGCTGAAGGAGTGGACTTACGTCCTCGACTGAAGATGAGTCCGCAGATTTGCCGGTAAGATTGCCCACGAGGCGCCGCCGTAGTTTTTTTGCAAAAAAAGAGATATAATTCAGGAGGATAAAAAATGAAACGCAGTGAAGTCAACGCTTATATCAAGGAAGCTGAGGGTATCTTTGCTTCCTACGGTTTTCTGCTTCCGGAATTCGCCAGTTGGAGCGCGGAAGATTTTGCCGCCAACCGGGAAAGCTGTGCAGAAATTTTTGACTGTAAACTGGGTTGGGACGTTACCGACTTCGGTTCAGATGATTATCTGAACTGCGGTTTGCTGCTTTTTACCTTGCGCAACGGTATCGCCAATTCGGCAAAGTACAGCAAACCTTACGCTGAGAAAATCATGCTCGTCAAACCCGGTCAGGTCACTCCCATGCATTGCCACTACCGCAAGCAGGAGGATATCATCAACCGCGGCGGCGGCAAACTGGTATTCAAACTCCACAGTGACGACAACGGCAAACCGGGCAGCGGTAAAGTTTCCGTCGCCATGGACGGCAGAATGTTGACCGTCGATTCCGGTAGTACCATTATCGTTCCGCCGGGATGCAGTCTGACCCTAACTCCGGGCGTGTTCCACACTTTCTATGCCGAAATCGGCGGTAAACCGGTGGTCACCGGCGAAGTCTCCAGTGTCAACGATGACGATAACGACAACTGCTTTGCGGAACCGCGCAAGCGTTTCCCCGGTTTGGAAGAAGATGTCGAACCGTATCGTCTGCTGGTTGCTGATTACTGAGGTATACTGACCATCAAGACCGTTGCAAAACTTGGGTTTTGCGACGGTCTTTTTTTCCTGCGGCGGCAATCTCGCTTGTTCCTGCGAGCCTTTTCTGCGGACTTCCGGCTTCATTACATTACGCCGCGACAAGCATCTTCACACCTTGCCACGGCGGAGCTTCAGCGGAGACGGGTCCCTCAGCTTCGCCTTGAAAA
>JAFTRX010000050.1 GCA_017462015.1 Lentisphaeria bacterium
GACCTTATCGCCAATCCTTCTGCCGCTTTGAAATTTATCCGTTCCAAAATTACGGATTGGTCTTGCGAAAGCTTGTTTGCAATTTACATGGATGAGAAAAATTACGCGGTAAAATATGACGTTTGGACTGGTGATAAAGGCAACGTGCTGTTCCATTTGCCTCATCTTGCCCGGAGCATCCTGATTTGCAAAGCTCACGGGGTTCTGCTGGTTCACAACCATCCCAGCGGCAACGCCAAACCTTCGGAAAAGGATCTTGAAACCACCCGTTCCACCAAGCATTTCTTGGAAAACATGGACATGCTTTTAGTTGACCACCTTGTCATTACCAAATTTTCCCATGTCAGTTTGCTCAACCGTCTGGGGTGCGTATTCAAAAACTACTTCAGCGAGCGCGACAACTCCGAACTCTGAAACGCCGCCCGGTTTTTCCGGGCGGGAAACACCCCCCGTGCGTACGGGGAAGAATGAATTTCACGGAGTAAACGGCTGCAATATTCAAAACCACTCTTTGCGGACCGCATTCAAATGGTACAGAATATGGCTGCCCCAGGCGTGACAGTCAGACCGGGGAAACGAAAACTCTTCAGGCAATGTCAACAAATTTAGAGCGGCAAGTTCACTCCACTGTTCAAGTCTGGCTTCAAAAAGCTTTTTGAGGCCGTACTTGCGGCAAACTTCCAGATAGTAGTGCGAAAAATAGATGCCGCAGACCGTTTTGAATTCATCCCGTTCCAGCGCAGTCAGCAGCTGAGGCATCCCATCATCCTGCAGCAGCATCAGGATCTGGGCGTGTTCTGAATAAAACATGTGCGCCTTGTCATCTGCGATCATCCGGCGCTGCTCATCGTAATAACAGAGCTTGACCGCAGCGATCAGGCTTTCGCTCGCAGCAGCAAATCCGGCAGCTGACTCACTGTTGCCAGACACACTCTCAAGCAGACTGAGTTTCTTCAGCGCCAATGCTGCCAGCAAATTCATCTCGGAGCTGGTTCCATCCGTTTCAACACCGAAAGGCACCCCGTGTGACGGCCATTGCCAATCGATAAAATGCCAGCCCGACGGATAAATCAATCCGTCATCACGGCGGGTGGACAATATATATTCTGCCGCCTTGCGGGCTGCCGGCAGCAGTTCATTGACAAATTCCCTGTCACCGCTGAATTCAAAATAATCATTCAGCATAAGGATGAACACCGGAATAAATGAGGATATCACCTGCGGCACTTTGGCGGGATACCGTGCCAGAATCGCGCCGTCCGGCCGTTGCGACAGTGCAAAGAAACGCAATGCCTTACGGGCCAGTCTGCCATCGCCTGCGGCGGCATACGCTGCCAGTGCTTCCGTCTGGGCATCACCGATATACATCAGCCGTTCATAGTATGGGCAATCCATAAAAGTATCGTAAGAACAACACTCCAAAGTGCGCATTGCCATCTTTATTGCGGCACGGTATTTTTCCGGGAACATTTCCGGATAAATTTTGAATTTGTAGGGATATCCGGCATTACGGAATTTACACTCCAGCAGCCGCACACTGCCGGTAAAACGGAATTCCACATAACGGCCGCAGCGATACTGGTGATCGGCAATAACTGTTTCTTCTCCGGAAATTTCGTAATGATCAAAGTCGCCGACCCGGAAATTTCCGGTACGCATACCTTTTTCGCCTTTCAACGTATGGCGGCTGAATACAGATGAGAGATAGCCGGTCTCTCCCCAGCGGATTTCAACACTTCCTTTACCGGCAAAGCGATATTCCGGATAGACGGTGACATAATCATTGAATTTGAGCAGCTCCCCTTCTCGGTGAAACGCAGTTATCGCCCCGCCCAGCAATGACGGCAGTTCTCCGTCGTGCAAGCTCCGGTCATCGGCAAACCTTTCCGGTTTGACCCAATTCCCGCCGCCGCCATTCACCGCAGCATAGTTGAATCCCTCTCCGGCCTCGATACGGGGAAAAACGCCCCAATTCGGCCACGGGGCAAAAAAGCGGCATTCAGTCTCCCTGAAACACTCCCAGTCGCCCTCCAGCGTGGTGAAAAAACCATGTTGAACGGACATTTGATTGTGAGCGGTCAACTCCGGCCCGAAGCACAACACCCGGACGGTCAGCGTGTGTTCGCCGGGTGCAAGTTCCAATGCGACATGCTGTTTGTACCAATATCCGGGACATCCCCGTTCAGGACCGGCGGCAACCAGTTCGCCGTCACAAAAAAACTGGGCCGTTTCGTCGGCGCTGTATTCAAATTCACAACTCCCGCTGAAATATTTTTTCAACCGGAACCAGATAATTCCGGGAGCATCGTCTGATCCCGGATAGCGCATCCAAATTCTGTTCAACATCATATTCAATTTCTGAATGTCATCAATTCATCATTACTTGTAACATTCCATACATACAGTTGCTGATCGGCAGTGACCTGATAGTTTTCCATCAAATTTCTGGCGCTGCCGTCAAAGAAGTTGGCATTGAAACCGTTGGGATGGCGTTTTCTGGAACCGCTGGCAATATCAGCTCCGGAAAACATCGCACCGTTGGCAGTGTGGCTGTCAGCAAACAATATGGTTTTATCCTGATTGCGTTTGATCATGGAGAGTTTCCAGACATATTTTCCGAGATGGTACGGCTTTTGATTGGTCGTTGACCACCAGAAATAAGCGTTGTAACCATAGGAGTTGTACATCGGTCCGGCAGAATATTGCATCTGTCCGGGATAAGGCTGCGCCCAGGCTTCGGTTCCCTGATTGTTGTCCGCAGGACATTCAAAGAACTTGCCGAAACGGACAAACTCCTCTTTGACTTTAGCCCCGTTTCTTACCGCCATGTGTTCAAAAACCGTTTTCGTTTTCGGATCTGCGGTTTCCATACGGTAGCTCATCAGCCATTCGCCGTAATCAGCAGAATACCCGATCCATACCATGTACTGCTGCTTGCTGTTGTTCAGACAACTGATCTGCTTTCCCCGCGCCCGGGCACTCTGCAATGCCGGAAGCAAAATCGCCGCCAGGATGGCGATGATCGCGATCACGACCAGAAGTTCGATAAGGGTGAAAGGCTTTATGGGAGAGGGGAAAAACTTCTTTTCACGGGAAAAGAGGTTTTTCCCCTCTCCCAACCCCTTACCCCTTTTCAAGAAAAGCGAAGTATTTTGCTGTTCCTGTTGGTCACAGCGGCTCTCTCTCTCTTTTTTGTAACTTTGTCTCTTCATTTTTATCCTCCTTAAATTTTACTCAACCCGGAAAAAGACCTCTTTCCAAATTCCTCCTTTTCCATAGTTGTTGATGACTTTGATACTCATATCGTTGCCACCGGGCTTCAGCAGTTTTGCCGGAATTTCCACCGTAAACGCCTTGGCATAACTCTGGTTGTCGCCCTTGTAGGGGAACGGACGGTCGACCAGCAGTTCGCCATTGACATAAACCTGACAGGCTTCATCGACGGCTCCGATGGTGAAAACAGCCTTTTTTCCGGCGGGCACGTCAAAGATGGTTTTGTACCACACGGTATTTTTGAAATCTTTTTTGTGTTTTGCCCGGTACTCAAGGTTGGCACTCTGGAACTCATAGGCAAGACCGACTTTCACCGGCTTCCAGCGGTCGTCGGGCTTTTGCAGATAGAACTTTTCACCATCTTTTTTCTCATCGAACAGAATGAACCACTTGCCGCGATAAATATCTCCTGCCGACCGGATGGATTTGACAAAATCCCGGTCCCAGGTCCGGTTTTCGCAGAACTGCAGAAAATACATATCGCTGCCCAGTTGTGCTTCGATGGAGTTGCGGAAAGCATCCAGCTGATCCAGTTCTGCAATAAAGCGTTTGGAATATTTCTCCGCCGCAAAAATTTTCTCGACCCGGATGGTCAGCTGCGCATGACGCAAACCGGTGCGCAAAAATTTGATACGTTTGGCTTCGATCGAGTGTTTTCTCACCTTCTTCTCCGCCCGGGCGAGGATATCAAAGCCCTGCTTGATAACTTTGTCCGGGAAGATCCGGGGGCCGGAAATGTAGAATTTGGCAAATCCGGCGTAATTCAAGCCGATATGACCTGCCGACGGATCAAAATCGACCGCATCGGAAATCTTTTTCCACAGCATGAAGTACTCCTTTATCTCCGGAGCCGCCGCACCGAAGCACCGGAAAAATTCATTGAATATCCCCGCCGTTCCCAAACGGGACTTGGTGTGCATCCGGACGATACTGTAATTGTTCAATCCCTGAGTTGCGTATTGCCCGGTCAGAGCATCGAAGTCCGTGCCGACCAGACCGCGCTTGAGCGCGAAATCAAAGTCTTCGATAAAGTGGTCGGCATAAAACACCGGAAGATTATGTCCGTACAAGGTGTAGTTCGGACGCATATACTGCTGCGCTCCGGCTTTCGCCCAGCCGTCAAACTGGCGGCGGAAACGTTCACGCATCTCCTTTGACCACGGAAAACTCAACTCCGGAACCACGCCGCTGATAACGCCGGGAGCGACCCGCTGTTTGACCGGAGCATCGGCATAATTTGCATAAAAGTAGGTGACAAGGAACGCATTGGGACGGTGCTTGCGGGCTTTCGCCAGAACGGCATTGCAGAACAACACATAGCGATCAGAGAGATTACCCAGTTCATCATACCATTTGGTATCAAAATTCTGAAAGCGTCTCTTCGCTCGCTCCCGCCGTCCGGCGATGTCGCCGGTATTGTCCGCCGCCATACATTTGTCACAGCAGCATTTGGCATCGGTATCATTTTCAGTAGCGTTGATCCGGAGCCCGGGGCGGGAAAGAAAATCCTTCACCACCTGATTTTGGAACGCTTCATTGGTCACACACATGGAGATCGTCCGGAACGAACCATAGACCGGGTCGGGACGGCGGGTCCCGTCCGGGAGCATATTGAAAAATTCCGGATGCGTTTTACTGTATTTCTGCCAATATTGGGTGAAGGCGTGACCACCGCTTAAAAAGGTGGTGTTGATCATCCGGTTGCGCAGCAGCCACAGATCGGTAGCCGCGATGAATTTATGATAATTTTCCACATTGTTCCAGCCGGAACCGTTGCATCTGGCGGAAAAGATCCGGAAATGATTCATCCGCAGCGGCAGATAACCGTAAAAGTCCCGTTCAGCTATCGCGATCCGCCGCTTTGACGGAATATGTTCGCCCAGTTCTCCCGGCCACAGCCAGCGACAGCCGACAGCACGTTCCAGAAATTCGTAAACCCCCATCAAAGTTCCCTGCCGCAAGGAAGAGTTGCGGGAAGCGCGGGTATAATTGCTGATCCTGTCATCGCCGTAAATGAAAATATTTCCATCCTCAAAATGGACGACGTAAAAGTTGTTCCAGCGCAGCCGCCGGGACTTGGCAGGTTTTATCCCCAGAAAGATGGAACGCAGAGAAGCGGAACGCTTACTGAAAGCCGTCACCGGGAGAGCGACACCGGTCGATTTTTTTAAATGATAATTGAGTTCTTCTGCGGCAAAATCATAATAGGCACTTTTTTCATCCGGCAGAACGATTTGAAAAAACGGCTTCTTTTGATCGATCAGCACCGCAGTTGCGGTTGTTTCCGGGGCAGCAGAGATACGGCAGATACAGAGCAGTGCGATGCCGCAGAGCGATAAAAATTTTTTCATTGATGATCTCCTGATACTGTTGGTTTCGATGTTTTTCCCATAACATATCCGTCAACTGTTAAAAAATATATCAGAAAAGCAGAAAAAAAACTTGATTTTTTCGCCATTTAATAGTATTTTTACGACAAACACGGAGCAATGACATGAAAAAAATATATTCATCACTGATAAAAAATTTCGTCAGCGATAACGAATTGCCTCTTTATGTGGTCTACCGGGCTCCTGGGCAGCATCCGTCACGTTTGTTTCACGAACACCGCTATACGGAAATTGCAATGATCGTAAGCGGATCTGCAGAACATATTCTTGAAAATCAACGGGAAAGAGTTTCTTGCGGCGATATTTTGCTAATACATCCCGGTGCAGTTCATGGCTATGATGATACTTCAACGATGGAGATAATCAATTTGATCTATGATCCGAACCGTCTCTCGCTGCTTATACTTGACGGTTATGATCTCCCGCTTTTCCGGCAATTTTTCCCGGCGGCAGGTGAACATCATAATTCTGCCAAGCCGGTGTTGAAGCTGAATGATGCAGAAGCAGCAGCAACGCTGGAGCTTATCAGGAAGCTGGAGGCCGAATTGAATACCCGTACTCCCGGCCGGCAGTTCTGTATCATGGCTCTTTTCATGCAGATAATTATAAACTTGTCCCGGGCCGGAAATATTCAAAATACAACGAAGCAGGTAAGTTTTCAAATCGGCGATGCAATAAGTTACATGAACAAGCATTTTCAGGAACGTATTGAACTTGACACGCTTGCCCGCACGGTCAATATGTCCGTGCGCAATTTTCAACGGCACTTTAAAAATATCACAGGCTGTTCACCGGTGGAATTTCTGATCAAAATCAGGTTGCGCAACGCTGCGGCACAGCTTATCAACAGCGATGACCCAATCAGTATGATCGCATTGTTCTGCGGATTTTATGACAGCAACTATTTTTGCAAACAGTTCAAAGAAAACTTTGGGGTCACTCCGAAAATTTTCAGATTGCAGCACCGCTGAAGAGCCATTCCTGACTCCGATGTACAATTGCCTTTGTAGAGACATGGCAGATTTTGAAATTGCAGACGGCAGCAAGCAGTTGGAGTGTGTTGTTACAGTACCTTGTCTGTTGCGCCGTTCAAGCGGTAAACTGGAAATCCAAGTGGAAAGCGATGATACTCCGGAACAGCCGATGACCCCCCTTGAAAGCGGCAATTCTGCAAGCCCATCAGGGGATGGCACTGTTGACTTCCGGGAAAGCAGCTACAATGAATGAAATCGCAGAAAAGCTCAAAATGGATCGCTCATATCTTGGCAGAACACTTAAATTGGCGAACCTTGCGCCGGATATTGTAAAGTTGATATGGGAAAACCGCCAACCGTCAACTCTTACCTTGGATATCGTAAGGGAATTCCGGAAAGCTGGGAAGAGCAGCGGAGATTATTCCTGCCGTGAGGATGCAAGTTCGCAGAATTAAAAAATGGTATGTATAGAGTTAAGCAAACTCAACTTTTGGTTTGAGGGGGATTTGAGAGCGCACTCTCGTCCCCCTCTGAATCTGTAAAAGTTATTGAAAACGGCGATTTTAGAGGTTTCGACTTATTTCAAGCGGGGCGGGTGTGCGATAAGAAATGCGTTTTTTTAGAAGTGACGCTTGGCGAAGGCGTGACCGGAACCGGTTTTGAGATAGGCTTCAAATGCGGTGGCTTTTTCCTTTGTTTCAAAGGCAATATAAACTTCCAGTTTCCATGGTTTGAACTTTGAGGTATGAGGTACTTCATCAGCGTTATGTTTGGCAAGACGGGATTTTAGATCACTTGTTCTGCCAATATAACGCTGTTCCGGGTGAGAGGTGCTGCGCAAAATGTATGCGTAGAACATGTTTTTCTCCTGTTCTGTGCCGTATAGCCCTCCGTCGCTCTGCGAGCTATGGAGGGCATCCTTCGCACGCTCCGTTACACTCCGCTTATTTTTTGCAAGCAAAAAAAATCTACGGATAGCAAGGCGGGATTTTAGATCACTTGTACTGCCAATATAACGCTGTTCCAAGTGGGAGATGCTGCGCAAAATGTATGTGTAGAACATGTTTTTCTCCTGTTCTGTGCCGTATAGCCCTCCGTCGCCAAGGCTTCCTCCTCCGCTAAAGCTATTGAGGATAAATTTCCAGGCATCCTTCGCACGCTCCGTTAC
>JAFTRX010000051.1 GCA_017462015.1 Lentisphaeria bacterium
ATTCACTAACTACCATTCTCAAGGCACGAGCAAGGCGAAAGCCTGCGGAATGCCGCAGAGCGAGGTCTCCGGAAAATCGACTGCAACCGCCGAGTGCGAAGCACGAGCGGCGAGGCGGCTCTCCCGCCGCCGCAGGGAGATTTTTTGGAGTTATTCTTTACTTTTCAGTTGTGAGATGATGATCGCCAGCAAGATGACGGCGCAACCGGAAAATTCCCGTGGCGACATTACCTCTTTCAGGAATATCCATCCGCCAAGAACGGCAAAAACTGATTCCAGACTCATCAGCAGTGTTGCTGTTACCGGATGGAGATATTTCTGCGCCACCATCTGCAAGGTAAATGCTATCGCACTGGAACCGATTCCGCAAAAGAGCCAGAACGGCAAGGCGCCGGTTATTTTGTCCCACTGCCAGTTGTTGCTGAAGATCGCCGCCGCCAGCAGCGTTATCGTTGCCGTTACGGCAAACTGCACCGTTGACAACCGGACACAATCACACTTTGCGGCATACCGATCGATCACCATAATATGAAACGAATACAACAGCGCGCATGTGATGACAAACCATTCGCCCGCGCCGATATTTCCGATACCGCCGCAGAGCAGATATGCTCCTCCCAGCCCCATCGCGACCGCCAGCCACATTACAAACGACGTTTTGCGCTTGAAAAATATTCCCAGCACCGGAACAATGACTATATACAGTGCGGTGAGAAATCCCGTTTTGCCGGCGGAAGTGTAAAGCAGCCCCGCCTGCTGAAACACGCTGGCGGCAGCAAGGATCACTCCGCACCACGTCCCGCCGATGAGTAAATCTTTTTTCTGCTGCGGCGTTTTTGCCTCTCCCCACAACGAAACTTTCCGGAAACGGACAAAATCGATGACCATGACCACCAACGCCAGTGCCGGGATCGCTGTGAGTGACCGCAGCGCTGTAAACAACATCGGATCGACAAACTTCATCCCCCGGCTCTGGGCGGAAAATGCCAATCCCCAGATCACCGTGGCAAAGATCATTGCCATTGAACCCCATAATTTTTTCATATTATATCCTACTTTTTAACGTTATGTTCTCGATAAGGGGAGATTGCTCAGGAGAAGGGAAAAACTTCTTTTCACGGGAAAAGAAGTTTTTCCCTTCTCCCGAACCCTCATCCCTTTTCAAGAAAAGCGAAGTATTTTGCCGCTCCGTTGTCGCGGCATAACTTAAATTGACAACGCAGTTTTAATACAACCCTGCGGCGGTATCATTGTTTTTGCGTTGAAGTTAAAACAAAACAGCTCCCGTCAATACGGGAGCTGAATATTGACTGCAAACCGCGATTAACAATCAGATGTCATTATTAAAGTCGATACCATAATTACCCATGAATTCTTTTGCTCTGCGTTCCATTTCATCGCACCAGGATGATGATATCTCCTTTTTGGCGTCTTTAATATTCGAGGCGATCCAATATCCGTCAGAGTTTTTGCGCAAGAGTCCCCAAATCCGTTTTTCTTTACCGTCAAAACTGGTTTTGCAAAATACAATGGCATAGTTGCCATTGGTTTTGATTTCCACAGCTTTCATGTTGCTGACATATTCTTTGCCGTACTTTTGTGAGAAGTAGGTAACATTGTTGCCGACACTATCTGCGCCAACGGATTTAAACAAAAAACTCCAATATTCGATCATGGCTTTCTCCGGATCATCGGAGAATTTCAGCTGCGGTTCACCGCCGACAAAGAACGATACTATCGTAATAATCAACGCCAATGCCGCAATACCCAATGCAATAAAGTTCAATTTCGGCAACTTACAGCCAGTCCCGGCGGCATTGGATGGAAACGGCTGCTGTTGCAAAGCGGTGGGCATCGGCTGTTGCACTTGCGGTTGATTTATCTGAAAGACATGATTACAGAAAGGGCAACTGACATTCTGTCCAATCAATTCTGACGAAACCTGCAACTGCCCTTGACACTGGGGGCAATTTATCGTAAATTCATCCATAATTTTATCCTGTTCCGTTTGATTTTGGTAATGTGCAGGAGGAGTTATTCAACCAGTTTGTCGAGAGAATTGCTGTCTTGGCGTCCCCAATCGGAAACGCGTGATTTCATTTCATCAACCCAACGTTCCGCGACTTCCCGTTTGGCATCGCTGGAATCGCAGGACACCCAGTATCCGTCGTTGTTTTTCTTCAGCCACATTGCGGCATGATAGGTCATTGCCCCTCGGCTCAACTGATAAAACACCACCGCGAAGTTTCCATTGAGTTTGGTCTCTTTGATTTCCAAACTGTCGAGAACTTCCGAGCCATTTTTGCGCCAATCATATTTATCTTTCTTATATGTTTTGAATCTGAAACGCAGGACTTCTTCAACTGCATCTTCCGGAGTGTCTTGAAAAGAGATGGTGTCAGGACCAGAGAAAAACAGATTGCAAACCAGGGCAACCACTGCGATTGCAAGTGCTCCAAGTGCGACAAAAGTAGAAACAGAAAAAAGGTCTTTGCTCAAATTTGTTCCGGCATTTGTTTGCGGCGGAATGGGAGCGCCGGGCATCATACCGGGAGCCATCTGCGGCGGAATGGGAGCACCGGGAGCCATTTGAGGTTGCGGGGGCATCGGCGGAACCGGCATCTGCGGTTGCGGCGGAACGGGAGCATCGGGAGCATTGACTTTGAATACAAAATTACACGCCGGGCAACTGACATCCTGTCCGATAAAATCGGTCGAAACCATCAAATTTTCCCTGCACTGCGGACAGTTTACGGTGAAATCTCCCATTTTTTTCTCCATAATTTATTTTTTAGTTTTGGGACAAGTTTTATTTCGTGATAAGTCTGATTATCCGGCAGAAGCTCCTTTTCCGGGAGCTTCTGCCAAATCGCGGTAATTCTTAACCGCAGTGGAAATATTTTTTCACCAGCGCCAGAATTTCGTTCTGGTCGCTGCCGATGTCCTGACGGAGAGTGCGGTCCTCAAAGGCTTTCAGACCGGCAATGATGCCGTCCAGCATCGCCGGAGCAAAAACGCCTTCAGCTTCATAGACGGCGCGCTGGGCTTCCAGACATTCGGCGGAAGCGGCGCAGCTGTCGGGCAGCACGCTCAAGCGATCGAGGATATCTTTGTTTTCATCCTTGTGGATGTTGACGTTGACGTAGGTATTTTTGGCGATCTCCAGCGCATCGGCGCGCTCAAAACCGTAACGGCAGGCAACTGCCAGACCGGCAAGGAGCAGATAGACGTTGGCAGAACCGTCCGGAGAACGCATTTCCACAGTCTGCTTCTGGCTGGTATCGTAGGCGGCGGAAGTTTCGCCGGGGTTCGCCTGACTGCACAAATCTTTCTTGCTCGTCCAGCCGAGCGGCACGCGCACCAGCACGGAGCGGTTGCGGTCGCCCCAGCAGACGTTGGTCGGAGCTTCCTGATGGGGAACCAGACGGAAGTAGCTGGTCGGGTTGGTGTTGCCGAAAGCGGTGATGGACGGAGCCATCAGCATCAGACCGGCGATGGCGCGTTTGGCATCATCGGAAAGTTCACCGTCTTTGAGCATCTGGTTGATGCCGTCCTTGACCACCCGGAAGTGGATGTGCATACCGGAACCGGCTTTGCCGACGGTGATTTTGGGCGCGAAGGTGACATCCAGACCGCTCTGGTAAGCCAGATTGCGGATGATCCACTTGGCGATCATCAGCTGTTCGGCGGCTTCTTCAGCGTTGACCGGGAGGAATTCGATTTCGTTCTGTTCGTAAACCATGCCGTCAAGGGTGAAGTTACCGACTTCGGAGTGACCGTATTTGATCAGACCGCCGGCCTGGGCGATGTAGTTCATGCACAGCTGACGGAATTCGCCGAACTTGGCGTAGGGGGCGGATTCATGATAACCCTTCTGGTCGACAGCGGGGAAGCACTCATCATCGGGCGCGATGACGTAGTACTCAAGTTCGCCCATTGCCTGAAATTCCATGCCGGTGGCTTTGCGGAACGCTTCGCATGCTTTGTGCAGAGTGTATTCCGGGGAGCTTGCCAGAAATTCGCCGTCCTTGTTGAAGAAGGAGCAGAGCAGATTCAAGGTCGGCAGTTCGCTGAACGGATCCATGTACGCCGTGCGGAAGCGGGGAACCACATAGAGGTCACTGTTGTTGGCTTCGATAAAGGGGAACAAACTGGAACCGTCAACGCGTTCACCGCAGGAGAGGATCTCATCGAGGTAAGCGGCATCGTTGATGACGAAGTTCAAGGTTTTGAGTCTGCCGTCACCGGCGGGATACTGGAAGTTGATGTGACGGATGTTTTCGGAGATCACCAAATCGATGATATCTTTTTTGGTAAACTCGGACGGAGCTTTGCCGATCTTATCCACCAGACTGCGGCAGGAATAATTGTTGACAGCCATAAAGAAATCCTTTCTGAAAATAGCGTTAACGATGTTATTCTGTATAATTTACAGCAAAAAGTGCTTTCTGTCAAGTTTTTCCCGGTCGATTTCCACCGATTTTTTCTGTGCCGGAATTTGCATTATGAAAAAGAACCGTTATATTATAGTGTACCGGGAGCAATTTGCTTGATTTTCCGGTGTATGCATATCAGTCAATAAAAATGGGGTATTTCAAAAATGCAGGAAAATTTTACGATCAATACTTTGCCCGCTAACGATATTTCCATCGGTATCAATCCCGCACCGGCGGCCGCTCCGGCACCGGCGCCCGCTCCGGCACCGGAGCAGCCCAAACAGCCCAGCATCTACGGAGAGATCCCGCAGATACCGACACTGGAAGCGGTCGAAGGTATCAGATTCGACTTCAATGACGGTATCCGCATCCTCTTTCCGCACAATGGTAAAGAATATCATGTCACCTTTACCGACATCGATACCGGCATCATCCTTTACAGTGCCGACACTGTGCCGGGAGCGTATGTGACCAGTGTCAAGAAATTCTACATCCGTTTCCGTCTGATCATCCATGAGAAGGGCGGCAAAGAACCTATCTTCACTCACGATTACGATTGCAAAGACAAAGAGGTGATGATCCAGCTCCCTGTGGGAACATTGGGAGACAGTATCGGCTGGTTCAGTTATGTGGAACGCTTCCAGCAGAAGCACGGCTGTAAACTCATCTGTGTAATGACTCCGTGGATCGCGGATATCGTCAAAGAGCAGTATCCGGATATCACCTTCATCACCACGGAAGAGACCAAAAATTACAAACCTTACGCCTGCTATTACATGGGACTCTTTTTCCGGGGTGACGTCGACCATCAGCCGATCGACTTCCGTTATATCGGTCTGCACCGCACTGCCGGATATATCCTCGGAGTCGATCCGGCAGACATCCCGCCCCGTGTCAACTTGTCCGCCCCCCGGCAGATCAAAGAAAAATATGTCTGTATCGCCGCGCAGAGTTCCAGTCAGGCGAAGTACTGGAACAATCCTCTCGGCTGGATATCGGTGGTGAAATTCCTGAAAGATAACGGTTACCGGGTGCTTTGCATCGACAAAGAGAGAGTTCACGGAACCGGACTCAACTGGAACTTCATTCCTTACGGCGCAGAAGATTTCACCGGAGATATCCCCTTGCAGGAGCGGATAAATCTGATCAAAGATGCCGATTTCTTCATCGGTTTGAGTTCCGGATTGAGCTGGCTGGCGTGGTGCTGCAAAGTGCCGGTGGTGATGATCTCCGGTTTTACCCATCCCACGAATGAATTTGAAACACCTTACCGGGTAATCAATTATCACACCTGCCACAGCTGCTGGAACGATATGAGATTGGACTTCGATCACTTCGATTTCCTCTGGTGTCCGCGCCACAAAGGAACTGACCGCCACTTTGAGTGCTCCAAACTTATTTCGGCAGAGCAGGTCATCACCACGATCAAAAAAATCCCGACGTTCAAAGGTAACGATTGAAAAACGGAGGTTGAAAAATGAGTGCTCTTCCATCAGACAGCTTTGCAGTGGATGTCAAATGTGATTTATTGATGGAAGAGAGTTTTTCCGTCTCCGGGAATGTGGAAGATCTTGCCGGAGATGTGACCTTGATGTATGCTGTGCCGCAGGCAGAGTATATGTACGGCTGTGTTGCAACTGCGGTCGGAATGTTGCTCGGATATTATGACCTTTACGGTTATCAGGGGCATGATATGTCCAACCTTATCTCCGGGAGTATCAGTGTCAACTCCCGGGGGACCGGTGACGGAAACATCTATGATATGAGCGACCAATCGGTACTGGCGCAATTTATTGCCTCTTCAGGTTATCTTGACCGCTTTTACAATCAGAGTCCTGCCGGAGAAAAAACGTACTCTTTTATTGGCGGTGATCCCGGTAACGGTTTGAATATTTCCGCGTGGGACTGCCTTGCCGATTATCTTGGAACCGGGCAGTATTGGCGCGATAACGGTGATTTGGCTACCAGTCACTACTTTGGAACACTGGCGGTGATCTCCCAATCTTCGCAGACAGATATCATCGACGGTACGGCGGTCCCCATAAAATATATCGACTTCAAATATGGATTGTCGCTCTATGTGGAGTCGCGCGGATATAAGCTCAGTGCCATAGACACCGTATCTTACCAGCAGGGTAATTTTACTTTCGCCGATATAAAAACGGAAATAGATGCCGGCCGCCCGGTGCTGATCTCCATGAGCAGCGGAACTTACGGTCACATGGTGCTGGCATACGGTTACAACGCTTCCACGCAGGAGATCATCTTTGATGACACCTACCGCAATGATTGCCGGATGACGTGGAACGGAACATATTTGTACAGCGGCAAAAATTATTCCATAAGCGGCATGACCACCGTGGTCTTTGACCCGGAACAGACGGAACAACTGCTTCCTGAACTGGAAATAAGCAGTTTTTCCATGGTCAGCAGCGCGACAGATAAAGAGGCGGTGAAATTAAGTTTCACCGTCACCAACTCCGGGTATACCGCTTCCGGTAAGACGGTTTGTTATCTTTATGACGGCAGCAGCAGAATTTATACGATAAATATTCCTGCGCTGTCGGTAAATTCTTACAGTACTGCAAACATCACGCTGCCTTCTCTTTCTGCCGGTATCCACAACTTCCGTCTGGTGCTGGATGAAAATAATACCGTCAGTGAGTTGAATGAGAGTAATAATGTCATCACGCATACGCTTACTGTCTCTGCCACCGGCAAACCGGATTTGACCGTAAGCAGTCTGTCCGTCAGCGGAGAGACGATCGGTGACGATGTGGTCATCTCTTTTGCCATAGCGAACACCGGTACTGCTGCGGCGGAAAGTTTTACCGTTGGCATCTATCGTGATTTGACCCGGGTGGGGACGGTTGTTGTTGATGCGTTGGGAAATGGAAAAACTTTTTCCGGAAGTTACACCCTTGCCGCCGGAACACTGCCGGTTGGAACTTATGACATCCGGGTGAAAGCCGATGATGATGACAGTGTCGTTGAGAGCAATGAAAGCAACAATTCCCAATCCCGCAAGCTGACACTGCTTAAACCGGAGTTGGGAAATTTGACGGTGACAGACAGTGGTTTGCGCTGGCAGGATGTTTACAGCGAGGACGGCTATACGGTGAAAATTTTTGACCGTACTGATGCCGGTGCAGCGTTCGAAGTGAAGTCAGCTCAACTGGATATTTTCAACTGGCAATCAGGTACTTATGATTGGCAGGTCGCGGTCTCAGGAGAGGATGAAGCTGTTTCCGGTGAGCCGGTCGTGATTCCCGGCAAATCCAACAAAGAAGAATTGTTTGCTTCCACTGCCAATGGTTGTGACGACCTCTTTTTCTCCGATACGGAATATGAATGTTGGCAAACTGGTTTTTATGCCTGCCACACCGGACATGGCGGAAGCTGGGACGGAACCGGGGAACTGGTTGTGTTGAAGGGCAAGGCGCGTTTTACTGATATTGTTGCCGGTTCATCGGACCGTGCAGTATTGGTGTTGAGCGACAGGGCTGCCGGAGATGCGATTTTTGCGGAAGACATTTATACTGCGCTGCCGGACGGGCTTCCGGAGATGCAATGCCGGGTGAACGGTATTGACGAAATACGCGCCGGTGCCGGAGATGATATCGTCGATCTGACCGGAACGCAATTTGAATATTCCTGCGGTGTGACCGTTTACGGCGGTGACGGCAGCGATACCATCTGGAGCAGCGGCGCGGCAAGCACTCTTTTCGGCGATGCCGGAAATGACCGCATGGTCGGCGGTGCCGGAGATGACCGTTTTACTGGCGGCAGCGGTGATGATTCAATGCATGGCGGCGGCGGTAACGATATCTTCTGCTTCGGAGAAAACTGGGGTAATGATAGTGTCGAACAGCTTGCTGATGGTATGGTGACTTTGTGGTTCGTTTCCGGCAGTGCGGAAAAATGGAACGCGGACACATTGTCGTACTGTGACGGTGAAAACAGTGTCTCTGTTTCCGGCGTGGATGCCGGACAGATCACTCTGAAATTCGGCGATGACAGCTCGGGATCTTATGCGGAGCTTCTGGCCGCAGGTGCGTTTGATGCGGCATGCACAGCGAAAGTCTGGGAGGACGAAGAGAATATCCGCTCCGCGCTGGCGTGAAATTTTCCGGTTGCCAGTGGTATTTCCCGGAATGTGTGCTATATTTTGTAAAGTATGTTTTCAATCAAACGCGAAAGGATGTTAAAATGAATAATCCCGGTTGGGTGGACCTTCAGGTCAATGGACATAAAGGCGTGGATTACAGCGATCCGGAATTGACAACAGAGGATTTTATCCGCTCTGCGGAGGCTCTTATCGCCGACGGAACTGAGATGTTCTGTCCGGTCATCATCACCCGTCCGCTGGAAGTTTTTCAGCGCAACGGTGAATTGATCCAGAATGCCGTGGCAAAATACGGTTTGCAGAAAAATATCCCCGGACTTCACTACGAAGGCCCCTTCATTTCCAACGTCCCCGGTGCCGTCGGCGCTCACAATCCCGATTGGACCTTGACTCCCTCCGTCGCCAATGTGGATAAACTTCTTGCCAGCGCCCCCGGCTTTGTTTCCATTGTCACTCTGGGCGCTGATGCGGAAAACGCCCCCGAAGCGGTGGCCCGGCTCAAAGAGTGCGGCGTCCACGTCAGCGTCGGTCACCACATGGCAAATTATGCTCAGGTCAGAGCCGCTGCCGATGCCGGTGCTGAACTGCTTACCCATCTCGGTAACGGCTGCCCCAATCTGCTCGACCGTCACAACAATCCGGTCTGGGCAGGTCTTGCCGAAGAACGTCTTACGGCAATGATCATCACCGACGGCCACCATCTTCCCGGTGAACTGGTCAAAATCATCGTCCGCACCAAGGGCGTGGATAATGTCATCGTCACCAGTGATGCCTCCAGTCCCACCGGTCTGACTCCGGGAAAATATGTAACTCTCGGAGTTGAAGCGGTTCTGGAAGCCAACGGCAAGCTCCACATCCCGGAACGTAAATGTCTGGCAGGTTCTGCTTCCACCATGGCTATGTGCATGGCGTTTCTTGATTCACTGGATTTCCTCAGTTGCGATGAACTCCGCCGCCTCGGCAGGGACAACGCTCTGAAATTGTTGGGCAAACTTTGATACTTAAGGAGTTATCACAATGAGCAGAATCGGTACTATCTCCCGCGTTACCGGCGAAACCGACATTAAAATCACCATCAACCTTGACGGTGAAGGCAAAAGCAATATTTCCACCGGCATCCCGTTCATGGATCATATGCTGACCCTCTTTGCCAAACACGGATTTTTTGATCTCGAAATTTGCGCTAAAGGTGATTTGGAAGTTGATTATCATCACACAATGGAAGATCTCGGACTGGCAATGGGCGAAGCATTTGCCCAAGCTGTCGGTGACAAGGCCGGTATCCGCCGTTACGGCAACTTCCTTCTGCCCATGGACGAAACACTGGTGCTGGTCGCGCTGGATATTTCCGGCAGATCCGGCCTCTATTATGATGTCACCCCTCCGGCGCCTTACGTCAAAGATATTGATGCCCGGTTGTTCCATGAATTTTTCCAGGGTTTCTGCATGAAGTGCGGTCTCAACCTCCACTTCAAGATGCTGGCTTCCGCCGAAACGCATCACCTCTTTGAAGCGATGTTCAAAGGTTTGGCAAAAGCCCTCGATCAGGCAACCCAATACGACAGCCGCGTCAAGGGTGTGTTGTCAACCAAGGGCGTATTGTAACCGGCGGTAATCTCGCTTGTTCCTGCGAGCCTTTTCTGCGGACTTCCGGCTTCATTACATTACGCCGCGACAAGCATCTTCACACCTTGCCACGGCGGAGCTTCAGCGGAGACGGGTCCCTCAGCTTCGCCTTGAAAAAACTCACATTA
>JAFTRX010000052.1 GCA_017462015.1 Lentisphaeria bacterium
GGAAAAACTTTTTTTCACGTGAAAAAAAGTTTTTCCCTTCTCCCGAACCCTCATCCCTTTTCAAAAAAAGCGAAGTATTTTGTTTTCTCCGTTGTCACGGCATAACTTAAATGACAATGCAGTTATTGAAAAAAAATATTATCTCCTCTGAATGGGAATAGAGCATTATAAAAAAAGACCGCTACTCACAAATGATGTCGCACGGAACAGTGAACATATCTTCAAAGAATTCGGAATTCCGGGGACGTATCGAAATCAGCATTTTGTCCGTTTTTCCTTTACGGAAGAACTGGAAATAGCGGATAATCTCTCCGGATGCAGGACTCAATACCGGCGTGGAATAACCGCCGTATACCCGGGGCAGCTTTGCCTTAATAGCGGCTTTACCGGGGAGATTGTAACGTATTTTCAAACATACCATTTTACGTCTTTCAACCCGGATAGTCTCGCCCGGAGTATACTTCTGATCCGCGTTCCGGTTGTATCCCCATCCGACGATCTCAAACCGGGAATTCTGAAACTTCGCCCGGGTTTTGTTATGTCTCCGGGTCAATGCCTCGCGTTCCTTCTCACTCAAAAGTGACATATCCAAATCAATCGAACAAAGGAGCGTCCCCTGTGCACCCCGGCTCTTTGCACCGGCAGGAGTGATACGGACTTTGAATCCGTTGCTGAAAGATGCCCATGCGCCTTTTCTATCCGGGGCAACTGTACTGAAAATATAAGTTCCACTCCGGTTGACTCTCTTCTCTCCGTGCCACTTGTTGTCATCGCTATCGGTGATGGAAAGTTCCGCCTGACAGTTTTTGGGCAAATCGTAACGCACCTTGAAAAACACCCTTTTTCCGGGGGCAACCGCTATCTTTTCCGCCGCTGAAAACGGTCGGTCGACCGCATCCGGAGAAGTTCCCCAGCCGATGATTTCAACTTGCGCTTTGCCACTGGCGTTCTGGCATTTCCGGTCACGCGCTTTTTTGCGTCCTTTAGCGCTAAATTTACGGCTGCCGCTTACAAACAGTTCGACCCGCGCCGGAAATTTGGGGCAACCTTCAAGTTTGAGCTGCTGGTACAATCTGCTGACATACAATGCTTCCGCGCTGTACCCGGAACAGGATGCCACCTTTTTGCCGTCAGAATTTAACACCACCGCTTGCGGATAACCTCCGGGGAAACGGTATTTCCGGACGATAGAGCGGTTGTAATCCTTCTGCTCCTGCGGCATCTCCGCCTTCCGGGGAAAATCCAGATAAACCAGCACCAAATGCTTCTTCGCCAAATCGGAAAAAGCCTTCTGCGTAAACACCCTTTTATACAATGCTACGCAAAAACCGCACCAGTCAGAACCCGTCTGCAAGATAAAAACAAACTTGTTTTCTCTCTTGGCTTTTTCCAGTGCCGGTTCCAATTTTACCAGCCACCTGCTGTCCGGTCCCTGCCGCCAGTTTTCCCCGGCGCAAATGCAGAAACACACCATTGACAACAACAACGCGGTCAATACTTTTTTCATAATGATTCCCCCCACTTTTTTTAAATATAAAAAATAATAGCGGACTGTGTCTGTCCGCTATAATATATTATACTATCAAGTATTTGTCAAGGAGCGTTATGGAAAATTACGCACTATCCGCGCTCATCCTCCCGTCTTACCGCTTCCGGCAGACGATAACAGCAATGACGATCCATACTGCCAGCATGCTTCCGGATATAATCAGCATGGTCTGCCATCCCAGCTTATACAGCAAGGTCAGCGCCAATGCCGTCCACAATCCGCCTCCCATGACCGGTTCATGCAGCAGCTGTTTATAACCGAATGCCTGCGCCGCACAGGTTTTGGATTCCGGATCGACCGCCCGCAATAACAGCAATCCGGTGGCAGTAACCCCGGTCGCCTGTCCGAAGTCCGCGATCGCACATTCAAACCACGATTCTTTGAACAACTTCGGCGCAACAACTACCACCATAAAAATCGCAAAGACTGTTCCCAGTACGATCAATATAATCAACCCCTGCCAATTCTGCAATACCACGGAAAGTTTGATCGTCGCCATTGCCGCCACCACCAGAAAATCCAGCGCGGCTCCCGCCAGACGCTGCATCTGTCCGTGGTCGATCAGCGAATTGAACCGGCATCCCTGCGCCACCTTCTGAATGAGCAATCCGCCGATCATGCAGAACGGAAACAGCGGAAAACCTTTGAATATCCGCAACGCGCTGTCCGGAAAACATTTCACCTCCGCGACCTGCAAACCTTTCTGAATGGCAAACCCGATCAAAATCGCAATACCGACCAGAGAAATATGCCACGCCAGACTGTCGATGGAATCACAATACACCGTCTGCCATCCCGCAATCGGACGCTCTTCATGATGATAAATTCCCCGCTGCTGAAGCTGGTTCTGATCGTCAAAGCGCCGGATATTCTTCACATATCCCTTGCGCCCTGCCCAATTCACCAGCAGCACACCGATCATCACCCCGACCAACATTCCGGCAGTGGCGACCGTGTATCCAAGCGCGATACCATCTTCCCAGTTGAAGCTCCGGAAACTTTCCGCCATGCCGCTGACGGTTCCGTGACCGCCCTGAAATCCGATTTCCAGCAGATTTCCGAATCCGGGATTCACTCCAAACAACGGTATCAGCACAAAACCCACCAGCGCAAAGCCGATAACATACTGTCCCCACGCCAATATCTGCCCGAAGCACAACTGCGGGAACGCAACTTGAAAAACCTTCTTCAACGGCGGCGTCACCACCCCCAGAAAGAGCGTGGCAAAAACGACGTTGATCATAAATCCGGGGATTTTTCCCACTGCGGCAATGCACTCTGCCGGAAGAAACTCAGGGAAACATTGAAATATCACCAATCCGACAGCTCCACCGATAACCGAACTCGGCAGATAACACCGCTGAAGCACCGGAATAAAAACGCGCAGAACTTTTCCCGTGACCAACAACACCGACAGCACACAGAATACAATAATTGCAGTCATAACCAACATCCCTGATTTACAAAAAAATATGGTATCCGGAACGGGGCTCGAACCCGTACTCCTTGCGGAAGCAGATTTTAAGTCTGCTCGTTTAAGCAGAAAAACGCAAAACTTGTGGCAAGTTCGTGGCAACATTTGCACTTTTCATCTTTTGGATGTATATTATCGGCAAAGATAGTAATATAGTGTAATTGATAAAGGAGATTCAGCCATGGCTCGCCAAAAAAGTTCTATTCCGAAGAAGGGCTTGGGGCATCTTTATAAAAGAGCCCCCGGTGGCAAGATTGTACCCATAACCAGCAAGATACCCGGCTGCGTGTTCATTCTCGATCACCGTGTCGATAACAAACGTTACAGAGAGGTGCTGCGAAATCCGGAGACCGGAGAACCCGTATTGACTTTGGAAGAGGCTCAACAGCGGCAGAGGGAAATCCGTATGCCGTTCCTGAGTCAGAACGATACTGTTATCGCCGAAGCACAGTTGAACCGTCTGGCAAAAGCCAAGATCAGGCAGCAGGCTGCAGTTGCCCGCAGGGAAGAAGAAAAAAATCCCCCTCTGAAAATAGAAGACGCATGGAATGCTTATGTTGCGGCTCCCAATCGCCACCGCCCTGCTGAAGTTACGATGCAGAATTATCACAGTCACTGGGGCGCATTCACCGCGTGGATGGCAAAGCAGGATCGGAAGTTTGTATATTTGCGTGATGTAACCGAGGAAGATGCAGGAAAGTTTCTGAATGACTGCATCACGGTTGAAAACCTCAGCAATAATACCTTTAATAAATATCTTCAGTTCCTGCGTTACATGTTCAAGGTTCTGGCAAAGCCAGCCAAGATTACCTCAAATCCATTTGATAATATTGAACGTCGGGCACTGAATCAGCACAGCCACCGGGAACTGACGATTGAAGAACTGACAAAAGTCATCAATACAGCAACAGGGGATCTGCGGCTGCTTTTTATGGTTGGCATCTTTACAGGCTTGCGTCTGGGAGATTGCGTTACGCTCAAATGGTCAGAAATTGACTTGGTGGAGCGAATTATCAAGCGTATTCCCAGAAAGACCGCAACCCGCAGCCGCAAAACAGTGCAGATCGGTATCCCCGCTCCTCTGTTCAATGAACTGTGTGCAATACCAGCTGAACAGCACACGGGTTATTTGTTTCCGGAATATGCAAAAATGCACCGTCCGGGCATGACCAAGATTACAGACATGATCCAGAAGCATTTCAAAAACTGCGGTTTGCAGTTGTACGCTGAAGGAACCGGCGCTGTATATAAATATGAAGGGAACAAAAAGATCAACATTGGCTGTCGGGCAGTTGTAGAGGTGGGGTTTCATTCTCTCCGGCACACCTGGGTATCCATTCACGCCAGACAGGGAACTCCGCTGGCGGTCATTCAGGATACCGCAGGACACAGTAATCCGGCAATGACGGAACATTACACTCATATAAATGCGGAGAGTGCCAGACAGGCAGCAAAGGCTCTGGAATTGTCAGAGCTGCGGCAGTTGAGCAACAGCAGTGTGATTGATGTAACGCCAGCCACGACAATTGCCGATCAGGTAGCTGCTGCCGTGGCAAAGCTGACCGAAGAACAGCAACAGAAGGTATTGGAGTTCATTCAGACGGAGTTGGGTTAACTGACAGCTTAATTTCCCCGCTCCAAGACGTGGGAACGTTCTTTTTCCTGTAAAGAGCTGCAGCTGCATCATGTAATTCCACTGCCCGAGCAAAAGCAATAGAACTCGCGCTCATATCAACATCTTTTCGCAACTCCGAGGGCAATGCTTTTATTGCCTCCACAACCTCTTTGTCATCCGATTGTAATTTAGCGTTGATAAACTGAAACAGAGGATGCTTTGTAAGGCCTTTAGGAAAATATCGTCGTTTGATATCGGCTCGTTTTCCGGATTTACCGTATTCATCTGCAAATTCGATCTTGCTGTTTTTCATCCACCAATCAAACGTATCACGAGCGACGGTATTGGGTGGTATGCACCTGTCATTAAGTTTTGCTTTGATCAAAATAAATATGGCGAACCCCAGCATCCTCCTCCGTTCGAGCTCTTTTTCTTTTTCAGCATTTTCTTTTCGTGTTTTTACTCGTGCGGCTTTGGCACTTTCGCTTTGAGCGCCAGATTCTTTTGATAAATAGTGACACTCGTAAAAATCCTGCACATGTTTTGCATTGATTTTATTCTTGCAAAAATAATCTTTCATGATTTTGTCGACAAAACTGAATAAGCGGATATATTCAGCTCTCCACTTCCGCATTCTCAATTCAGATTCATCTTTTCGTATTTTTCTCCATTTTTTTCTTCGTTCTTTTCGCAACTCAGTTTTTTGGGCTGCAGCAAGGTTTTCGCTCCCCCATTCACTAACTGTTAACAGCATGTCCAGTTGTTCTTCAGCATCATATATTGCTTCGGTATTTTTATCCCAAACTGCAAATTCTTGCATGTAATCAGCAGGAGCAATGGATAGCTCGCTACTGGCGATTATCTCATCGGTGACATCAATGTCAAACATTTTACTTTTGACTGCAAAAGCGAAGGCAAGTGACCTGATATATTCTTGAATTTCAAAATCGACTTTACTTCTCAATAATGTTCTTAAATTGTCTGTCGTTACAGATCGGCGGGTAACTCTCATTCATTTTCCCTTTTCTCAATAAGATTTTTTGTTTTAATAAAAAATATATGCCATTAGCAACAAAATGTCAAGTTATTTTTTATAAAATCAGAGTTTTTAAGTAATAAAAACATACAATTCAACAATAATATACGGATTGTATATTGCCTGGTTTTAAGCGTAATTCCATGCTTGTTTTTATGTAAAATCAGTGATATTTTATGTGACAAACAGCATATTTGCATAGCCAAGAAAGGAGGTGAAAAATTATGCAAACTGCAATAATTGATGCCATCGCCACGATGGCAGAAGCAAACGGATTGCCGCCGGAATCCGTAAAAGTGCTTCGTAAAGTATGTTCCGGCAAACACAATGAAAAACCGATCCCGATAACTGGAAAGGAGGCACGAGAGATATTGGGGCGAGCTGACGGAAGGGCGGTTTCACGCCCGTATCTAAAATCGTTGGTCAAGGCAGGCAAACTGCAACAGTTTCGGCTGTCGTCACGGAAAATCCGATACGACAAAAATGAAGTTGAAAATCTTTTAATAAACAACGGGGAACTTACCCCAGAAAGGAGCATTGAAAATGCTTAAACAAAAAAATGGTCATTCCCCGGTGACCGCCGGAAGAATGACCGAAACAGTAGTGACTACTACTATATATAATATAGTGCGTGAAATGAATTTTTCAAATTGCGTTTCTCCGGAAGGAGGTTCACGATGAAAAGTTCCGCTCATCCACGCTTGTCCAGCAAGCAGTCTGAGCGGTTGACCGCTCTTGAGCTGTTGCAGAGCATCCCTGCTGATCTGCCGTACTCGGATTGGTTCCGGGTTGCCGCAGCATTGAAGAACTCCGGAGTTGAATTTGAAGAATTTGACCACTGGAGTCAAACTGCGCCCGATAAATACGACGGCACCACCGCAGAACAAGTATGGGATGATGCTGCCGCATACGGCAAACCGGAAATTACTCTCGGTACGCTCCGTTTCATTGCAGCACAGTACAATGGTACCATTGTCCCTGCTCCGCAAAAGATGCTTCCTCCTCCGGAAACGGAGGAAGAACAGGCTACGCAGATCGCTGAATTTTGGACAACAATGTTTCGTTCAGGAGAATCCTTCGAGCTTGTAACCAAGGTTGGGGTCAACGATAAGGGGCGAGCCGTCCCATGCCGATCCGCCGATCAGATTCTCACCTTGAGCGATTTCGCAAATATCGACGAGTGTCTTCGGGTAGTTCAATCCTACCGTAAAGGAGCGTGGATCTCGCTGAATCCTGTCAGCCAGCAGATAAAGGGGAAAGCCCCCTCTGACTCTGAAGTAACGGACTACCGCCACGCTCTTGTCGAGGCTGATGATCTTTCACAAGATGAGCAGTGGCAGCAGCTCCGAGAGCTGAATCTGCCGGTTCTCGCAGTCGTGTGGTCTGGCGGAAAAAGCTTGCATATCATCGTAAAAATTGATGCTGGAAATGACTTTAAGTTGTACCGTGAACGCATCGCTAAACTGTATGCGTTTCTGGAGCAGAAAGGGTTTCCTGCCGACCGAGCCAATAAAAACCCCAGCCGTCTTACCCGGTTGCCTGGAGTTCAGCGAGGCGAAGATATGCAATACCTGGTTGCCCGTGAATTCGGACCTAAAGACTGGGATACTTTTGAGCGGATGTTTTTGGTAAAGTCGGATCGCCGGAGTGAAACTTCTTCTGTCAATGGTCAAAAGGGCGGTCGCCCGTTCATGCCGGTAACTGAGTTTGCGAAACAGTTTTGGCATGAACACTCCCGCGATGGCATGTCGTTGCTGCAATACTGGGGTGGTGACTGGTGGCGATTTGAAGGAGGCGTTTGGAAGGTGTTTTCCGAAGAAGAGTTGCGCATCCAAATAACCCGCTTTCTGCAGAAGTTGTCAGTGGATGAAGAAGGGCGGATCAGTACCGCTCTGATCACCGACACCATTGCTAACCTCAAGGGGTTCTGCGGCTTGACCGGAATAACAATGCCCTGCTGGTTACCTGACGGTGAAGATGCATCGGACATGGTCTGCTTCTCCAACGGCGTATTATCAATAATAAAATTGATTGCCGGAAATGAACAGGTGTTACAACCGCACACTCCGGAATACTTCGGAGTTGATCGCGTGGGGTATGCATATGATCCCGCTGCTGTTTGCCCGATGTGGGGACGGTATTTACAAACGACCTTCGATAACGAAGATAGCCGCACGGCACTGCAAATGATGTTCGGCTACGTGCTGTCAGGAAAATTTGACAAAAACATCGGATTTTTCTTGATCGGCAGAGGCGGTGACGGTAAAAGCGTTGCGGCGCACATTCTGCGGAAGTTGGTTGGCGAAAGCCAGACGTGCTGTCTTCC
>JAFTRX010000008.1 GCA_017462015.1 Lentisphaeria bacterium
CCTTCGATTACAGCGCCTGCGGTCAGCCGATTGCATCGTCTGACCTCGCGGCTTACTGCTCGGCTTCCTCCGCCCGCGCTGAATTTCTTCAGCGCGTCCGCCGGCTGTTGACCGGCGGTTCGCTACGTCCAGCCTGCGCGCTCGGCGGCGACCGCCTCGCATCACGATTCCAAGACGAGGTTTTGCAGCAGCCCCTTTCTCTTTGTTATACCACATGCGGGATCTTACGGATTTGATCATCATAAGTGATTGTGGTGACAAATCAAGATTTTTGTCCGGTGAAAATGCTTGATTTTTTTGCTTTCTGATGCTATGTTAACAGTGGCAGAACAGTAGTGATTTTTTTGAAGCAAAAGCAATGGTGAGCACAGCTAAATGAAAGAAACTTTATTGATAAATAGATTTCTTTTTTCCAGATATTCCGGGGACTTGGGCTTTTTTGTCAGAAGCATCGGCGAACATCTGCTGTATCCGCCTCGCCACCCCCGGGTTAAAACAATTAAATTCGGTGAGATATTCTGGGGCATCGCCGGTTGTGGACTGTTTGAATATAATGGCGAAATTCATCGGTTGAAACCCGGTTGGGTATGGTATTATCCACCTGGTTCTCTGCATTCTTTCATGCCGGCGGAGGAAGGTTTTCACTGCCGCTGGCTGGCGATCGAAGGAGAGCAAGCCGGCGAATTGTTTGCCGCATTGGGGATTCAGCCGGGAATGGTCAAAGTCGGGGATTGTCCGGATGAACTTTTTTGCAATATCGAAAAAAATATAAGAAAACCTGGACGACAGCTGCATATTCTGCAGGAGGCTTTCAAAATATTGACCATAGTCAGTGCTCCGGGACAACTGAAGCATTTATCGGTCCGACGTGACCTCGCTGCTGAATTGAAGCAGATCATTGATGAGGAATTTGATAATCCTCTGCTTAATGTTGATCAGCTGTCTGCCCGGATCGACCGTCATCGGGTTACTGCCAGCAGAATATTCCAGAAGCGATATGGGATCACGCTCTCTGATTATTTGATGCAGATGCGGCATAACGAGGCGTTGAATTTGATCATGAACACCGATATTCCCCCCGAGCAGCTGCCGGAACTGTGTGGTTTTTCATCAAAGACCTATTTTTATCAGGTCATTAAAAAAATTACCGGCAAAACGCCTGAAACTTTACGCAGGGAAGAAAAAATAAAGCGGCTTCCTGAAAACAGTTGAAGCCGCTTGATCTGTCGTTTGGACGGTTATTTTTTCTTCGGCACAGGCCATTTGGAACCATGGACTTCGCGCATCAGAAAATATGCGTGATTACTGGTGAAATCAGGATCGATTTTTACTCTGTACTGATTGAGCTCATTCACCGCATTTTCAAAATTATGTTTATTTTCTGCGTTCGGTTCTTTGATGAATTTCACCTGTGCCAGACGGGCTTTGACAGTAAGTTCCGCTTCACGCAGTCCTTTTTGCAGATATTCCACCCGTTTTCTGGCCAAAGGATCTGATGCGCTTTTTTGCCACGCCCGGTCAAGGAGTTTGGCTGCATCTTCAAAATCTTTCAAAGAGAACAGACGGTGAGCGATCGTCACATAATTTTTGAATGTTCCTCCGCGGCGTCCGTTAAAAGTTTCTTCACGGCAGATTTTTTTCATATCATACGTTTTGAGTTTGGCCGAATGTTTCTCCCAGAACTCAAAATAGGCCTTAACCTCATTTTTTACCGAACCGAAACAGCTGTAATATTCGTCAAGTATACTGTCGGCAGAAGAGGTGGGATCATCCATCATCCGGATGATCGTATACAATGTCGGGCCCTGAACGGCATAAGCGCCGAGCAACGCATCCAAACTGGCGCCTACCATGCCGTTTTGTGCGGCAAATTTGAAGTCAGCAGCAAATTCTCTTGCATAGAAGATCGGCAGATTGGCTCCGGCGTGGGTGAGATTCGGGCGGAATACAATTTCTTCGATACCGGCTTTTTTCCATGCAAGGATGTGTTCACGGAATTTTTTACTCATCGCATCGGTGTACGGGAACCAGTGCGAACCGACATACACCAGAAGCATATTGGAAATTTTTTCTTTTACGGGCGGATTGGTGTAGTTGGCATAAGCGAAACCGATCGCCTTGATATTGGGATCACGCTGCCGGGCAAGTTTTACCACCTCGTTGACAAAGCGGCAGAAACGGTCGCTCAAAGACGGTTGTATTTCAGTATTGATTTTGGCATTTTCGCCCCAGCTGGTGGCAGCTATACTGAATCTCTCGGAGGAAGTGATGAATCGTTTGCCTGTCCAGTAGGAGCTGGTTTCAAATGCGGGATCTTTTGCATCCCAGCTGCGGCATCTGGCACATTGACAGAGGATAGGAGTGTCATTCAGTGTCAGGATGATCCGGTTTTCTCCTGATCCGGCTCTCAGTCTTGCAAAGTGACTTTTGACGATACGTCTGTGAAGTACTGGTGAAGAAAGACACAAGTCGATATTGCGTCCGGTAGAATCACCCTTCAGCGGTTTGCGTCCATTGGGCGGAACAAATGCAAAAATTTCAGGTTTGGTTTTGCCGTACATTTTCCAGTACTGGTAAAAATTGTGTCCTGCACGCATATGTTCAATGGCGCCGAGACGATTGCGGAGCACAAAGCGTTTCTGCGCTTCAAGAAAGGCCATGGAGTTTTTGAAAATGAATTTTTTAAGATACGGTTTGTATTTCAATCCCTGAAAAGCGGTATGTCGCAGTGCAGGTTTCCGGGAGCGTACCGAATCCTTAAAAACAATATCCTTGCGTTCCGGGATATGTTCGCCGAGTTTTCCGGGCCAGATCCAACGTATTCCGAGTTCATTGCGCAGCAGATCATAGACGCCCCACAGCGTACCGTGCCAGGTCGGAGCATAGGTGCTGCCGATGGAACCTTTATTATCACTGCCGCAGATAAAAAGTTCATTTTTCAGTGAAACGATTTTGAATTCAGCCGGGCTCAATTTTTTATGGTCGATTCCGGCGGCGGCGGTTCTCCGGCAGGGGCCGATATAGACATAATTGCTCACTTTAGGCGCCTTGCTTTCAGAATAGAGCGGCAGCGTTGCGCCGGTAGCTCTTTTTACGTGATAGATCAGCTCTTCTGCAGCCAGTTTCTGAACCGGGAGAGGATCATCCGGCAGGATGACTGCTGCCTGGGGGGTGCCGTTTGAGACCAGCGTGACCGCTGACAGGGGCCATGCACAGAAAAATAGCATCGACAACATCAAAATTTTGTAGTTCATTTTTCCTCCTTATTTTATTGGTTAAGAATTACAAAATATAATTTGATTTTTCTGTTAAAGCTGTTGGCAGGGGGACGCTTCAGTACTGTTTTCACGCAGCAGATATTCCGCTGCCGCCTGAATGAAAAAGATGGTTCCGAGATCCCGGATATGATAAGGAGAAGCATCTGTGCCGGCAGGCGGTACAATTTTTTCAAGAATTGCACCGTGCAGATTATGATCTTGAGGATGGGTGAATTGCATGCTCATGCAGTAGTTGAGAGCCTTGCCGAGAAGAGGTTCAAAAACAGTATTTCCGGTTTCTGCCCGATACTGCATGAAATAACGGGCGGCGCAGGCGGAACCGCTGGTGGCGTGGCCAAAACTTTCGGTGTTGAAGTCCAGCCGGGTCCGCCTGATGATGCCGCCGTCAGAACGCAGGGCCTGGGCATACCACTGTGCTCCGCGTTCAAAACAGGCCAGAAAACGTTTGTCCCCGGTGGCATGGTAAAGTTTACGCATCGGCATGCCCCACCAGTATGCGTGCCGGGGATGAATATCCTGTCTGCTGGTGTTGCAGGGGATGTAAGCGATCCAATTGCCTTGCGGATTCTCTTTTTCAAGGAGTGTTTCGGCAATACGCTGCGCCATATCGAGGAAAGAGTGGTCGCCGGTCAGTTGCCAGGCGGTTACCATGACAGCATCATCCAGCAGCGGGCGGCCCTGATGGCATTTGGTTTCAAAATTGAATTGCCGCTTCTGTGGATCGTAAATATCATTGAAGATACCTTTCTCCGGCACCCAGGCATGATCTCTGATCCATTTGAGTGATTGTACGGCGGCATTGGAATAACTTTCGTCTCCGGTCATCCCGGAAAGATGAAACAAACCGTCAAGAGATTCCAGTACCGCTGAAATATTGATTTGATCGGGAATATCTTCAAAAGCGGGGATCAAACCGGCATCTTCAGGTGAGGTGATCCGGTTGTCCATGATAAATCCTGCACTGAAGCGTGCATCATCCAGCAGCTCTGGTTTATTCAGGGCCTTGGCTGCCATACACAGCGCTTTGATCGCCTGCCCGGTGTGCCACATCGGGCAGAACATTGTCCACTGTTGTCCGGCAACATTGTATTCGCCGCGTATTGCACCACGCCAGCGTTGATAGGCGAGGCGTTTGGTGAAGTTTATCTGTTCCTCGTTGCGGACCGTGGCAATTTCAGTCAGCCATTTGACGGCAAGTTCAAGCGAGTCGCAAAGTTTTGCGGCATCAACAAAACAAATAGTGCTATCCATGGGGAAAATCGTCTCAAAAAAGTGTTTGTGTGCGGTTGATCATTTAACTCCCCAGAAACGACGGTTATTCGGCTTGGTGGCGCTGGTATTCATACAGCCTTTCAGGAAAGCGGCCCGGACAGATCCGGCGTGGCCATCCAGATAAAGCAGCGGCATTGAAGTTCTTTTATTGTGTATGGTTATGGCGTTCACGTCTGCAGTACAATCCATGCCGTATGTCACTCCACAGTAAATATAGGAGGCCTGGGAAAGAGACGGAATTTTTATAATGTCGGTACCGTTACGGCATGAGTATTCAAATTTAAAGTGAGTGATTTTTCCCATATAGTCGTTAACACCATAAGAACATCTGGGCATGGTACCGTTGGAACGCCGGTACATTTTGCAATTCCAGAAACTGAGGGTGCGATCATTGTCAAAACTGAACGGATTGGAAATATAACGTTTGTTGGGCAGATCTTCCTGAAATCCGCCAACCTGAGCGTACCAGTAGCCATTGGACCCTCTGGCGTTGCCGGATCTGGGCTTGTAGCCGTCGAAATCCTCAACATAATGCATGACAGCTTTGCCCATTTGTGAGAGTTTGTTCACACATTCCAGTTCGTTGGCACGTTCCCGGGCGCTTTGCAGAGCGGGCAGCAGCAATGCTGCCAATATGGCAATTATCGCAATAACAACGAGCAGTTCTATTAAAGTGAAATGGCTCGCGGGGAAAGGGGAAAAACTTCTTTTCACGGGAAAAGAGTTTTTTCCCCTCTCCCCGCACCCCTCTCCTCTTTTCAAGAAAAGCGGAGTATTTTGCGGCTCCAGTTTGTCGCCGCGCTTGAAAAAACGCATTGGTGAGATAGAAGTATTCACGAGCAGTTCTATTAAAGTGAAATGGGAGTGTGCGGGGGACAAGGAAAACTTTTTTTCACGGGAAAAAAAGTTTTTCCTTTCCCCCGCGCCCCCTTTCTCTTTCAAAAAAAGCGGGATGATTTTGCTCCAGTTTGTCGCAAAATTTGACAAATACTTCTGCAGAAACAACAACGAAACACATATTTGGCAAGTTTTACTCACCAGCAGCTCGATCAAGGTGAAGTGGAAGCGTGGAGAAATGGTACAGGTATGCTTTTTCATTTAGACCCCTTTCATATTTATAAAAAGTCGATGGATGCCTGTCTGAAACCCTGCAAATAATATATCGCATCTGAATTTGCAATGCAATTATAAAATTGATGCATTTTATTATAATATGGAAATATGGCATGAACGAAAAAAACGCTCCAGATATTGGAAAAATCAATGCTGCCGGATGGTGTAATTTTACTCTGTTATCAATCTTTCTTGTTCCATTTTATCTTCTGACACGGGCAAAAATCACCCGGCGTTGGGCAATATTTTTCATCTGGCTTCCGGGATTTATCTGCAATTGGCTTTTCAATTGGCATCTTATTTAATGGGGGAATTATTATGAACCGTCAAATGTTGTTTCGATACATTATCATCTTTATCGGAATTGTATTGTTCGCCAAACTTACTTCATTGATAAAAACGGATTCATGTTAATCCAATAAACAACGAAATCGCATAGTGCGTTTCAAAAATAAGGAGGACAAACCATGTATAATGTATCACCCCGCCAAGCCGGAAAAATGGTCAGCATCCGCATATTCCGCAACTTCTATACCGGAGTATCCCGCATCTGCTGAAAGATTGTCCATAAAGCACCTCTTTGGTTATGAAAAAAAGCAAGAGCTGCCGATGCAAACATGGGGTATTGCCCCCGGCAAGGGGCAACCGTGAATCATACCGTTCCGATGACAGCTCCTGCGGTCACCGGAATGGCATACATGTATCTTATTTCCATTGGGCGAACGGAAAATCCTTTTTGACCCGGGAGAGAGCCGTCGGATCGTTCCAGCTGCCTCCGCCCCAGGCGGTCACGGAAAAATATTCGTTCCAGTTCTCTGTATGGACATTGCAAAGTTCATTGCGTTTCAGATGCCGGATATCGGTCTTTTGGGTCCACTCTTCCTCGGACCAGGAAGGGATCTCTTCTTTATCCAAATTGTTCACAAAGGGCAGCCACTCTTCCAGTTGGGATTTGTGGCAGCGGAGCATCTGAAGTTTCTTTTCTTTAAACCCGTTCACGTCCACACGGAAATGCCAGCGGCATTCTGAAGCGTATCCGTCAATGCAGTTGAGGATCACTGGAGGCTTATACCGCAAAACCATCTCCCCTTTCATCGTGGGATAGGCATGAGGCACCCCCAGCTGATATGCCACAAGCCGCACCGCCTCTGCCGTATGCTGGTGATCGATATGGACTCCGGCAAGTGGATCCACTGACACTGGCGGGCAGATAATATAATGCGGCGCGAAAGAACGGATGGCATTCCACAATCCCCCCATAAAGTTCCTGTCAATAAAGACCTGTCCGGGAAGGGGTTTGCCGTCAAGGAGCAGCATGTTTTCATATTCAGCCCCCACCAGAGCGGCACTGGCTCGTGCCTCTTGATCCCGGATGGCAGCGGTAGTGTCAACATCATGCAGATAATGACCGCTGCCCCCGCGGGTGGTGGTCAGGATCTTCAAACGAACCTGATCGCCATAATGCTGACGCAGTTTCAGAAACAAACCGGCCGCTTCAAATTCAAAATCGTCCTGATGCGCCATGACGGACATAACTCGCAATTCAGACATAACATCAATTCCAATCTTTAGGATTCTGTTTGTGACACTCCTCAATAATTGCGATCTGACGTCTCACGTCATCCAAAGGAATAAACAATTCCGCATTGTTACGGATCACATCATACAAATTGATATAGAACTGTTCTCCCATATAATCAGCTCCTCTTGATCCATTGTCGTGCCAGGAGTTTTCAAAGAAATCCAGTTTTTCCGAACAGTAGGCGCGTCCCGGCAGCGGCGTTGTGATCAGATGCCGGTCCGGAGCTTCAGAAGGTTTATAATACTTCCATTCCACGCTTCCGGGTTGGGCTGTGATGCCGCCGAACTCCCCATACACCTGAAATCTCGGGGGTGAATAGGGCGCGCAGGAACTCACTTCCAGGTCGATGGTGGGATGTCCCTTTTTGCTGAACACAAGTTTCACATGGTCCTCTGCCGTTCCAAAACTGCTGGCGCGATCCATGGAAGCATAGATACGGTCCGGCATCCCTTCCCCGAAAAGGACAAGGGCCTGATCCAGAGGATGAGAACCGGTGTTGAGGAGAGCCCCTCCGTTCTTTTCAAATAAGGTCTGCCAATCCCAGCGTCTGGCGCAGTTGTTCCGGGTGAAACGTGCCATGACGATCCTGCCCAGTACACCACTGCGGCAGATCTCCAACACTTTCAGGAAGGTGGGCTCAAAGCGAGCCTCCTGAAAAACTGCAAAAACTTTCCCGGTTTCTTCAGCTTTTTTCAGCACTTTATCCACTTCACTGACCTTGGCGGCAAGGGGTTTTTCCGACACTACATGGAAACCTGCCTCCAATGCCTCCACGGAAATGGGCACATGCTGTTCGCTGAAAGAGGCGTTGACAATCAGTTCCAGACTTTTATCCTGCAGCATCTCTTTGTAATCTTTGTAGACAACGCAGCCGGGAAATTCCTCTTTGGTCTCCTTGCAGCGCTCTTCAATCAGGTCTGTAATGGCTGCGATCTCAAAGCGTTCTTTGCTTTTGGCCCGTTTCAATGCTTCCACATGGATTTTGCGACCGCTGCGTCCCTGCCCGATAATTCCAACTCTGATCTTTTCCATCTTACTTATTTCCTTTTTTTCCGTACAGAAGTGCTGCACTTTCTTTCAATGATTTCATGTAGGCAATACTTTCGCTGACCCCATCCAATGAGGACGCTTCATATTCCAGAGAACAAAAGCCCGCAAAGTTATTTTCTTCCAGCAAATAAGCCATCTGACGCAGCGGGACGATCCCGTCTCCTTTGCCGCAGACACAGGGTGTCACCCGTTTGGGAGCATCCAGCGGAGCCCGTTTCCAATCTTTGTAATGCACATGTTTGACATATTTTTTCAAAACGGAATAGGCATGAAGTGCATCTTCCGTTTCATTCATATTGTGGGCATAGAAATTTGCTACATCCATACACACTCCCAGTTCCGGCACATCGAATTGCTTCATTATGTAAAGGATCTCTGCAGACAACCCCGGCAGACGGCCATGATTTTCCAGAGCCAGACACACATTGTATTTCTGCGCTTCGGGCAAGACCTGTTCGATCCCCTTGATAACAAGAGCCAATCCTTCAGCATAATCCATATCGCTTGAAGTGGCCACATCCCTGTGATAGCCGCCGAAGATCCGCAATACATTGGTTCCCATTTCAGCGGCATCCCGGATGGCGGTCTTCACCAGCTCCACCTGATGACGGAACTTTTCCTCATCCCGGATGGAAAAATGATTGCCCGTGGCATAAGCAGCAATAACAAGGCCCCGTTTGGCAGCGGCATCTTTCAGGGCGCGTTTCTCTTTTTCCACATCGCGCCAGAACCATCCATAATAGTTGGGGTCCATGATGTCAGTTCCATCGGCTCCCGCTTGTGCGATGAGTTCAAAATATTCCTCCTGTTTTATTTCCCCTTTGGCAAAAGCTCCTTTTGCACTGATTGGTGTACATGAGATTTTCATTGCATACTCCTTGTGTTTCTATGTTTTTTGTAAGCCCGGAATATTTATCCGGAACTTACATTGATAATTCATTACAGAGATACTGTTCAAAAATAGAATCACCGGATCCCTTTTGAGCTTTCCTCCAAGATCTTCCGGCATGCCGCAAGAGGGGCATCGAACAATATCTGCAAGAATATTTCCAAACATTCCGCAGTCACTCTTTTGGCATACATTTTACCGGTGGCATCCCTGAGCCTGGTCAAATCGGCGATCAGGGGGCGTGGATTCATCCGTTCTTTGATTCCCGCGTGCAGCAGCAATAACGCAAATCTGCTGCGGGCAATAAGGTTTTCCACAGCAAGCAGCCATAAATCGAGTTCTTCTTTGCCGTACGGAACAGATTGGCGCAGAGTTGTCAATTTCTGACCGGCAAGGAAAAAATCCTCCAATGCCCGGGCAGTTTTCTGCTGCTCTTTGCGATTTTCTTCTTCAGTCAGTTTGCTGACATACTGAAAGAAGAACTCAGGATCCACAAAGGGATAGGCCTTGTAATATCCTGAACCGCTGCGACAGCTCGTAAAAAGCGGGGCTTGGTTCAAAAGGGACAGAATGTGCAGGAATGGCGAAGAGTCGCTCATGCCAAAGTGTTCTTGTGTATAGGAATCACAGTAGTCTTTGCGCTGACCGCCGGGGACATTGTGAGTTGTGAGATACTTCGGAGTTTCAATGGCAAGCGACTGCAGTTCGTAAGGGAACAGGTGGACTGTCCAACTGGTGACAGCACATCCATCGGCAGCAACTCCTTTGCGCACGGAGTCAAAGGTATTGTCAAAGCGCACTTCCGTTTCTCCGGTAAAGATTGAACCGCCGCCGCAACTTGTAGAGGGACAGGTAACGACTTCAAAACCAAATGAACGCAGATAATCGACAAGATAGAAATGGTCGACTTGGGTGTTGTTTCCCGATGGATACAGGAATTTAATAAATTCCTTTCTGGCGGCATCTGGAAATTCTGCTTCTGTGCAGTATCCGAAACCGGGACAAAATAACTCATCTCTGGTGTCGCTTATTCTGTAACGCCACTCAAAAAGAATCAAATCACGGGGCAATTCACAGATTTTTTCACGATGGGCAACAAGCATATCCGCCCAGATAGCACTGCGGATATTTTTTTTCTGCAAGATGCCATGCACACGGCAAATATGTTTTATAAGCAGGGCAGAGGTCCCGTGGTCCCGCACGAAATCCCTGCATTCAGGGCAGCTTTCGCCAATCATACGCGCCTCATCGCAGCCAATATGGAAAAACGGTGCATCGTAGAAAAGTTCGCAGTATTCATTGAGCCATTTTTCCAAAAAAGAATACAACTCCGGATTGGAAGAACAGTACATAGTCCCGGAATCCCCTTCGCTCAAATGGGCGTATTCTTTATGGATAAGGACATATTCCGTATGAGCAAGTGTTTGAAGCAGGGGGACGTTCCGGAATCCGAGAGAGCGGCTGTATTCAAGAAGTTCCGCAAATTCTTCTTTGCTGACGGCATCGTGTGCTGCCACAGCGGGGGCAGTGTCGAATCTGACCGCATTTTCCAATTCCCAGATGATCGTATCGTAGGAATTGCTCCGCAGATAACGCAGCTGTTCTTTCAAATAATCTATGCGAAAATGGGCAAAATTAAAATCAAAGTGAAAGGCAATCATTATTCATCTCCTGAAGTTGAGATCTTCTGTTATCAAAGGCGGTTTCAAATCTAAAATTTTCTACGTCAAATATACCATACAGACATTTTTTTTACAATGAAATTATTGACTAAAGTATAGATAAAATGATGTTTTCAAAGAAGCTGTTTTCAGCGTGGCGGAATGCAACAGTGACCGGGACCGCCGGCAGAAGTAAAGGGGTCGTGATGGCAAACGACAGCTTTACTCGTTGCTGCTGGAACGGAAAAGAGTAGGAGACAATCCACGGCTCCGGTGGAAGGTCCGGGAGAAATGAAACTCGTCCTCAAAACCGCAAAGATGAGCTATTTCACTGATACGCAAGGCGGTGGACAGAAGTAATTCCTCCGCTTTCCGCAGGCGGCACTCCAGAAGAAAACGCCAGGGGGGACTCCCGGTCATTTGCTTATACAGAAAACGGAACTGACTGTAACTTAAGGAACGTCTGCGGGCCTCGGCTTCAAAATTCCAGTTTTTTTCCGGCGATGTGGCGATCGCTTCCTGCAGGAGGCGAAGCTCCTTCCAATGATTCTTCTCCCGGAAGCAGGATCTGGTATTTTCCGCTTGAAGCATCAGAAGCAGTTCTTCCAGAATCAGAACGCACTTGGCATGATGAAACTGGTCCGGAGAGCGCAATAGTCTGATCAGCAGACGGAAACGTTCCAAAAAAAACTTGTAGTCGCAGACTGGGATCAGCGGATTATCCCGTTTGATGGGAAGAAAGCCGCTTTTTACATACTCTTCGACACGTTTCCCTTGAAAACAGCAGTAATAATGGTTCCTTCTGGTCCGTACGGGGCTGCCGTAGGAAAAAAACTCATCCGGGTAGGTTATAAACACACACGGTGTCGAGCAGGAAAAAATCTTGCCATCCCCAATTTGCAGAGTAAATTCTCCGCTCCAAACAAATTGCATCCCCCAATAATCGAACTTCCGCTTGTGAAAAGAGCTGCTCCCCTCTTTCATCGCGGATTTGACAAAATCAAGATTCGAAAAGTAATCCATAAAGCCGTTTTCCTGTTTCCGCCGAAGCAATTGATTGATTAAATGATGCAGGAAGCCTGATCCAAAGGAAAGTTATCAACTTCATCAAATGGCAACAGCATGCCGCCGGGACGCAAAGTCCCTTTTTCCTTCCAAGCCCGGATCATGGCACGGCGGAGAGAGTTGTCCGCCGGATATTGTCCGGGATCCCCGTCATCCCGGGCAAAGAGAAAAATAAGCCCGCTCCGGGGATTGTGGGGTCCCGGGAAAGCCAATGTGGCTCTCTGCAGTTTGCTCATATTGGCTTCAGGGACATACTCCTGCCAATCAGGGTTGAAGATCCACGAGGTACATCCAAAAACAGAGATCGGTACTTCCGGATAATATTTCCGGAAAAAATCCCGGGCTTCGGCAAAGCTTGCTTTGCATTTTTCCAGAGACATACCGCCACCGCCGGGAATATGCATCAGCAAAACATTGCTGCCGGGGCCGGTAAGCCTGATGTATTCCTTAAGATCCAGAGTCAGGATCTCTTCAGTGGCGACTCCTTTGGCAAGGTTGACTTTACGTCCTGTAATACAATTTCCCTTCTCTGAAAATTCAACCGGCGGGGCAGACTCATCATCCGGTGCAAGCAAAAAACCTGTTTTGCCGACTTTCCAACCGACACGGCACAGAGCGATATATTTACCGCTTTCACGATGACGGAAAAGCTCCGGATAAGCAGCAGGACAAGGCATAAGAACAAAGTCAAAACGCCCCAGCCTGAAGCACGGCGAATTTTTGTAATTCAAAATAAAGACCATCGAGCGCCCCAGGATACCTTTTTCTCCCGGGTAGTGAACACTGCGGTTTCCAAGCACTGGAACGATACGGCAGAGAACACGATCCGCAAGTTCTTCCGGCAATCCTTCCATCTGCATTTTAAACCGCAGATGCGTATAAAGACTGCAGAAAATGATCAGATAGAGAATACCTGTTCTATCCCCTGTAAGATCGATATGATCCGGGAAAGGTTTGAAATCAGCCAGACAGCAATAAAGACGATAAAGATGCCATGCCAGCTTTTTTCTGATCGGATCTTCCCGGATTTCTGAAGCATAATCGATCATCCCGGCAGTCAGTTCTGCCGGAAACCCCGCCAGTATGGCACATCTTTTCAGATAATCCGGGTCCAGAAAAAAAGGTTTTGCAGGAGCTGTAAGAAAAGATACTGACCAGTCTCTGACATCTATTTGATTGCGTTCAAGGATATTTTGAAAATCCATTTCAGAACTCTCCTGTTGATTTTTTTGCGGATCACAAAATCAGAAAGGGGAAATCCATGCCTGCAGGCTCAAATTTGCCGGCAGTATTCACTATCGTTTGACTATGGGCGAAATATCCAGTTTGAGGTTTCTCACATAGAGTTTGTCTCCGGGCTTCAAAAAACAGCTTTGCAGATAAATTTGCAAACGTTCCGTTTTTTTACTGACATAACATTCGCAATTATAGCGATTCCATTCGCCTGTGGTTTCCCATTTGGAGATAATCGTCTGACGGTAATGGAGCGTGGATTTTTTTCTGGATTCCCGAATCATCAGTTTGAAACTTCCGGAAAGCCGTTCCACCTTGATCTCCGCAGAAAGAGTAACCTTCTGTCCGCGTATATCCCTGGTGCTGACCGGTATCGGGAGAATGATCTGCCGATAGCCCGATACCTGGCTTTCACCTTGTTCCGATCCCCGAACCACCAGAGTATTGATCCCATCGAGCGGTATGACCTGAAATTCCGATTGTTTCCCGACGCCGCGCCAGTTTTTCAGACCGGCGGAAAAATCCAGGTTTTCTATTGTGATTTCTTTGCCGTTCAGCAGACAGACTGTGCCCAGAAGAGCCAGAAAAAGATATTTTTTCAACATTACCCAACATACTCCTTATTTTGCTTTCAGCCAGACACCCTTCCAGATACCGCCGACGCCCTGAGAATCTTCCACCCGGACGAAGATATTGACACAGCGGGACTTCCAATCGATAAACGGAGTTATCTCCATGTCGAAAGGTTTCCTCCAAGCCTTTCCCTCCCGCAAGTTCTTCGTGCCGACCTTTTTCCCGTTCACGTAAACGGTGCATGCTTCGTCAACTCCCCCAAAGTGGAGATAGATCTTCCTGCCTTTCAAATTGGGATCAAGGAAGACCCTCGTACTGTACCAACCGATCCCGTCATAGTTGCGCAGTTTTTCCAACAGTCGGGGGGGGAGGCCGTCCGTAGCGGTCGCCCATTCCCAATTCTTCGTGACAAAGAATGGACTCCAGACACTGCGGACCCGTTGCGCCGGATATTCATACCATTTTTCCTTTTCTCCGACATTTTCCTCGTCCAGGTCAAAATACCAATTATCATTGATTTCCCGTACCCAGAAACAATCTCCGAATTTTGCCGCAGAGGTCATACCGATCAGATCTTTGCTTTCTTCATTTTTGAGCAGCGTATACCAGAAAATGTTGAGTGTGTTTTTGTACCGGCGCCGGAAATCCAACAGAGCCTTGTTGGCACTCATCTTACTGGCGAGAGGCGCATGGATCACCCGCGCAGTTAAAATAGCATGGTTATTTGCCAGTTTCAACAGTTCCACCCGTCTTTTGGCATCGGGGGAGAGAGTATTCAAATCGATCATTTCCAGAAAATTTCCCGCATCGCGATAGATCTTTTCATCCACGATGTCTCTGATACGGGGGGCAATATAGCGCTTCAAATTGTCGTATCCCGGGCCCACCTGAATCTTGCCTGCACCGACCCGTCCTTCCCAAATGTTTTTGCGGATGAACTGGAAATATTTTTTTATTTGTTCACGGGCGCTGCCAAATGCCTGGCAGTACTCGTCTTCCCAATATTCGAAGGGTTTTTCAGGATCGATATAACTCCGGGCAAGGATGTAGGGCGCGATCCCATTGATGCTCCAGGTATTGGAAAGAGAATCTACATCAACGCCGAAAACCCCGTATTTGCGCCCCAGTTGGAACTCGTTGAAAACATCCTTTTCGTATCCCAGGGGCAGTCCGATATCCACGTGAAAAGTATTGGGACGCAGAAAGATCTTCTTGCAGCCCATTTTCTTCCAGTTTTTGTAATATTCCTCCATCTTTTTCAGGTTTATAAAGATGGACACGAAACCGATGACTCCGGTTTCCGGGACCCGGATCTTTTCCGGAGCATCCATATAAAGCTGATAGGCATAGGTTGTGATCTGCACATCTTTCCGGATCTTCACCGCCCGTTTGGAAACTTCATTCATAAAATGGATCATTAAATCGCTTTTGCTGCCAAATTTTTTACATTCCGGGCAGATACAGAAAAGACTTGAATCGTTGGGGCAGATATTGAGGCACCGGCTTTTTTTATTTTTCCAAAGGTTCACTATCATATCCGCCACCGCCGGATTGCTCATACAGAGTTGAAGCCGGTAGAGCGGTTCTTTGCCCGGACCACGCTTCCCCGAGGGATTCATGGCAAAGTATTCGGGATGAGTTTTCCCGAACATCGGCCAGTATTGGCGAAAGGAGTGACCATACTGAATGGAGATCGCTTTGCGGAACCGCTGCCGCATCTGCCAGAGAGCGACCTCATGTTCCCACCGTTTGTATTCCGATTTGGAAAGCACGAATTCCCGCGGCAATGTGGCAGCCCTCTTTTTATAAACCTTTTTATAATTCAGAATACCACTGCGGATCAGCCGGAATTCCAGAGAGCTTCGCCAGGAAAAATTGCCGACAGGTATTTTGATGGTCTTGGATTTTTCATAAACGATCCCGTTTTTCCCCGGCTCTATATGCTTGATCCCCAATACATTATTAAGGAAATCATACACCGCATGGGCACTTCCCCGGGAGGAGATCAGGAGACTGCTCATCAAGCCGGCAGGGTGTTTGTAATCAACGTCATCCCCATAAAAATAGATTTTTCCATCTTTTCCTGCCTGCCATCTCCCCTCTTCAGGAAGCAGAGGCTTGGAGTCAGAAGGTGCCGGTATACCGACATAAAAAGTAAATTTCGCCGACTTTTTCCGCAAATCTTTTTGGTCAAGAACAGGAATCTTTATCCCCGTGACCAGTTGCAGGTGATACTGCAGTTCGTCAGCGGCAAGTTTTTTGGCTGCGGATTTTTTATCAGACAGAACGATCACACTGTCAGCGGGATCAACATGCAGAAAGTTATCCTCCACGCCCGGCAGGAGCAGAGGAAGGAGCGCAAGCAAAACTAATGTAAGATGTTTTTTCATTGAAAAACTCCTTTTTCAGTTGGATTATTGTCACAGCCAATTTCAAAAGTATTGGCTTTTTCTGTTAATTTTACGTTTTACCATACCGTAACCCTTTTTACGGCATCTCTCTTGTTTTTGGTAAAAAAGTCTGAAAATCAAGTTTTTGAGCGTATACCTCCATTCCCTTCTCTAACAAAATTTGATTTGTTTTATAAATTAACATTCTTTGATCAAACATATTAAACATTTTTGTCTTTCAGGGCATCCGATGCCCTTTGCATCAGTTCCCGACGCTGTCAAATGAGAAAACGGAATAACAAGAAGCACACAGTCCGACCGGTTATGCCGGATTTCCACTTGACATCGCACGGGGTATGATCCATTTCCCCGCACGCAACTCCTTTCATCTTTTCATTTCTCCTTTACAGACCCGAATTTCGTGCTGCAACAAGATATCGCTCAAGTTATGACGACAGCTCTCTCGAGATCAAAGACCAGGGTAATAGTGGGAACTGTAATCGAGATCGTAATAAGGAAGGAACTGCCGGCAGCGCCTCAACTGGGCTTGTTCGTAAAATTGGGATACCGCCCCTGATAAGGAGATGATATTGGCATATCTTCTTTTGTGCCGCTGAAAAATCACTCCATACGGAACCGAAAGCGGCTTGGCATAGGAGAGGGCAGTATACCCCTGGAAAACATCACCGATTATACCATGATGACGTTTGCATTGGGTAACTCTGCCGTCCATACTGTTGGCAACCGGGGTGTCGCCGAAAACCGTCACGCCGGGTGCATATCGGCTTTTCATGACAACGGATAATTTGATCATACACGACTGGTATGAGTTGTTTGCAACGGGAATTATCCGTGAAGAGGTTCCAAAAGTGGACCCATTATGACCGATATGCGGATTTTTCGTTCCATTGTCACTTACGCCCGATCCTTCTTCCGGACACCGCCAGACATCTCCCAGCTTGAGGTAGCCAAGTCTATCCAGGACAACCGTGAAGAAATCACCGTATACGATGGACGGCAGACACCATTCGGAATCTTGGGAATACATGTTGAAAGCCAGATACGCCTGCCGGAGATTGGAAGCACAAGCAGAACTGCGGGCGGTACTCCTCGCCGAGCTCAATGCCGGCAACAGCAACGCCGCAAGAATTGCAATAATGGCAATAACGATGAGAAGCTCTATAAGGGTAAAGATACCGTGCCGCTTCGATGACAGATGACGAAAGTTGGAAAAAGATGAAATACGATTCATGTCCGATATCCTTTCTGCAGTTTTCTGCATTTTGTCCGTCCGGTTGATTTTTCCGAACGTTCCGGGAAATATAAAATCAGAACGATCTGAAATTTTTTTCCACGACCAATATACCATACAGATATTTTTTTACAATGAAATTATTGACGAAAATATGGATAAAATGATGTTTTCAGTTTGCCGGAATGTATCCGATGGATCATTTTGCGGATTTTGAGTACTTTTTGAGTATGACCTCTCTGATATGCGGCGGTTCCGGGTAGTAGAGCTGCACCCAGTTGGAATCGTCGTAACGCTTCGGTTCGGGCGTGCTGGTCTTCAAACGCGTGGCTTTGTCGATCAAATTCGCCGGCAGCTTGACATTGCGCAAAGCTTTCATGCCTTCGGCAATGGAAAATACCGTTGCCCAGTGACGGCGCAATTTAACGTCTTCAATCACCGAATCCGCCAGCGTGCCCTGAATGAAAATCGCAGCGTCAGCATTGCTGTGGATGTTGCGGATGGTTATGTTGTGCGTATCGCCTATTGCCGCATAGCCGCCGTAGTTGCGGTCGCCGATCCTGACGGCAGCGCGGTTTTGGAGGGCTGAGGGCGAACGATCGTTCAGATTTTCGATCGTCACATGGTGGATCTTTACACCTCTGTTGTTCAACAGCCGGATGATATTGCAATTCCCGGCGCTGAAACCATAAACGTTGCGGATATTTATGTGATGGGTGTCATCATCGGCTCCGCGCCGTTCCGGAGCGCTGAACATAGAGCTTTTTTCGCTGCCGGATCTGCCTTTTATATCTGTCCCGATCGCGGTAAGGGCGATCAGGTCGTCGCCAGCCCAACCGGTGATATTTTCTATATCTATATACTGACAGCCGCGCCGCAGATCCAGTCCGTCCTGATTGAGCGTAAGTTCCGGCTTACCATCAATTTCTGTAGAACCTGACGAGTAAAACTGTATATCTTTGACTTTGCCCCGGCGGCAGTATTCCAGCGAAATCGCCCAGCAGTGCGAATCTATTATTGTCAGATTGGATATTTCAAAGTCATCCACATCTGCCAGCAATATGCCGATATTTCGCCAGTTGCCGATCTGTACTTCACCGGCTTTTCCCGCATCGGTGCCGTAGGTTTTGACTCCGAGTTTTTTGCCGCTGTCGCCGGTGGCGCGGGGGTGGTCGGCTCCTTCAAGCACCGCTTTGCCGATACCGCGGATCTTTATGTTTTTGACTTTGGCGATGCGGTCAAGACCAGCGATGCAGTTGGCGCTGCGAATAAAATTATCACGGCTCCGGTCAGAAAGTTTGATCTTGCAATCAACTATCTGCAGTTCCATATTACCCGGCAGCAGGATCGCGCGGTCGAGCAGCCAGTAACTTCTACCGTCGGGCGCACAGCGCGCGGTGATTTCCAGCGGGAGCTGATTTTTTGCTGCATAAACCAGCGCTTTTTCGATCTTTTCCGAATCACTGCCGCAATAACTGTTGGGATTATTGAGCTTTTTCCCCGGGCGGCTGTATGTGCAGCAGCCGCTTAAAACCAATACGATCGGCATAACGCGCAAAACCAGTCCGATATAACGTAATTTTTTCATCATCAACTCCTTGATTAGTTAAAGATACAGCACTACTGCATTTCTCTGCATTTTGTCGGGTTGCTTGATCTCTCCAAACGTTCCGGGTAATAAAAAATCGGAACGATTTGGAAATTTTCTGCGTCAAATATACCATGATAAATATCTTTTTACAATGAAATTATTGACGAAAGCATGGATAAAAAAATGTTTTTGAATAATCTGTTTTCAACTTGAAAATATGCTGAAAACAGAGGTCATCTTATTAGCGGTGCCAGCAGCACTATGAGTTCAATAGTAAATTTAAAAGTATTCTGGCGAAAAAGGCTTTAAGCAAAGATTATTTTGAAAACATACGTCAGCACTACAAATGGAGTGAGGCACTACCTGTAGAAAAACAATCCCGTGAGCAAATGCTCTCTTCAAGGTTTGCTGCCAGAGCTTATGACGCAATAAAAATCCGCGTTAAATCAACAGTGGCATCAAATAAAGTCTTGAAAACGTGATAAAACTCCCCTTGAAATATCTTGAAAACGTGATATATTCATAACTAAAACAGCTTGAAAACGTGATATATTCATAACTGAAACAGCTTGAAAACGTGATTTTATTTTGCAGGAGCAGTCAATGAAGCGGAAAATTTATAATTCTCTGTTGGCTTGGAAAGAGAAAGATGCAAGCCGGGTGGCATTGCTGATTGATGGGGCAAGACGTGTCGGTAAAAGTTATATTGCCGAAGAGTTTGCCAGAAACGAATATAAATCTTATATCCTGATCGACTTCAATAAAGTAAACAAGGATATAAAACGTCTGTTTGAAGATTTTCTGGATGACCTTGACACATTTTTCACCTATTTGTCTGCGTACTTCAACGTCCAGCTGTATCCACGGGAGTCATTGATCATTTTCGATGAAGTACAGTTGTATCCGCGCGCAAGAGCAGCAATAAAATATTTGATCGCTGATGGACGTTACGATTATATTGAAACCGGCTCTCTGGTGTCTATCAAAGCCAATGTTGCCGATATCGTCATTCCGTCAGAAGAACGGCATATCAAAATGTATCCGCTGGATTTAGAAGAGTTTCTCTGGGCAAACGACAATGAAACCTTGATGCCTTTAATTCGTCAGAATTTTGCCAAACTACACCCGATGGGAGATGTACTCCACCGCAAAGCGATGGATTATTTCCGGCAATACCTGATTGTGGGCGGTATGCCGCAAGCAGTCCAGGAGTATGTGAATTCCAGAAATTTTTCCGAGGTGGATGCTGTAAAGCGAGACATTCTCACCTTGTACCGCGCCGACATTATCAAACACGCCAAAGGTTATGAGCGCAAAGTAGAATCGATCTTTGATGAAATACCGTCTCAGCTGCAGAAGCACGAAAAGCGTTTCAATTTAGCTTCCATAAGCAAACAGGCAAGATTCCGGGAATATGAAGATGCGATATTTTGGCTTGAAGATGCCATGATCGCAAATATTTGCTATAATTCAACGGCTCCTACTGCCGGATTAAAAATGAACAGCGATCGTATGACCCTGAAGTGTTATATGGCTGATACCGGATTGTTGATAAGCCACGCCTTTGATGAAAATACGATCGTTTCAGAAGGACTCTACAAAAAGCTTCTGCTCGACAAATTGGAATTCAACGAGGGAATGATCGTTGAAAATATCGTGGCTCAAATGCTTGTTGCTTCTGATCACCGCTTGTATTTTTACAGCAATCCAAACCGGGAAGATGCGTCAGAGAGGATGGAGATCGATTTCCTGATTGCCAAGCAGAAGATTACCAGCAGACATAATATTTCTCCACTGGAAGTAAAATCCAGTAAAGGCTATACTTTGACATCGATCCAAAAATTTCAAAAGAAGTTTGCTCAGCAACTCCACACGCCTTATGTACTTCACAGCGCAGATATCATGGAAAAAGATGGCATAAAATGTCTGCCGCTTTACATGACTCCGTTGCTGTAAATGCGGCACTAAAGGTTTCGTGGATCTTACCGTTGAGCTGTTCGGAGTTGAGCCCGTCCGGGAGTTCCACCTCGATACTGGCGTGGTAACTCTGACTGGTGTATTCGCCCTCGGCAGGGACTTTCTTGGAATAACTTGCATTTAATTTCAACATAATAAATTACCTTTCTTGTTTTTTTGCAAAGATATGCTATATTAACTTTGAAGGAGTACAGCTTATGGATATTCGTGAACAGAAAATACGGCTTTGGTTGAAGAATCCACCGAAAATGAAATTTCCGGTGCCGTTGAATCTGCCCGGATTTTCCAAAAAATCATTTCGCTCATACGAAGAAATGAATGCTTGGAAACAGGAATATCTTAAAGAGATTGCTGCACAAGGCGGGATAAAATGGAAACACTGTTGAAGCGTTTAAATGATGCACAAGTACGCTATGTGGTAATTGGCGGTCAAGCGATGCTGCAGCAGGGAATGCCCCGTTTCACTTTGGATTGGGACATTTTCGTTCCACCTTTTGACCAGGAAAATTTTGACAAAATCAATACCGCCCTTGCTGATGAACTGGATATGGATGTCGAAAAATTGGACATCCAGACCGGGGAAGGTTTCGTTCAAACTTTTCAAACCACTGCCGGAATAGTCCAATTTCATCTGGCTCCTCCCGGATTGCCGAAATTTGCAATAGTTGAAGAACGCGCTATCACGTGTGATTACAACGGCGTACCGGTCAAATATCTGAATTTAGATGACTTGTTAAGTTCAAAACAAGCCGTAGCTCGTGATAAAGATTCTGATGATATTCTCTTTCTGACAATCAAAAAGCAAAATCAGCAGAATTCTTAAATCGTCATGCGGATACGTTCAATAGCACGACGGGCTGACCGGCACCGCCTGAAGCAACGACTGGAACCAAACCGTCCGAATGTGCATTGAAAGTGGTGTAACCTTGCAAGAGCATCCGCAACAGGATTTCACGATCGAGCGTCAGAACCGCCCGGGGCGTTAACCCGGTAACAGTGGCAGCGGTTGAAAGCTGATACTCCGTTTGGATGCAGGAGATCAGCGTTACTGATAGAGCGGTACAGTTCCACCGGACTGGTCTGACAGACCATTTTGCCCAGCACCCGCAGGGCACGATTCAGAACATGTTTGTTGATTTTCATAAAAACCTCCTTTGGGTTTAATGGTTAGATGTCCCTCATGTATTTATACCAGAAAAAATTGGCTCAAGTACGTAAAAAATCAACGTTTTTTATTTAAAAAACTTGACAAATACAACTTTGTTATGTATATTTCACAGAAAACAACTAACATAGGTTATCAAAGTTATGGTTACAATGAAAGAGATTGCCGAAAAGGCCGGTGTAAGCCGTACCACGGTATCTTTTGTCTTGAACGGGCGGTGTCATAAGGATCAGCGTGTATCCAAGGCGGTACAGAAAAAAATTCTCGATACCGCAAAGAAATTGGGCTATGTACGCAACGATCTGGTGCTTTCGTTGGTCAAGGGGCGTACTCATGCCATTGGCATCGTCTCCGAATTCAAAGATTTTGTCTTCCCAATCATCCGCGGCTATGCGCAGGAAGCTCAGAATCATGGTTATTCTCTCCGGCTGTTTCAGGTAGATGACGATCTCGAATCAGCCCTGACCAAAGCGATCCAGGCCAGAATGGATGCGATCGTCTGTCTGGGTATTTCAAGCTCTCTGGTTAAAAATATTCCACAGCATTTTTTTAATATGGGTATTCCGATCGCCGGATTGAATCAGACCGGACATCCGGAGCATCCTTTTCTGGATCAGCAGCACAGTGCGGCGGCAATGACGGAATATCTGGTTGAGTGCGGATATAAGAAAATCATTTGTTACGGAGGCAACTACCCCCAGATGCCGCTGCGCGAAGCCGGATACCGGGAAGTTATGGAAAAATATCAGCTTCCATCACAATTTCTGAACCATCACTCAGTTTCTCCGGATGATATTATCGACCTGAAGCCGGATGCGGTTTTCTGTGGTGACGACTACCTTGCCTGCCGGCTGCTTCAGGCGGCATATTTGCGCAACATCCGTATTCCAGAAGCATTCGGTGTCGCCGGTTTCGGCAATACCAATGTCAGCAATTTCTCATCCCCGGCACTGACCACGGTGGATGAATCTTTTTTTGAATCCGGTGTAATCAGCATGCGCAATATAATTCTCTCCATTGAAAACAAAAAATTTCCGGAACAAACTCCGATAACCGGAAAACTTATAATCAGAGGAAGTACAAAAAATTTACCCCATAATTTAAAAGGAAAGGACGAAAAATGAAAACAAAGAAAAAAATGGCGTTTTTCACCTTGATCGGATGGCAGGAGGATTTATCTGTATCACCACTGCGTTTTTTCAAACGCTGCGACAAACTGGAGCAGCAAAACACCCCGCTTTTCTTGAAAAGGGGAGAGGGTTTGGGAGAGGGAAAACCCGGTGCCGACGTTCGGCTCTTTTCCCGTGAAAAGAAGTTTTTCCCCTCTCCCATAAAACCCTTCACTTTGATCGAACTCCTGGTCGTAATTGCGATCATTGCAATTCTGGCGGCAATGCTGCTTCCGGCGTTGGGGTCGGCGAGAAAGCGGGCAATCGCAGTAAACTGTACAAATAACTTGAAACAGGCAGGTTTTCTCCATGCGCTGTATATGGATCAGAATGATGAATATGCTCTGGGAGCCTATGCTTCCGGCAAATGGTGGTTCAGCCATCTGCAGGGGATGAATAAAAACCGCAAACCGGATTATTTGAGCTGCCCTGCCAATCCGATAAATAAATGGAATGACGGAGTCAATACCTGCTATGAGATGTCATACGGTTTGAATATCGGAACTTTCGGCAAAAATCACGTCGCCAATCCGGGGAAAACTACGATGAATCGTTTAAGCAAACTTGGTGTATTGATGAAATTTCCCAATGCCAACAACTGCATATTCCTGATAGATGTGGCAAATTACAAAAGCAATACGATGATATCCAAAACCGCAGAAATTTATCAATTCCACTCTTACGATAAATATTTCCATCCATTCAATATTACCGCCAAGGGGGTGCTGGCGGCGCACCACAACAGGAGGACCAATGCGCTTCATCTGGCCGGACACGTTTCCAGTCTCGGTGTTGGTGAACTCTTTGATGGATCCGGAAAATTCACCCAAGCCGGTCTTTATAAATATATGAATCCGCACATTATGGATACCTGTGAACTTCATAATCGTCCGAAACCGTGAAATTGAAAGGTATATAAAATGAAACAGTTTATTTTAACTGTCGCCCTGCTGTTTTCTGCAATTCTTTCCGGCGCAGCAACAATGAAGTGGGATGCCTCCAACAAATTCGGTTCCTGGGGCAGACCGGTAAGAATGACTCTTCAGCGGAAAGACGGCATTCTCGTTATCAATTCCAAAAGCAATGATCCCTGTTTTCAAATCGACAAACTTTCAATGAAACCGGGCGATTACAACCTCTTTATTATCGAATACCGTGTGCCAGGAAAAATCACCTCCGGCAATCAGGGGAAAATTTATTTCCTGCGGGATAAAGATAAAGCCTTGTCCGGAGTTTACATCAATCTCGGCAGTTACATCTGTGACGGTCAATGGCACAAAAAAGAGGTAGCTCTTTCCTCTGCCAACATCCGCCCGTTCAAGTATTGGAAAGATGCCTCCGGTATCAAAAAACTACGCTTTGACCCGTTTGAAAACAAGGGTTCTCTGGAGATCCGTTCCATGGAGTTTGTTAAAGATGACCAGCGGGCACAATCTGCCGCCTCTGCTCAAAAAAAGTTGACTTTCAGACCTGAAGAACTTCTGGAAAAAAGCTCCGATGGTTCAACTTTTGACGGTTTCGGCGGAAATTACGCGCTCTCTGCAGAAAATCCCGCTGACGGCAAATTCTGCATGGAGCAGAGCGGTGATTCCAATAACGAGTACGAAGCCAAAAGCAAGACGGTCATCCCGGTCAAACCTGACACCCGGTATGTGATACGTTTCTATTCCCGCAACACTATTCCGGTCGGACACGTCCTTTTCCGTTTCATCCAGAGCCGTAAAGCCGATGAACTTGCCCCCTCAAGTTACCTTGACAGCGGCTGGACACAACTCGCCTGCAATCTGGACAAGTGGACGCTCAGCGAAAAAGAGTTCCGCACCTATAAAAACACTCGCGGCATCGGTATTGCATTTCATGTAAAAAACAATGGTGTCGGTAAGGCGTGGTGGGACAAAATCGAACTGGAAGAGATCAAGGAAACCGCTCCGGCAGTAACGATCCAGCCCAATTCGCTCTTTTCCACCTTTACTGACATGAAAACTCAAGAAGCCTATCAGTACACCGTTGAAGGAAAAAAACGCAAGCATATAGCCTGGCGCGAAATCACCGCAAAGGATAATCCGCTGGTCATCACCTGCAATGAATTGGTTCCTTCCGGGGCAAAAGTCTCCATCAAACTGGAACGCAACGGGAAAATCTTTTTGCAAAATTCCCGTAATGCCGCCGCAAAAGTCGCTTTTGACTTTCCCGTACTCGATCTGCCCGAAGGCAAATACCGCCTGACCGTTTCCGCAGAAAAAAATGGCAAAATCCTCTGTTCTGAGGAAAAATTCATCTACCGCCATCTGTCGGTCAAACTGGAAAAACCAGCCGCCATCGAAACCGTGACCGGCAAATCCGGCAAACGGGGATTGTATGTCAACGGCAAACCTTTTCTGTGGATCAATCTCAGCGGTTTTCCCTACACCTTTATCTCTCCGGATCTGACCGTTTACCCCGATGTGGAAAAACTCATACTTCTTGCCAGAAAACACTTCGGCATCAATACGTTGTCGGTCATTGCCAACAGCGGCTTTCCCCATTACGACAGACTGCCGCGGGCGCAATTTCTTCCGCAGGCGGTCAAGTTTTTTACCGAAAGCTACCAAAAGCAGCTTGATTTCTGCTTAAAAAACCAGATGTATGCCAGAGTTTCGACGCACATGGGCAGCGGCTATGCCCGCAAAGGCGTTCCTGACCCGGAACTTGCCGCAAAAGTTTATGAAAGCATCAAATCTCACCCCGCTTTATTTGCTTACACCTACGATGAACCGGAACCCCGCCGCTGTCCACCGGAAGCCATCGGCAAACTCTACAACGCAATAAAAGCTGTGGATAAAAACCATCCGGTAAATATCAATCTCTGTGTCCGGCACACTTTCAAAGATTATCTCAAATACACCGACATTGCTTCCTATGATTTCTATCCATTCCCCCATTCGGATTTGAAATATTGGCAGGTTTACAATTCAGAGATGCTTAAACACAAACCCGATGCCCCGTTTGCCGCCTATCTGCAAAACTTCCAATTCGGCACCACGGAGTTTCCCACCCATGAAAATATGTACGGCAGTTTTGTCACCAATTTTATCAACGGCAGCCGGAGTGTATGGTTTTTCACCTATTACGCAAACTCTCTGCAAACGCTGACCACCCATCCGTATGCCCAGTCAACAGTGCGTCTGATCAGCAATCATGCGATAAAACTTTTCCCCTTTCTCTGCGAAGCAAATGAGGTGAAACTCTCTCTTAAAGCTGACAGCGACATCCTGTATCAATATTACAGCAACGGTCAGGAAGGCTGCTTGATGGCGGTCAATCTTTCTTCCAAAAATCCGGCATCAATGGAGCTTGCACTTCCCGGCAACGGAGAGATAACCGACTTCTTTGACAGTGCATGGAAATATAAACGCAACAGCAAAATCACCATTCGCCCCTGCGAATCAATCATTTTGAAAGTAAGATAAAATGATTTCTGAAATCACTCTCAACTATTCCAATATCATCGGCAGGATCCGTCCCCTCAACGGCGGCAACCTCGGCCCCTGCATAAAACCGGAAGATCCCGTCCAACGTGCAGACTTCAATAAACTGGAAATTCCGCTCACCCGGCTCCACGATGCCCCCTGCACCCACGGCGGAATGCGTCTGGTCGATGTCCAGCATATCTTCGGTAACTGGAACGCCGACCCGGAAGATCCGGACAACTACTACTTCGATCAGACTGATGAATATATCCGCCGCATGGTCGAAGACGGCACCGAAATCATGTACCGTCTGGGAACCTCCATCGAGCATTGCGAACCGCATTATTACGCGCTCCCCCCCAAAGATTTTGAAAAGTGGACAAATATCTGTCTGCACATCATCCGCCACTACAACGAAGGCTGGGCAAACGGTATGCACGCCAACATCAAGTACTGGGAAATCTGGAACGAACCGGATGACAGCCGCTGTTTCGCCCCCAAACCATCTTTGATGTGGAACGGCACTGCCGAAGAATTTTTTGAACTTTACCGCATCTCTGCTACCGCCATCAAAGCGGAATTTCCAGAACTTAAAGTCGGCGGTGCCGCATTCTGGAAGATAAATCCGACCTTCGGTGCCGGAGACAATCAGTTCATCGACAAATTCCTCGCCGGATGCCGCGACCACAATGTGCCGCTGGACTTTTTCTCATGGCACAGCTACGGCAGCCCGAAAAATCCGTTCGGCATCAATGAAGAACCGTTTACCGCCCGGAAGCTTCTGGATTCCTACGGCTTTACCGCTACGGAACTGCACCTCAACGAGTGGCACTATGTCGAAAAATGGGATTCGTATTTCATGCACCATGGTGGTTTGTCCACCATCCAGTGTGCCGTCCATGCTGCCGCTGTTATCACCGCGTGGCAGGATACTCCGCTGGATATGGCAAACTACTACACCATCGGCAGAGGCGGGCTCTTCAGCGCGTGGTATCCGTGGGGAGAAAAGAACCGTATCTACTACGCGTTCCTCGCGCTTGCCGCGATCAACCGTCACGCGGAACGGATTTCTGCAACGAACTCCACTGAAAATATTTTCGTACTTGCCGGAAAAAATTCTTCCGGCAAGGCAGCAATACTGATTTCCAGTTTCTATGCGGAAACAGAGAAAATCGTTTTGAATACTGAAGGCAGAAATTTTCAGGTCAAAGTCTTGGATGAAACCCGGAATTTGGAAGAAATTCCCTGTCTGGTCGAAAACGACAAACTGCATATCCCGGTGTGTTCCGGCACTCCGGCATTGTGGCTGATTGAGGAAATTTAAAAAACAGGATTTATTATTATGGCTAAATATCCGCATGGCGATACAAAATGGTTCAAAGAGGCGCGTTTCGGAATGTTCATCCACTGGGGATTGTATTCTCTTCCGGCACGGCATGAATGGATACGCCACTACGAAGAAATTACCGATGAAGATTATCAAATCTATTTTGATATGTTTAATCCGGATTTGTTTGAGCCGGAAAAGTGGGCCAAAGCTGCTAAAGCTGCCGGAATGAAATATATGGTCATCACCGCCAAACATCACGAAGGCTTCTGTCTTTTTGATACCAAATATACCGATTTCAAAGTCACCAACACTCCCGTCGGGCGCGATTTGCTCAAAGAGGTGGTCGATGCGTTCCGCGCCGAAGGTTTGCGCATCGGATTTTACTATTCGCTCATCGACTGGAATCATCCGGACTTTGTCATCGACCGGAGAAACGGGCCTTACCGCAACCTCCCCGAAGAAGAGTTCAAAAAGCACAACGAAAACCGCGATATGCGCCGTTATGCACAATTTATGCGCGATCAGGTGACGGAACTTCTCACCAATTACGGAAAAATCGATATCCTCTGGTTCGACTTCTCCTACCCGAACAAGGAACACCCGGAAGATATCACCCTCGGCAAAGGACATACCCATTGGGAGTCTGAAGAGCTTCTCAAAACCGCCCGTGCCATTCAACCGGATATCATCATCGACAATCGCCTTGATCTGCCCGGTTCAGCCGACATCGTGACCCCGGAACAGTATACCCCCGGTAAACCGATGCAGGATGAAGAAGGTAATCCGGTGGCGTGGGAAGGCTGCCAGACCTTCTCCGGTTCATGGGGCTACCACCGGGACGAATCGACCTGGAAAAGCGAAGAGCAGTGCATCAAGCTGTTGATAGACCACGTTTCCCGGGACGGCAATCTGCTGATGAATGTCGGTCCTACTGCCCGCGGATTTTTGGATGACCGCGCCGAAAAAGGTCTGGGCTATTTTGCCAAATGGATGAAATATCACAGCTGTTCCATCTACGGTTGTGGAGCAGCCCCCGGTTTGACTGCCCCCGACGGCTGCCGCTACACCTGGAATCCTAAGACCAACCGGTTGTATTTGCACATATATTCCTGGCCGTTCCGGTTTCTGGAACTCAAAGGTCTGGGCGGCAAAGTAAAATATGCTCAATTATTGCGCGACCACAGCGAGGTTCTCCGGGATGAGGCTTCGGCGGCAATCACCGGCAAAGCCGGAACCGATGTCGGCAACATTTCACTGAAGCTTCCGGTGCAAAAGCCGGATGATGCCGTTCCGGTCGTGGAAATCATCCTTAAAGAACCGCTTGCGTAAATCAATATCAATTTGAGGAAATAAAAAATGAGTAAATCAAACAATATCGGAGTCAAACGTTATTACGGCAATATGCCCTGCATCGGTATACGTCCGACCATTGACGGCAGACGTGGAGTTTTGAAAGTCCGCGAATCATTGGAAGAACAGACTATGAATATGGCAAAGAGTGCGGCAAAACTCTTTGAAGAACATCTCCGCTATGCCGACGGTACTCCGGTCAAAGTCGTGATCGCCGATACCACCATCGGCCGTGTCGGCGAAGCCGCCGCCTGTGCCGACAAGTTCCGCCGCGAAGGAGTCGATATCACATTGACCGTCACCCCCTGCTGGTGCTATGGTGCAGAAACGATGGATATGGACAAAAACACCATCAAAGCGGTCTGGGGTTTCAACGGTACGGAACGTCCGGGAGCCGTATATCTGGCTTCGGTACTTGCAACGCACGCCCAGAAAGGGCTTCCGGCTTTCGGCATCTACGGTCACGATGTGCAGGATTGCGATGATACGGAAATTCCTTCTGATGTAAAAGAAAAACTGCTTCGCTTCGGCCGTGCCGCCATTGCAGTTGCCACCATGCGCGGCAAATCCTATTTGCAAATAGGTTCCATCTGCATGGGTATCGGCGGCTCGATCATCGACACCGGATTTATCGAAGAGTATCTCGGTATGCGCGTTGAATCCGTCGATGAAGTCGAAGTCATCCGCCGCATGACCGAGGGCATCTACGATCACGCCGAATATGAAAAAGCCCTAGCCTGGACCAAAGCCAACTGCATTGAAGGCTTCGACAAAAATCCGGCAGAACTCCAGCGCACCCGGGAAGAAAAAGATGCTGACTGGGAATTTGTGGTCAAAATGATGGTCATCATCAAAGACCTTATGAGCGGCAACAAAAATCTGCCCGCCGGATGTGAGGAAGAGATGGTCGGTCATAATGCCATCGCCGCCGGATTTCAGGGACAGCGGCAGTGGACGGACTTCTATCCCAACTGCGACTTCCCGGAATCACTGCTCAACTCATCCTTTGACTGGAACGGCGCCCGTGAACCCTACATCCTCGCCACCGAAAACGATGTTCTCAACGGTGTCAGTATGCTCTTTATGAAGTTGTTGACCAACCGCGCCCAGATGTTCGCCGATGTCCGCACCTATTGGAGCGGCGATGCGGTCAAGCGCGTGACCAGTTACGAAATTGAAGGCAAAGCCAAAGCGGCAGACGGCTTCATTCACTTGATCAACTCCGGAGCCTGCTGTCTGGATGCCAACGGCGCCGCCAAAGATGAAAACGGTAACGGCGTGATGAAACCGTGGTATGAAGTAACTGAAGCTGATCAGAAAGCGATTTTGGAAAATTCCACCTGGAACTATGCCGATTTGGGCTACTTCCGGGGCGGCGGATACTCTTCACGCTTTTTGACCACTGCCGAAATGCCGATGACCATGATCCGTTTGAATCTGGTCAAAGGTCTGGGGCCTGTGGTGCAGATCGCTGAAGGATGGAGCATCAATCTGCCCGATGAAGTTTCCGATACCTTGTGGAAACGCACGGATTACACCTGGCCCTGCACCTGGTTTACTCCGCGTATCACCGGCAAAGGAGCGTTCACCTCTGCCTACGATGTGATGAATTGCTGGGGAGCCAACCACGGAGCGATCTCCTACGGTCACATCGGAGCGGATGTTATCACCCTCTGTTCGATGCTCCGGATCCCGGTGTGTATGCACAACGTGGATGAAAAAGATATCTTCCGTCCGGCGGCGTGGAATGCCTTCGGCATGGATAAAGAGAGTGCCGACTACCGCGCCTGCGAAAATTTCGGTCCTCTTTACAGTTGATGAATTTTAAAAGCCGACTTTTTCTGTATCAGCAGATTTCCCGCAAATAACGATATATCAGATGGCACCTGCAAGGGGAGTCTTTGCAAAATAAATATTCATTTCTGACAAAAAATAATCTTTTTCACTGTTCTCAAGATCTCCTGTAAAAGCAGCTGTTTTATGAGATAAATTATTGTTGTATATTTGCAAAATCAATAAAATGCTGATATATTATATCATCTTTTGCTCTACACGAGTGTGTAATTGATAATTAAGGAGTTTTGGTCGATGGGAGTATTAGCCTTGACCGGCGGATATAAGGCCGGTAACAGTGTGTCTGAGGAACTTTTTAAATGGCCGATCGTCACCGCAGAAGATGAAAATGCGGTGATCGAAGTTCTCCGCGCCGGTTCGATGAGCGGAACCGATATTACCCAGATATTTGAAAAAGAATATGCTCAATGGAACGGTGTCAAATACGCTCTCGGATGCTGCAACGGCACTGCCGCTCTTACCGAAGCCCTCTGGGCATGCGGAGTAGGGGCTGGAGATGAAGTTATATGTCCGTCTATGACTTATTGGGCAAGTGCCACTCCTGTCGTTGCTCTCGGCGGTACAGTTAATTTTGCCGATATTGACCGCAATACCCTCTGCATTGATCCGACTGATATCGAACACCGCATCGGACCGCGTACCAAAGCGATCGTGGTCGTTCATTATGCCGGTTATCCCTGCGATATGGATGCTGTCATGGACATTGCTGCACGCCATGATCTCAAGGTGGTTGAAGATGTTTCCCATGCTCAGGGAGGTCTTTATAAGGGCAGAAAACTCGGTTCTATCGGCCATATCGCCGGAACCAGTCTGATGGCAGGCAAGGCTCTTGTCGCCGGAGAGGGCGGCATGGTAACCACCAACGATCAGCGGCTGTTTGACCGTTGCGTTGCATTCGGACACTATGAAAGACTGGTAGCTTCAAACTATTCCACTGCCAGTATGAGTCTCAGCTCTCCGGAACTGCTCCCCTATGTCGGTCTGCCGCTCGGCGGCGTGAAGCACCGGATGAATCAAACCTGTTCTGCTATGGGCAGAGTGCAGCTGCGGAACTACCCGGAACGCTGTGCCGAAATCCAGAAAGCGATGAATTATCTCTGGGACAATCTCTCCGATCTGCCGGGAATAAAAGCTCACCGTCCGGCTTCTGACAGCGGCAGTACCATGGGCGGCTGGTATCTGCCCAAAGGTATCTTTTGCAGTGAAGAACTTGAAGGAGTGTCCTGCAAAGTTTTCTGTGCCGCACTTACCGCCGAAGGATTACCCTGCCGTCCGGGAGCAAATACCGCGCTGCACCGGCACCGCTGGTTCCACGATTTTGATATTTACGGTCACGGCAAACCATCTGTGACAGCTTTTTCAGAACGTGATGTGCGGCAAGATGATTCCACTTTGCCTAATGCCGCGCATTGTGAAGAATTCTGCTTTACTGTGCCCTGGTTCAAAAAATATATTCCTGAAGAAATCGATCAATACATTGCCATCTACCGCAAAGTGTTGACTAACTACCGGGAATTGTTGAGTATCGATCCGGAAAAAATTTAAACCGTTTTTACAAAAGGAGGTTTACAATGAAACATCAGATGCCCAGGTATACCGGGGTAAAGCACTTGGGCTTTACCCTTATAGAACTTCTCGTGAGTAAAACTTGCCAAATATGTGTTTCGTTGTTGTTTCTGCAGAAGTATTTGTCAAATTTTGCGACAAACTGGAGCAAAATCATCCCGCTTTTTTTGAAAGAGAAAGGGGGCGCGGGGGAAAGGGAAAACTTTTTTTCC
>JAFTRX010000009.1 GCA_017462015.1 Lentisphaeria bacterium
TTTCCAAAGAAATTTCACTCATAATAAACACCGTATATATAATATTTGTTAAAAAATCCGACTTCCAATCAAGTGTAAAAATATTTTCCGGAACATCACTTCCGCGTTCCGGAAAGCGCCGTCAGCATCCGGTACCACCCGCGTCGGTAACGCGGGCATTTCCTCCAAATTCACACATCATCACTCAGAACTCCAACTCCTGCTGAACCGGCGTTTCCGGCAACACCTCCATCACCGGACGAAAGCTCCGGCGGTGCAGCGGTGATGCACCATATTTGCGCAACGCTTCCAAATGTTCAGCCGTTCCATATCCTTTATGCGCATCGAACCCGTATTCCGGGTATTGCTGCGCGGCTTCCATCATCATTCTGTCCCGCACAACCTTGGCAACAATACTTGCTGCCGCGATACTGGCACTCAAGGCATCTCCTTTGACCAGATTCCGTGACGGCACCGGAAAACCTTTCACCGGCAACCCGTCAACCAAAACACAATCGACCCGTCTCAGCTGCCCAACGGCGCGGAACATTGCCAGATGCGCAGCCTTCAATATATTCAGCTGGTCGATCTCCCCGGCATCGGCAACACCGATACCGATATCAACTCCTTCGAGAGAGTGAAGCTCTTCAAACAGCTCCTCTCTTGCCGCAGCGCTCAACTGCTTGGAGTCAAAAACTCCCGGCAGCACGCCCTCTTTCCACGGCAAAATCACCGCAGCTGCGGTGACCGGTCCTGCCAACGGACCGCGTCCGGCTTCATCTACGCCGGCAATCCAACAAAAACCCTCCGCCCGGAGCTCGCGTTCCGACCGGAGGAGTTCATTGTCAAGCGATAATACCGCACGGCGTCTCATGTTTTGTACTCACTCCTGCCGTGCGGTAAATCCAATTACTTCGTGCGCAATTCTTTGACGCGGGCGGCTTTACCGACTTTGTCACGCAGATAGTAAAGTTTTGCCCGGCGAACCAGACCGCGACGGACAACTTCGATTCCGGCGATACGGGGGCTGTTGATCGGAAAGACGCGTTCCACGCCCTGACCGGCCTGAACCCGGCGGACGGTGAAGGTCTCTTCGATGCCGCTGCCGCGACGGGCGATAACAGTACCCTGGAAGTGCTGGATACGTTCAGTGTCGCCTTCGACGATCTTGACCGCGATGCGGACAGTATCACCAACATTAAATTCGAAACGCTTTTCCTGCGCTTCCTGCTTGCGAATAGTATCAACGATATTCATTTCAACGTTCTTTCATTTCCGTTTGAAGATATTTTTCCCATAAGTCCGGACGACGTTCACGGGTAACTTTTTCCGCTTCCCGCCGACGGAACTCCGCTATTTTGCCGTGGTCGCCGCCAAGCAGCACCTCCGGCACCTTGCATCCTCTGTATTCAGCAGGACGCGTATATTGCGGATATTCGAGCAGTCCCATCGAATGGGATTCCTCGACAGCCGACTCATCATCTCCCAGCACACCCGGAAGCAACCGTATCACCGCATCAGCTATCGCCATTGCCGCGATATTGCCGCTTGACATCACAAAGTCGCCCAGTGATATCTCCCGGTCGATTGCCAGATCGATCACCCGCTGGTCGACACCTTCATAGTGTCCGGCGACCAGTACCAGATGCTCTGCCTGCGCCAGTTCTGCGGCGAGTTTCTGATTAAAAACTTCTCCTCGCGGAGATGTCAAAATCACCACAGTTCCCGGCTTGCGAACCGACTCGATCGCCTCAGTCAACACATCCGGAACCATCAACATTCCGGGACCGCCGCCGTAAGGCTTCTCATCCACAGTTCCCCGGGCATCTTTGGCAAATGAACGGATATCCACCGCGTTCACTTCCACCCGGTTCTGCTTCACTGCACGTCCGACAATGCTGCCGCCGAGCGGCCCCGGAAACAACTCCGGAAACAGTGTCAAGACATCGATTCGCACAAGTGTGCCTTTCAAAAAAAGTTACAAGTCAACATCCGTCAGTCGAGCACATCCACCGAGACACGCTTATGCTGTCTTCCGGCGGCGCCGCTCACCAGAGAGCGGATAGCCATAATGGTCTTTCCGCGCTTACCGACGATTTTTCCGATATCCTCTTTACAGCAGCGAACCTGAATAGTCGCGCCATCTTCATTGTCGATGGTATTCATCTCTACCTGATCGGGATTATCGACCAGCGCCTTGACGACATATTCGACAAAAGATTCCATCTCCCGGAGACTTCCGGAAGCGGCGGCGTTGCTCTTCTTGGCTTTGCCGGTAAAGAAACTTATCAATTTTCCAAACATTGCTGTCGGCTCCATCACGCCTCAGAAGCAGCTTCAGCGGCTTCGGCAGCGGCAGCTTCGGCGGCAGCCTTGGCTTCAGCTTCAGCAGCGGCCTTAGCTTCGGCTTCAGCGGCGGCTTTGGCTTTCGCCTTCTTGGACATGGCGGGCTTACGTTCACGATCCTTCAAACTCTTGCCGGAACGAACGCGCTCGATGATGTCTTCGACAGTCTCAGAAAAATCTGCACCAACGCTCTTCCAGTAATCAGCGCGGTCGAGTTTGATTTTCTCTTCCTTGCTGCGGGGATTGTAGAATCCCAGTTCTTCAATCGCTCTTCCGTCACGGGCGGAACGCTGATCCATCACCACGACCCGGAAACAAATCGCATTACGGGTACCGGTACGTTTCAATCTGACTCTTACCATAGAATTTTTTACCTCTATTTATACTTTTCTTCGATTTTCACCTATACGTCCATCTTCTCACACCGCGGGGAACAGCCACGTTATATTCCGGATCTCTCAATCCGAACCCCCGGGATGAGCTTCCGGCGATCAGACAGGCCCAGAGGATCGGCCATATGATCACGCACAAGCATCGTACAAGTTCTTATAATATATCACGCAACCGGACTTATTACAAGCTGTTTATATTAAAAAAAGCAACTTTTTACAAAAAAATCACGACCGCCCCGCAAAAGAATGACCTGCGCCGCAGCAGATTATACCGGACGACCGGCTCACAACAAACCGGAAAAGAATTTGCAATCGTCCGGTTGGAAGATTATATTATGTCCATGACTGTTTTATCTACAGGAGTATAACATGAACACATTACGATTCCCTGAAGTCACAACTTCGTATTCCCTGCACAACCACAGCAATTTCAGCGATGGTGCCAGCACTCTTGAAGAGATGTGCCGCGCCGCAAAATCCGCCGGTCTGACCGTTTTCGGCATCTCCGATCACTGGGTGGAACCTGCTTACGCAGGCACCGGCACCGAGAGCTGGCGCATGGCGCACGACCGCCTGGACGAATATGTGGAAACTTTACAGAAGCTCAAACGTTCCCTTGATGATGACAACTTTACCCTCAAAATCGGCTTGGAAGTTGACTTTTTCTTTGAAAACATGGACGACATCTTCGCCCGTTTGAAGCAATATCCGCTGGATTATCTTATCGGCTCCGTCCACTGCTGCGGCACATTTCCGGTCGATCATGATGCCTCCGACTGGCTCCCCCTCCCCCCGGAAAAACGCGATGCCATCTGCGAAATGTACTGGCAGAAACTTGAAGGTGCCGCAAAATGTAAAGAGTTCACCTTTCTCGGTCACCTCGACCTGCCGAAAAAGTTCGCCATCATCGACAACGACCGTTACCTTGCTCACGCTTCCCGCGTGCTGGATATTCTCAAGGAAAATGGCGGTGCGATCGAACTCAACACCTCCGGCTGGTTCAAACCCTGCTCTGCGCCCTATCCGTCACTGGATATTCTGAAAGCCGCATGCGCCCGCGAAATTCCGGTCTACATCAATGCTGACGCCCATCACTGCGACCATGTCCGGCGCAACTTCACCGAAGCCCTCGAACTGCTTCAACTTGCCGGATACAAAAATCGCGCCTGAACGGAACACCTCCGTCCGGCGCGATAGTACAATTTTTTAACCTGACGGTCAAAGTTCAAACTTGACCGTCACTGCACCCTCGATTCGGATCTTTCCTTCCTTGCCGCACCGGATATCTTTGGCGACGTCAGAAGTGACCCGGAATTTAACAAGGTGGAAGATGCCATCACCGACAGCAGTGCGGCTGCGAGTCAATTCAAACGCCTGCGCCTCATACCATTTGCCGGAATCGTGGCTGAAAAATTTCGCTTTCATACCATCTTTGATAAAAGGCATATCCGCTTCGGCAAAGTAGGCATAAAGTTTGTAATGCGTCTCTTTATGCAGACATGCCGCTTCCGTTGCCGCCGCGTTCCATGCGCCGACGGTATCGGAGTGAGTTTTGATGATGCCGTCATGCGGCGCGATGATCTTGTAATATCTGCGTTTTTCCTGAAGCAGTGCCAACTCTTTCTTAAGTCCGGCGATTTTGGTCTTGATGGATTCGACCTCCTGCTCCGCCTTGAGCAGATAAAGATTACGCAAGCCGCGGCCGACCTTCTCCTGATCGGCAACCGCGATACGGTATGCCGCCAACGCATCGTAATAGGATTGTTTCTTGTCCCGCAAATCGAGATCGGAAACGCTCTTGCTCTTGAAAAGGCGCTGGTAAACGCGCCACTCGTTTTCGGTGCGCGCGAGCAGCTCTTTGGCGCGTGACACCTTCCAGTTGATATTGCGGTAATCAGAGGGAAGCGGATCCAGTTTCACCAGTTCCAACTGAGTCAGCTTGAGAGCGAGCTCTTTTTCCAGCTGAGCAAGACTGTTCTCCACATCTGTGATCTCACACCGCAAATCGAAATCATCGTATTCAAGGATGCAATCACCTTTTTTCACCCGGTTGTAAGAGTAGATATGTACTTTGGACACAAATCCGCCGTACTTGTTTTTCAATGCATACTGGGAACTGCCGCGCAAATACCCAAATCCCGTAATCACTCTGGGAACAGAAGTTTTCTGTGCCGTTTTTGCGCCACAACTTCCCGGGGTGCCGTTATTCATTGCCAGAAACACCGCCGCACTGCCGGCGATCCCAAGCAACAGCATCAACACCGGGATCACTACCTTTTTCATCACTGCACTCCTCAACTTCAAAAAATAATATTTTGACAACACAACGCCCGATCATATTAACGTTTTGATAATATACCCTGTTTACACCGGACATACAACAGTACGGAAGAAAAATTTTTCATTTTTTTCGTCTCACAAATCGATGTTATCTTGAAATTTCACTGTTTCAGGTGTATTTTTAAAAATAAACAATTCCAATATTATTTTGGGAAGGACATCATGAAAAAAACTCTTGAAACTGTAGTGCTGCTGAATTTCGGATGCTCCGACATCCAGAAATTCGCACGAGCCATCCGTGACCGGCACATCTACACCATGGTGATGCCGTACACCGTCTCCACAGACCGTATCATGCAGGAAGAACCATCTGCTATCATCGTCTGTTCCGATGCCGGAAGCTGCGACCGTCAGGAAAGTTTTGACAAATTTTCCACGATGGGCATCCCGATGCTCGACCTGCGCAACGGCAACACCGATGTGGAAAAAGCGGTCGAATTCTGCAAAAACGAAGGTAAATGCAGTTGCCGTTGGAAACTGGAAAACTTCGTCGATGAAGCTATCAGCGACATCCGCGCCCAGGTCGGCAGCGGCAAGGTCGTTCTCGGCCTCTCCGGCGGCGTTGACTCTTCCGTCGTTGCCGCACTGCTCCACAAGGCGATCGGCGACCAGCTCACCTGCGTTTTCGTCAACCATGGTCTGCTCCGCAAAAACGAAGCGGAAATGGTTCAGAAAATCTTCGCCCGCAACTTCAAAATGAATCTCTGCTACATCGATGCCTCTGACCGTTTCCTCGACAAGCTCAAAGGCGTTGCCGATCCGGAACAGAAACGCAAGATCATCGGCAAAGAGTTCATCGAAGTGTTTGCCGAAGCCGCCGCTAAAACCGGTGCTGAATTCCTCGGACAGGGAACCATTTATCCGGATATTCTGGAAAGTATCCCCCTCGATGGCGACCCCAAGGGCGTTATCAAAAGCCACCACAACGTCGGCGGCCTTCCGGAAAATCTCAAGTTCAAACTCGTCGAACCGGTCGAACGGCTCTTCAAAGACGAAGTCCGTGCCGTTGGTAAACTCCTCGGTCTGCCGTCCGAACTTCTCGACCGTCACCCCTTCCCCGGTCCCTCTCTCGGTGTCCGTCACGTCGGTCCCATCGAACGCGACACGCTGAAGATGCTCCAGGAAGCCGATGCCATCGTCACCGAAGAGCTTATCAAAGCGGACTGGTATCACAAAACCTGGCAGACATTCGCCATCTTCCTTCCGGTCAAAACCGTCGGCATCAAGAATGGTCAGCGTTCCTACGATTATGTGATCGCCATCCGTTCCATCAACAGTGTCGATGCGGTCACCGCCGAAGTGGTGCAGCTGCCCTGGTCACTGCTCGACATCATGATGAAGCGTATCATCAGCGAAGTCGATGGTGTCAACCGCGTGGTTTACGACATCACCCAGAAGCCTCCCGGCACGATCGAATGGGAGTGATTCTCGGTAAATAAAGAAAACGGCGTGGTTGTTTTATGAAAAAATCCGATCTCGCCGTTTTTGATTTTCTCAGGGAAACTTGATTTTTCCCCGATAAAGTGTTATTTTAATATACAGTATCAAAACAGCCAACAACAATGGAGTATCAAAACTATGTGTAAACGTCTCGAAGGTAAAGTCGCCATCGTTACCGGCGGCGCCCGTGGTATCGGCAAAGCTATCTGTGCCCGTCTCGCAGCTGAAGGTGCCAAACTTGCTATCGTTGACATCCTGCTCGAAACCGCCCAGCAGACCGCTGATGAATTTGCCGCCGCCGGCATCGAAGCCAAGGCTTATGCCGCCAACGTCGCCAAAATGGAAGATGCTGATGCAACGGTCAACGCCGTTGTTGCCGACTTCGGCAAAGTCGATATCCTGGTCAACAACGCCGGTATCACCAAAGATACCCTCATGCTCAAAATGACCGAAGATCAGTGGGATGCCGTTATCGCGGTCAACCTCAAAGGTACTTTCAACTTCACCAAAGCGGTCGTCCGTCCGATGATGAAACAGCGTGCCGGTAAGATCGTCAACATCGCCTCCGTCGTCGGCCGTATGGGTAATGTCGGTCAGGCGAACTACTCCGCCAGTAAGGCCGGTGTCATCGCTCTTGCCAAAACCACTGCCAAAGAGTTCGGCGCCCGCAACATTCAGGTCAATGCTGTCGCCCCCGGTTACATCGAAACCGATATGACCGCCCAGCTCCCGGAAGCTGCCCGCGAAGCCTTTATGACCATCATCCCCGCCAAGCGCGGCGGCAAGCCCGAAGATGTGGCAAATGTGGTCTGCTTCCTCTGCTCACCGGATTCCGATTACGTCACCGGTCAGTGTATCAATGTCGACGGCGGCATGCTTATGTAATTAGCCGGAATGGCGCGAATGGAGGGCGGCGCGCCCTCGTGCGCGTCAACTGCGTCAGCGGCAGGTTCGTGAACAGAAGTTCACGTCACCTGCCGCTTTCTTATTGCCATCGCACGATCATCGCGCCGACTGCGGCGGAACAGACTTCGAAGCAGATTTTACTGGAGAGTGTGTCGCCTGACGGCGTTTTTTTCGGCAATACCGTTTGCAAAATCAGTAAAATTACCAGTGGGGAATGTGTTCAAATCTTCAATGAGCTCGACCGGTGGTGATATCGCGACGTTAATGTGAGTTTTTTCAAGGCGAAGCTGAGGGACCCGTCTCCGCTGAAGCTCCGCCGTGGCAAGGTGTGAAGATGCTTGTCGCGGCGTAATGTAATGAAGCCGGAAGTCCGCAGAAA
>JAFTRX010000053.1 GCA_017462015.1 Lentisphaeria bacterium
AACTTTATCACATCCTCACTCGCAAAGCGAGCGCTTCATGTTTGCCGCAGGCAAACGCTTCACATTGCGAAGCAATGCTTCACGCAGGATTTTTCCTGCGCTTCACGTTGGTTTGCATCGCAAACCAACACAACTTTATCACATCCTCACTCGCGAAGCGAGCGCTTCATGTTTGCCGCAGGCAAACGCTTCACATTGCGAAGCAATGCTTCACGCAGGATTTTTCCTGCGCTTCACGTTGGTTTGCACCGCAAACCAACACCCTCTGCCGCTCCGTTGTCGCGGCACCTGCCAATCGGATTTACAGATTGTTGTACGCTCTGACAGCTGCATTGAAATAGTTAACAGCTCTTTCCTTTTTCTCACGAGCCTCCCGCAAACAGCGATTCGAGTCGCCAAATGCGTAAATATTACTAAATCCGGATGCTAAATTGAGACACTTCCAGTAATATTCTGCCTCACATCCACTCAAAAACAGTTCCTTAAAAAAAGTATGTTGGCTGTTCGTCAATGATGCATTTAACATCACGAAGCGAACTTTGCTGTTGAGACTAGCCAACTCCCGGAGAAATTCATCGCTGCCCCGGCTGTAATTGTTGGCAAGCGGAACGAAATCCCGGATCACCTCCCGGTAATACTGCTCAGCAAGCGCAGCTCTTCTGCGGCGCTCCTCCTCCTGACGGCGGCGCTCCTCTTCGATACGGCGGCGCTCCATCTCGCGGTCATACTGCGCGATCAGCTTTTCAGATTCCTTTATAAACTGCTCACAGTTCTCCGCCATGTAATATCTGTTTTCCAAAATCGTCCGAAATGATACATCTTTCAAATCGACTCCGAATATCTTTTTGCTCTCTTTCAAAATCTGATCAAGCTGTATCGCTTTGAACTTGGCAAGCAACTTCTCGATCTCTTCATTATGGCTGGCTTTCATCCGGGCAATGATCATCTTGTGACATTCGCTCTTGTTTTCGGCAAACTCAAATACTTTTTTGAATTTCGCCCAAAACTCATTATCGTCCGGACGAACTCCGCAGCGGTTTTTCACCCACACTTCAATCTGGGTGCTGGGCATAGTCGGCAGTTTTTTCATCAATTCAGCCAACTCTTCAGTTTGCTTAGCCCGGACCCGTCCGACTGCAACGGAACGCACATTTTTCAACTTAAAGTATTGTTCAAGCTCACTGGCAAGCAGCTTTTTATCCCGGGCAGACAATCCCCGTTCCGTAATGACACTGATTCCGTCCTCATGGGAAATCTGGATTCCTTTGCCGGTAATTTTTATGATTTCAACATTTTTGTACCGCCCTATTTTGCGGAACTTTTTCCCGGCATATACCGAAAAAAACGCAGTCAACGCCAGCAAAACAACCAAAATCTTTTTCATAAATACCTCCATCTTTTTTTAGAAACATAATATCGCTATAATATACAACAACTAACGCCTCAATTCAAACTCAAAAACATACTCCGTTTGAAAAAAATCTCTCCCGGGTGTATATTAATTTGAAAGTCATTAAGTATAAGGATAACCTCTCATGAAATTAGCATCACTCTTTCAAAACGGAGCTGTTTTTCAGCGTAACGCCACCATTCCGGTTTGGGGAAAGACCGCTCCCAATGTCAACGTTTGCGGTAAATTCAACGGCACTGAAGTATTCAGCTGCAGCTCTTCAGATGGTGACTTCACCCTCTTTTTCCCGGAGCAGTCTGCCGGAGGTCCCTTCACTCTGGAAGTCTCTTCCTCCGAAGGTTCAGTCACCGTCAACGACATCTACGTCGGTGAAGTCTGGCTCGCCTCCGGTCAATCCAACATGCAGTATCAGCTCCACTCCGACTGGCGAGCTGACACTACCGGAAAAGAGCTCCCCCTTTCCCGCGAACAGGAAAAAGAGTTTTTCAACAACCTCGACCGTAAAAACATCTTCCGCTTCTTCCAGCTTCCTCAGAACGCTTCCGGCGCGGATGAAATTTCGGTAAATTGCTCTTGGAAAGATATTGCACCGGAGTGTTCCGCTGTCGCCGCCTGGTTCGGACTTTATCTTCAGAAAAACCTCAACATCCCGGTCGGTCTGATCGTCTCCGCCTGGGGGGGAACCATTGCCGAAGCGTGGATGAGTTATCCGGCTCTGGTCACTTATCCGGAGACACGCGACTGCTTTTCCGGAGTGGTTTCCAGTCATAAAATTGCCTCAAATTACGATGTCGAAAAGAAGGTCACGACCAACTCCCTGCTCAACACCATCCTCCGTCCCGATACGGAAAATGTCGGTGAAAAGAGAAACTTCCATCTGCCGGAATTTAATGACTCTGATTGGAAGCCCATGCACGTTCCCGGCAGCTGGATAAAGCAGCACATCGCCGGCAACGGAGCCGTCTGGATCCGCAAAAGTTTCACCCTCCCCGATTCATGGGTCGGCAAAGAACTCACCTTCTGTTCCGGCGGCATCGACAAACAGGATATCACCTACTGCAACGGTGTAAAAATCGGTTTTACCGGAGAAGGACTTTCCCTTTCTACCTACAATCTCCCCCGCCGCTACACCATCCCGGCTGAACTGGTTTCCTCTCCGGAACTCCATCTTGCTGTCCGTGCCTACTCCGCCTGTTATGACGGCAGTTTCGGCGGCAACTGGATTTTGAAAAACAACACATCCGGAGAAGAACTTTCCATCGCCGGTGACTGGCTCGCCGGAGTTGAACTCGACCTCGGTACAGTCTCCCCCAAACGAAACGCCTCACTCTACGGACGCGGCAACCCCAACTCTCCCGGAATTCTCTTCAACAGCATGATAAAACCGCTCATTCCTTACGCCATTGCCGGAACCATCTGGTATCAAGGCGAAAGCAATGCCGGAACCATCGCTCTTGCGGAAAAGTATTATGGAACGCTCAAAGCCCTCATCTCCGATTGGCGGCGCAACTTCCTCAATCCGGAAATGCCTTTTATCATGGTTCAGCTCGCCGGCTACGGGGAATATTCACCTTTCGACATCAAGTGCCCCTGGCCCGTCCTCCGCGAATCTCAGCGAAAACTGGCAAACGATTGCCCCTGCACCGGAATGGCAACTGCCATCGACTGCGGTGAACATCTTGACATCCACCCGCAAGACAAGGAAAGTGTCGGTTACCGCCTGGCAGCTTATGCGTTGAACAAAGTCTATCATCTCCACGATATAACCCCCAACGGTCCGGAACTTCTGCGCACACAGCAAACGGCTCCGGGAGTGGTGGTACTGGATTTTGCTCAGGCGAAAAATATGTACATCAACGATGAAGCCGACCAGAGTTTCTATCTCTCGGAAAATGGAGAAGATTTCTACCCGGCGGATTCAGCATCCGTTGACGGTTCTTCAGTAAAACTGGTTTCCAACACCTTGAAAAATATCAAATCCATCCGTTACGCCTGGTCGGACTTCCCCGCCAGCACACTCTATAACGGAGACGGCTTCCCCGCCTCGTCATTTGCAGTAGAACTGTAAACAGCTCGTCGGGGGGAAGGGAAAAACTTTTTTTCACGAGAAAAAAAGTTTTTCCCTTCCCCCCGCTCCCCCCCTATCCCTTTTCAAAAAAAGCGGGGTATTATAAATTTATCAGCCGGCGACACAACAAAAAAAGCCACCGGCAGGTGGCATACAGGCGACAATTGCTCCAGTCAAGCCCGCAGGCGGCACAACAAAAAAAGCCACCGGCAGGTGGCATACATAACAACTACATTGGTCGCCATCAGGCGACACAAAGCCAGCCCAAGCTCATAGGCGGCGCGAGATTGCCGCCCCTCAGAAAGAAACTTTTACTGAGCCGGATATTTTGGTTGGGGCGGGGATGATGTGCATCTCGGCAACGTTATCCCAGTCAGCATCCCACGACAAAAGGAGAGGATCGGTCGGAGCGCCCCAGCAGTTGAAGTCAATAATGATGATCTCTTTTTTACCGGTGATATATATATCCATCACCACATCCTGGGCCGGAAGCCGCCAGCCGATACTGGAGACAAGTTCTTCCGCCAGACGCCAATACCGCTTTCTGACACCTTCAAGGCGACGGAAATGACGGATAAGGTTGTACTGAGACATGGCACGCAACTTTCCATCCCGGATAAAAAGACGGAACTCGCGGGCTTTGCTGATATGCCGGTACGGCCGCACGCAGATGTATTTAACGTCACCTGCGGCCGCCGCCTGAGCGACCTTTTCGCTTTCAACCAGATAATACCACGCACTTTTTGCAGAATATACAGCGCCGCCTTTATTCCGGAAGCGTTCCGTATCAGTCGGAGCGCAACTGTCAACAGAAACGAAGCAGTTGCCCGGAAATTCAGCCATTACTTTGCGTAATTCAGCGATGACAGCTTGAGATATATCGCTGTCCATTGAGATTTTTTCGCCGCCATCGGCACCGGCAGCCAACGCCGCCACCGCCTCCGGAGAAAGCTTGACAAAACGGGTATCAAACGTATACGCATCCAATGAACGATACCACTCAGGAATCGTCAATGCACTCTTTTCACATGCCATAATATCACCTTTCCGATGTTTCCAACAAATCACGGTTACGTTCCAGATAGCGCCGGATAACGTTGATATAAATGATCCAACCGATCAGGAAAATTTTATCATACCACTCTTCAAACGGCAGCTGAAGCATGGGGAACGCATTGACAACAACCAAAACCGGTAACGCGGCATAAATCGTGATTTTCAACATTTCAGCGCCGGTGATGATACGCTCGGTTCCGGGCAGACGGTTCAACAAAAAGAATATCACCATGTAGATCAGGCATCCGAAACCGATAAGGATCATCGTCAGAAAGAAATACGATACGCCGTTGAATATTGCCATCATCACATACATGGACTTGAACAATTCAGCAGAACCGATTTTCTCTTCTTTTTCAAATTTGGCAAACTTCGCCGTGCCGGAATTCTTCACAATTTTGCTGAGCTCATCCCGCATCTGTGTGTAGGTCAAGCCGGTTCCGCCTTCAAAAAATTCCGACATTCCGGCCAGCTGCTTCTGAAAATCCCCGGCATCCGGAATAAAACTCTGCATCAACCAGCGGCTGTTTTTCCGGTCGCGAACGGCAACCACCACATCGCCGGGAGTCCAAATCACGATAAAATTACGTCCTTCCAAGGTTTCATCCGGATAATCCTTTTCGGCACCGGAGGGGGAAACGTAGACGATCAATCCTTCGTAAGGCAACTCCTGACGGCGGCTGACATTGACATCCTTTTCCGGGAGCAAACCTTTGGAACTGACCGTCAACGCGGTGCCGTACATATCGATAAAATTTCTCTCCGTGCGCGACCAGAAATATTTCAAGGCAAAATATCTGCCGACACCGACGGCGGCGCAACTGATCACAGTCACGATAACCAGGTGCAATATAACTTTCCACAAGGGCTGACGGCGCAACGTGACAAAGACTGCCGGGCCGCGGCAAATTTCCAAAAATGCCTGCAAGAAATTCATCTCATTTGTTCCTGCGAAAATTTTTCGTCTGTCCGATGCGGGTCAGGCGATCCAAATCGCCGCGCACTTTCCGGGCATCGCCACTGGTAAGCCGGTCGGTGAACAATTTTCCGTCAAGGTGATCCAACTCATGCTGGATGCACCGTCCGAGCAATCCGCCGCACTCGATTTCGATAAACTCGCCGTCAAGGATCTGCGCGCGCAATACCACCCGTTCCGGACGGGCGACCGGAGCATACACGCCGGGAACCGAAAGACAACCTTCGTCACGGGAAACATTTTCCCCGGAACTCATTATGATCTCCGGATTGACCAGTGCCAGCGGCATACGCGGCAGCAGCAATGCTTCACCCGCCGAACCGGTGCTGTCTTCCTGCGGTACGTCGATTACGACCAATCGCAACGAATGTCCGTACTGCGGCGCAGCCAGACCAATGCCGTTGAAAAACCGCATCGCTTCAAACATATCAAATGCCAACTGACGGATATTGTCATCAACAACAGCAACCGGTGCCGCGTTTTCACGCAACACCGGAGCGCCGATGGTATAAACGATATGTGATTTACCGTTCTTTTTAAAAATCATAACATCCCCTTACTTGGCAGTAGCACTGGCAGGGATAGCGGGCGCAGCCGGCTGATTTCCGGCAGCATTTCCGGCAGCATTATCCTTGACCGGAGCTTCGCTCTTGGCGGCATCGACAGCAGCGGGAAGATTGCCCAAACCGGGATAGTTATTCTGCTTGCTCTTATCGCCGTCATTGAGATAGTAATCGGCAGTGTTGCCACCAACGACAGCATCCAGCTGCGCTCTGGCATTCTGCACGTTGATGTGGCTGGAAGCGAGGTTGGTTTCGGCCTGCACCAGGTCGCGCTGCGCTTCGTTGAGACGGGTCAACTCAGCGTTACCGGCACGGTACTCATCATCGACCAGATCGCGCTGTTTGGCGGAAAGCTCACGCACCCGGTCATACAGTTTGGTCTTTTTGACACTCTGGATGTAATTGGCATACGCAGTACGGACTTCATCGACCACTTTGAACCACTGTGCCGCGACCTGAAAATCAGTCGCCGCCATATTCGCCTGCGCTTCACGCAGCTGATTGTAACGGATGGCGCCGTTGAAAATGGTCCAGTTTGCACTCAAACCGTAGGAGAGAGCAAAATCTTCGCTGTAACGGCGTCCCATGTAGGAGTAGTTGTTGTCAACCGAGTTGGAATCAAAATCCAGACTGACATAACCATTGACTGTAGGAGAATACGCGCCCCATGCCTGATAGACCTGATATCTGGCGATGTTGAGCTGTTCACGATACGCCTTGAGATCAGGACGGTTGGCAAGTGCGGCATCAAGATAAATCTCAACTGCGGGCAGTTCACGGAACTGCGCTTTGTAATTTTCGGAGAATTTCAAATCCACCGGCAGCGTGCCGTCGGGATACCCCATCAGCACCGCAAGTGCATAAACAGCAGTATCGTAGGAATAATCAGCTTCGATCATATTGACTTCGGCATTGTTCACCAGAATTTCAAAGTTCAGAACATCGCTCAGCGGCGCAGCACCGGCTTCAAATTTATACTGCGTATTCTGGAGGGAGTCCAGCTGGAACTTGCGGTCCTCCATTGCAATGCGGCGCTGTTCGATCGCCAGCAGAACCGTGTTGTACGCGTATGCAACGGACAACATCATGGTACGGCAGGCATCTTCTTCCATATATTCCTGATATTTCAAGCTGCTCTTGGCGGCTTTCAGTTTGAAGAAACGGGCAAAGCCGTCAAAAATAAGCATGTTTGCCTGAATACCCAGCCCGACATTGAAGGCATCACGGCGCGGTTCACCGGCAGAGTCACGCACCCAACTGTGACCGTTCTGCAATGAAAAGTCCGCGCTGATGGTGGGAGAATATGCGCCCCATGCCTGGTAGTATCTCATGCGCGCAGCTTCAACCGAATGGTAAGCGGCGATGTAGGTCGGATTGTTTTTAATAGCGATACGCTGCGCATCAAGGAGCGACAACGTCTTGATATTCTTAAACATTTCATCGGCGCTGTCCTGCTTGCGCTCGGTATAACTGTCACCCAGCGTTGCAGACGCCGGAGCCTTGTAGTTATAACAGCCGCACATAAGCACTGCCAATGCCGCAGCACCACACACACCCTTCCGGACAATTTTCATGATTCACACACTCCTGTATTTTATCACGGGGTTATTTTTCTGTATTCCTAATTATTGAATATAATATAGTATTATTTCAATATATTTTCAAACTCTAAACTATTTTTTTTCACAAAAAAACGGAAAAAATTACTTTTTCGCTATTTTCACTCCCCCGCACGATGCCCGCAATACTTCCGGAACACTTCAAAATATCCGGGCTCGATCATTGCGCTGCCGTTGCACACCATCAAACTTCTGCCTCCGGCTGCAATAATCGTCCGCAATTCAATTTCAATTTCTGCCGGAGTTTTGCTCTTGAGACTGCTTCGGGGATTGACATTGACTCCGATAAAGGGAACCGCTTCCCCGTTCCGGTTGTAATCTCTGGCATGAGCAAGTATATTCCGGGTGTGCCGGGCAATATCCTGCTCCTTCCACTTGAAATACCACGACACCGTATGCCCGCAAACATCGACCTCTGTCCGGTTGCCGAACCAGGGATCAGCTTCAAAATCCGGGTAAAAATGGGCAACTATCCGAAACTCCGGACGGCGGCTTTTGATATACCGGACGATAGCATTGTAATAGGTAATCAGCTCATCCCGGTAAAACTTATCCTTATTACTTCCGGTATCCGCAAGTTTGTTCTGCGTCAACCACTTTTGATAACGCTCCTTGCATTCAGAACAATAACATCCGCGATGGTTGGCGTAACCGAAGTAGTCCAGATATATACCCTTGACTCCGGGAATGGCTCTCTTCAGAATTTTATCGATCTTCTTCCGGCTGAGAACCAAATCTTTGTCACTGCTGAAACACGCCAGCGTTTTCACATTGATGGTATCAAGTTCATCCACCCGGTTTCCGCCGTAACGGTGATCTTTTTCAAAGCGCCGCTGTTCAATGATCGCTTTTCTCTCTTTTTTCGACATCTTTTCCGGCAAATCCAGACCGTTGATATAACGGTGGCGCGCCTCCTCATCGGGAGTCATCACCTGAGCATGCGGGCCGGTTGGAGTAAAGCATCCATAATACGGAGTGATTCCGTATTTCTTCGCCAGTTCAAAACTTTTACGGTTGTGAACCCGGATATCGGTGACGCCGGATTCAGCATAACGTTTTGCCTGCTCTTCGCTGCCAATACTTCCCCAGCTGTACACCCGGGTGATCTTACCCTGCGGCTCAACCATCCGGCAACCACCAAAAAACAATACAGCCGCAACAGCCGGCACAAAAAACTTAAACAATCTGAACATGATATATTTCCACAACTTACAACAACCCCCGGAAGATTACATAATAAAAAAAGGGGGCTGTTGCAAAACATAAAATTTTGCGACAGCCTCGTTGTTATACCCAAAATACTTATTCAATCATGATTCTCTGCATTCCTCAATAAATATCTTTGAGGAGTGCGATACCACTGGCATGAAACGTGTCTATTGGCAGGCCGGATCGCTGGAATGCCCGATTGGCAATGCAACGTTTTCTACGCGCGCAAACTTGCCAGCCGGAGGGAGACAGCCGTTCCGGCTTTCTCCCCGCCGGACTCCCCTCTTTTCCAGTTCCCCGTCGCGCGCAACGTTTGTTGGTATTTTCCTTCGATTACAGCGCCTGCGTTCAGCCGATTACATCGGCT
>JAFTRX010000010.1 GCA_017462015.1 Lentisphaeria bacterium
GCAAGGAATAAATTTTCTGCGACCGGAGTCATATTCATTTGCGATGAGATCAAATTGTTCTTCTATTGTTGATTTTTCTTTCATACATATACCTCACGCTATAATATAACCTCGCACAAGAGAAATACAATCAATAAAAACAAAAAGGCGGCAGGATAATTCCTACCGCCAAAAGCTGTGTTGCGTTACTTGATGCCGAAAAACTTTTTCTGTTCATCCCATAAAATCGGAAAAGGCTGCTTGCACTTTTCCACGCCGATTTGATCTAACTGCCCGGTGAGGACGCCGTGGATGATTTCCGGCGACAGCAGCGTGAGTCGGGTAATCCGGGAAACATACGCCATGTCCTTACCGATGGCACGGGCGAGTTCCTGGACATTGGAGTACACGCCTTCATCAATCAGTGCCTGCCAGCGGAAGGCACGGGCAAGACTGGTTACCATCGGATCTGTAAAGGTGACTTCTTCATCGGGAGTCACGATCCGCTTCCTTCCGGCACAGTTCCGGAAGGACATAGGGATTGTAAGTTTAACATTTCCATTTTCAAGGATTTCCACTTTATGCATTTTTGAATTCCTCCATCAGCGATTTTATTCCGCAGGTTTTGAGTTCCAACGCCAATTTATCCTCCCAAACGACAGCTTTCTCAACGAGCAGAAGCAAAAGTCGGTTGTATTCCCCCGGAGTTTGGGGTTACAATGCATGAGATACATTTCTTTTATGCATAGTTTGTGAGAGAATTGTTAGTTTTGTGTTAAGATTACAAACGCCCCCCAGAAACGCAAAAAGGCGGCAAGATTTCTGCTGCCCTCAAAATTGGTTGTTCGCAATTTTAATCAGAATAAAAATCTACCAAAATAGTTGTGTTTTTGATTTGACAAATTTTTTTCCGGTGATATATTAAAAAACAAACAGCAGCCGGCAACTATTGTTTCCGGTTTTATTTTTAACAATAAACACTACCGATATAGTAGAGTATGGGAGAAGAAATTATGAGTCTCGATCAACATTATCAACTTGAAACTCTGGCGATCCACGCAGGACAGGTTCCTGACCCGACCTCATTGTCAAGAGCGGTTCCGGTCTACCGGACCACGGCTTATGCGTTTAAAAGTTCACAACACGGAGCCGATCTTTTTGCCCTGAAAGAAAGCGGCAACATCTACGCCCGGCTGATGAACCCCACCGAAGATGTACTTGAACAGCGTCTGGCGGCTCTCGAAGGCGGAAAAGCTGCCGTGGCAGTAGCTTCCGGCACAGCGGCGATTTACTTTACCATTACCAATATTGCCAAACAGGGAGACGAGATCGTTTCAGCAAATAACCTTTACGGTGGGACGTTTACCCAGTTCGATGCCATATTGCCCCAGCAGGGGATCAAGGTCAACTTTACGCCGCTGAACGACTTTACCGCCGTGGAAAGTGCAATCAATGAACGCACCCGGGCGATTTATATCGAAACGGTTGGCAATCCGGCTCTGGGAGTTGCGGATATTGAAGGATATGCGGAAATCGCCCGAAAATATCATCTGCCGCTGGTGGTGGATTCCACCTTTACGCCGCCAACACTGTTACGTCCCATTGAACACGGAGCAAACATTGTCATCCACTCGCTGTCCAAATGGATAGGCGGACATGGCACTGCCATTGGCGGAGCGGTGATCGACGGCGGCAACTTTGATTGGAGCGACCCGAAGTTTGCTCTTTATAACGAACCCGACCGGGGCTACCACGGTTTGCGTTTTGCTCACGATCTGGGAGATTTGAATAAGATAGCTTTCGCTTTGCGGCTGCGGACAGTGGGTTTGAGAAATCAGGGCCCGACCCTTGCCCCGGATGCAGCATGGATTTTCCTGCAAGGCTTGGAAACGCTGCCGCTGCGAACTGCCCGCCACAGCGAAAACGGCATCGCGGTGGCAGAATTTTTGCAGAAACACCCCAAAGTAAGCTGGGTAAAATATCCCGGTTTTGATCCGCTGGCAGTCAAATATCTGCCCGATGGAGCCAACGGCATGGTAGTTTTCGGGGTACAGGGCGGTGCTGAAAAAGCA
>JAFTRX010000054.1 GCA_017462015.1 Lentisphaeria bacterium
TGCTCAATGCCATCATCGTTTCCCGCTCTTCTTCCGGCTGCAAACTCGATCTTGACGGCTTTATTGAATTCACCTGCCGCCGCTCATCCCCCCGGCAGCTCGCCATTCCCTGCGCTGACCTCGACGTCCTTGACTACTTTCAGCCTCTCCACGAAACCTTGCGCGACTTCATGAAACGTATCAGCGTCGACCATTTTACCACCTCTCTTCCCGCTAACTCCTGCGCTTTTTCCATCAGTAATCCCCGCCTTTCCAATGAGCTGCAACTCCCCATCAACAGCATCATCATCGTCAACGGCGATAAACCCGCCAAAGCCCACGAAATGGCCCTCTACCAATACCGCAACAAATCCCTCGGCCTCGGTACCATCCTTTCTCTCTCCCGTCTCCGCTGGACCGCCCCCATTCTCCAGATTTACATGCGCTGAGTTTTTGGCGTTGGGGGAAGGAGGGGGCTTCTTTTCACGGGAAAAGAAGCCCCCTCCTTCCCCCAAACCCCCATCCTCCCGCAAGAAAAGCGGAGTATGGCGGCTCCCGTTGGTCGCCGCTTGGGGAAAGTTTGGTACTTTTCCTCCCGCAAGAAAAGCGGGGTATGCTGCTCCCGTTGGTCGCCGCTTGGGGCAGTTTGGTACTTTTCCTCCCGCAAGAAAAGCGGGGTATGCTGCTCCCGTTGGTCTCCGCTTGGGGCAGTTTGGTACTTTTCCTCCCGCAAGAAAAGCAGGATATGCTGCTCCCGTTGGCCGCCGTTTGGGTCAGTTTGGGATTTTTTCTGAGGAAAATACTTTATCAGGCTTGAATTTTTCCATTTGCGATGTATATTTTTCTGCAGTTTAGAAGTTAGGGAATTATTCCCAAAATTCAATCTGCAATGTCAAAATTGGCATTGTAAGTTAAAAGGTGTGTTTTTTAAAGGGGATTTTTATGAAAAATTATGTCATCATGTCCATGGTCGTCGCCGCAATGGTATTTACCGGCTGCAGTTCTGTTGTTACCAGTGATGGAGCTACTAAAGTGCCGTTGGTTGACAGTTCTGCTCCGGGGTATACTGCGGAATTCAAACACAGCACTGCCAGAGTTTCCGGCTCATCTCAGTTGAATGTTTTATTCGGAGTGATAACCTGGGGCATCCACGGTTATGCGGAAAATTCCGACATCGGTACTTTCAGTTTGAGGCCTTCTTTTGAAAATTTTGTAAAAAGTGCGGCAGTGTTCAACGCTTGCAGAGCCAACAGTGCTGACATCCTGCTTGGAACCCGTTATACCATTACCACGACCAACTATTTCTTTGTTTTCAAAAAGATAAAATGCGAAATTTCCGGATTTCCGGCTTATATGACCGGAGTTGTCAAAAACAAACCTTACTTTGTCAGCGATAAAAACGGCAACGGTCAGATCGTCTGGCTTCCGGAAAAGCCGATCGTGTTAAAATAATTTGAGCCGAACCGACACTGTTTTTATAAAATTTCAAGGGCGCAGGATTTTATATTTTGCGCTCTTTGATTTTGCGAAATTCGTTGCTCATTTGCAGCAAATCATCGTTGTCCGTTTGACTTTATCTCTTCAAAATATTGGGAGTCCAGGCATGCTTCCGGCATGATGATGTTGTCAATACGCGGTAACCTGATTGCCGGAAAGGATTTTTGCAGAGAAAGTTCAATCAACTCTGTACAGTAGATAGCGGAATGGTCAGTGGAGTCAAATTTCCAGTCAAAAGGTTTGCTCAGAAAGGCTCTGGCGTTTTCTGCGATGAATGCGGCATCCCCATGTCTCCAGCGGCTGATGCCGATGGAATCGGATTCGCGGACAAAATCTTCCAGAGAGATGATTTGCACTTCGCCATTCCCGGAAATATCGTTCCCCTCTGAATGAATGACTTGAAACTTTCCCCCGGAATTTATCCACACGATCCCGACATGAGAAAAACGTTTGTCCACGGCGTTTTTATTGCGGAAAAGATTTGACCACATGCCAATTCCGGAGCGCAGGATGATATCACCGTTTTTCACATGTTTCCGGATATCACTGACCGGAGGAGGCTGTGCCGTCTTCCGGCGGTGACAGCTCAGCCACACATAAGTTCCGGCGGCGGTTGCAAGCAATGTCATCAGCAGTAAAAAAAAGAAAAAGCTGCGTTTCCACAGCTTTTTTGAGAATATTTTCCCGGATTCCTCCCGGAATTGAAAGAATATCCGGAGATGTTTTAAATTACTTTTCAACATTGACCTTCCAGTCGCCGTCAACTTTCTTGAGGGTTATGGTGTTGTTTTTGTCGTCATCAATGATAACTTTGGCAGTATCTCCGTTGATTTCTTCTTTGGCATTTTTGAGTTTTGCCTGGGCATCTTTGATCTCCTGACTTTCTTTGTCGTTTTTCTTGGCAGTGTTAATCAGAATGGCGTTGATCAACTTTACATTGTCAGTTGAATATTTGTTGGCAGTTTCAGCATCGCCTTCGACGATAGCAGAGATCCACTTTCCCGCGACATCTTTCGGGGAATCGGAACAACCGGTGAGGAGAAACATGCCGGCAGCGGCAACCAATAGAGCGAACAATTTTTTCATAAAAGATACCCTTTTTTCTGATGGGAGAATATACAAACCACAACCCCGAACTCTCCCTTTCAATCGGAGCAATGTTTGTAATATATCCCGTGAAAAAGTTTTTTCAAGTGATTTCATGGAAAATTTTTATGACTGCTGTCTCTGGCTGTGCCGGATTTCACTGCCATTTCACCGCAAGTTTGAGTGTGCTCAAAATGGTCCATCCGCCGGTCGTCTTTTATGAGAGAGCTGTTGTATTATTTGTCAAACGTGCTATATTATAGTGTAAGAGTATAAATGAAAGGATGTATCCTGATGAATCTGATATTTTTGGGTGATGTTGTCGGCAAGGGCGGGCGTAATGCAGTCCGTCAGCATCTGCCGGAACTGCGCCGGATTTATAATGCCCAGTTCGCTGTCGTCAACGGGGAAAACTCCGCTGCCGGAAACGGTTTGACCGGAAGCTGTGTCAAAGAGCTGCTGGAAGTTGCTGATGTCATAACCTGCGGCGATCATGTTTGGGATCAGAAGGGGTTTGAAAACGAGATCCACCTCTTCCCGCAAGTTGTGCGTCCTGCTAATTTGTCCGATCTTCAACCGGGCAAAGGTTACGGTATTTACCGGAATCCGGCGGGAGGCGAGATCGCTGTCATTTCGCTTATGGGTAAAGTTTTTATGCGGGACTCCGCGTATTGTCCTTTTGAGACCGTGGAAAAAATTCTGGAAAAACTTCCTTCCACCGTCAAGACTATCGTTGTTGATTTTCACGCTGAAGCCACCAGCGAAAAGCTCGCTATGGGGCGGTTCCTTGACGGTAAAGTCACTGCTGTTCTCGGCACCCATACCCATGCTCAGACCGCAGATGCCAAAGTGCTGCCCGGTGGTACGGCGGTTATCACCGATGCCGGAATGTGCGGTGCTGAATACAGCGTGCTCGGACGTGAGGTTCCGGCGGTGTTGAAAAAATTCCGTACCGGCATGGCAACGCGTCTGCCGGTGGTCGAAGATGGCGAAATCCGGGTGGACGGTGTATGCGTCTCCTTTGATGCTTCCAGCGGACGGGCGACCGGGATCACCGCATTTTCGCCGCTGATAATTCCGGAGAAACGTTGATATATGATTCTTGGGACGATGAAATTTTTCCGGCAGATGAAAGTATATCTGCCATTACTCTTTCCGGTGGTATGTCTGCTGCTGAGTTTGGGTGCGGGAGGCTTTTATCGTTCCACGGTGGAAGTTCATCCGGAGTATATTTCGGTTCAATACCGGCAGGAAGCGCCGCCGCTTACGGCGCCGGATCATGAAGAAGTCCCCCGGCACGCGGAAAGATTGGGGCGGCAGCTGCCCGGAACTTTGCCGCAGATGTTGCGTTCCGGGCGGGACGAAGGGAATGGGTTGTCGTGGCGGCTGGAAAATGCGGAATTTCAACGTCCGTCTTGGCAGATTTCTCCTGATCTTGTTCCGGATACATATTTGGTCAACGCCCGTAATTTTACTTTCCTGAATTTTTTCCGTCGGGCGTTGCCGGTGCGTGCCGGACCGATTTTTTGCTGAAGTATATTTTCTTGCCGCCATTGTTGCGTTTCTGCGGCGGCGATTGAAACATTTCAGTAAAAAATTGGAGAATTATTTATTATGAGTTTTGTCAAAAAACATTGGGAAGATATTCTTGTTTACGGTTTCTGCGTACTGATGGTTGTCGGCGGAGTGATGGTTTACTACACCTTCGTAGCATAATGATATAAAATTGGGAGGGCAGTCCGGGGCAAATGCTTCGGGCTGTCCTTTTTTTCGCGGGACGGTTGGGAAAATTTGCACTTTTTCTTTTGGGAAACTTGAATTGTTTATTCCGGCAGGTTATTTTTTAAAGTAGAATAAATGCGTTGACACAGAATGAAGGAGATTATAAGCTATGTCTGAGATAAAAAACATTCTGGCAAGAGAGATACTGGATTCCCGGGGGAATCCCACTCTTGAAGTTGATGTCATACTCAAATCCGGTGCTATGGGCAGGGCGAGCGTACCCTCCGGGGCATCGACCGGCTCCCGGGAGGCAATAGAACTTCGGGACGGAGAGAAAAAGCGTTTCCGGGGAATGGGCGTACGCAAAGCAGTTGCCAATGTCGAAGAGAAAATTTTTTCCGTATTGGAAAACCGGGAAGCCTGCGACCAGTTGGCAATCGACCGCGCCATGTTGACCATCGATGATACCCGGGATAAAAGCAAACTCGGTGCCAACGCCATGCTCGGTGTTTCCATCGCAGTTGCGCGGGCGGCGGCAAATGAACTTGATATTCCGCTGTACCGTCATCTGGGCGGTTTCAATGCGAAAGTGCTGCCGGTACCGATGTTCAACATCTTCAACGGCGGCAAGCATGCCGATTCCGGCAGTGCGATACAGGAATTTATGATCCGTCCGGTCGGGGCGACATGTTTTGCTGATGCAATTCAGATGGGATATGGAGTTTTTCAAAGCCTGAAAGAGTTGTTGAAAGCAAAAGGTTTTTCCACTGCGGTTGGCGACGAAGGCGGTTTCGCGCCGAAAATGCCCGGAGGTCCCAGAGCTGTTCTGGATACGATAATGGAGTCAATCAGCGATGCCGGATTCAAACCGGGGAACGATATAACGCTGGCGCTGGATTGTGCCGCAAGTGAAATTTACCAGAAGGGCGAGTACAATTACGGCTTGATGGAAAAAGATGGCGTTTGCCGTAATATGGAAGAGCAGGTGGCGTTTCTTGAGCAGTTGAGTGAAGATTATCCCATCGACTCCATCGAGGATGGAATGGCTGAGAATGATTGGAACGGCTGGAAACTGCTGACCGAGCGGCTTGGCGACCGTTGCCAGTTGGTCGGTGATGATCTTTTTGTCACCAATGTCGAGATGATCCGGCGGGGGATAGAATTGAAAATTGCCAACGCCATATTGATAAAGCCGAATCAAATCGGTACGCTTACGGAAACCTTTGATGCCATCGAGTTGGCTCGGCGTACAGGGTATGCTCCCATAATCAGTCACCGTTCCGGGGAGACTGCGGATACGGTTATTGCTGACATTGCTGTTGCGGTCAATGCCGGGCAGATCAAATCCGGTTCATTGTCGCGTATCGACCGCGTTGAAAAGTACAATCAGCTCCTCCGCATTGAAGAGCAGCTTGGGGATCTGGCACTTTACGGAGTGTAAGTCGCAACGGTTCTCTTTAGCAGGAACAAACTGCGGCGGCAATCACGCGACTGCAACGTAGCGGTACGGTGCAAGACGATAGGATAATTTTGTATTCACAGCTGTCCCATAAAATCAGTAAAATGCTTGTTTTTCAATTTTTTTCAGCGGAAGAAAATTGGAGTTGAAAAAAGTGATTTTGTAAGATTTGGTTTTGCGCGAGCAAAAAGCGCGTGCGCAATGCGCCGCGCCACCAGTGACACTGCGTTCAAAGTGGTCTGTTCGTGACCGGTGCCGCAGGTAGTTTTTTATGAGACAACTGTGTTTTGTATTTGTGAAAATCTCAACTTTTACTTGAGATTTTCACAAATCGTGCTATATTACTCCTGAAACCATACGGAGAAAACAAGATGATACAGCGAAAAATTCAAACAGAACTGGCGCAGTTAGCACAGGAATATAAGGTCGTTACCATTACCGGACCAAGACAGTCAGGAAAAACCACCTTGGCAAAGATGCAGTTCCCGGATTATGATTATGTCAATCTGGAAGATCCCGAAACCAGAAGTTTGGCAGAAAAAGATGCCAGAGAATTTCTGCATCGGCATCCGGCACCAATTATTATTGATGAAATCCAAAGATTGCCGATGCTGTTGAGTTACATCCAGGTCGAATGTGACAAAAGCAATAAAAAAGGTCAATATATCTTGACCGGCAGCCATCAACCCGCTTTAAAAGCAGGGATTTCCCAATCCCTGGCAGGTCGTACTGCCGTACTGCAGCTGTTGCCACTTTCCATCGAAGAGTTGAACGAAGCGGGAATCGTTCTTGACCGTGATGAGTATATTTTCAAAGGGTTCATGCCGCAGCTTTATGAAGAAAATATCGACATCACCCGCTTTTATCGCAACTACTACATGACCTATGTGGAACGGGATGCAAGGCAGTTGGTGAATATTCGCAATTTCACAGCGTTTGAAACCTTTATCAAACTGCTGGCGGGCAGAGTCGGGCAGTTGGTCAATATGCAAAGCCTTGCCAATGATGTAGGCGTATCTTCGACCACGATCTCTGAATGGCTCTCCATATTGGAAGCAAGTTACATTATTTTCCGTTTGCCCCCTTACTTTGAAAACTTCGGCAAACGGCTGACCAAATCGTCAAAAATCTATTTTACTGAAGTCGGTCTGGCGGCATACTTGTTGGAGTTGGAAAATTCAGGCATGGTGACGCGCGACCCGTTGATGGGTAATTTATTTGAAAATATGGTCATCGTTGAAGCATTGAAAGCCCGGTACAATGCCGGTAAGGATGCCGGGTTGTATTTCTTCCGCGATTCGCATGGCATGGAAATAGATTTGCTGCAATCTTCCGGACGGAAACTTTATCCGTTTGAGATCAAAGCGGCAAGGACATACAGCAGAGAATTTGCCAAAAATATCAAGATATTCAGTAAGCTCAATGATAAAACTGCGGATGGCTGTGTGATCTATTCCGGAGAGCAGGAACAGAAAGTGGAAGAAGTTGAACTGGTGAACTTTACATCAACTGCAAAGAAAATTCATTAAAAAAATAGAAATAATGAGAAGGAGGCTGTTGCAAAACATCAATTTTGCAACAGCCTCCGTTGCTACACAAAAAGCTTATTCAAATCATTATTCTCCGTTTCCATCAACGGGATTTATTGAGGAATGCGGGTGATAATGATCTTATCTCAAGCCGACTGCGCGGCGGACGCGATCGAGGAGGATATTGGCTTCGGCGCGGGCGCGTTCACCGTTTTTACGGAGAATTTCTTCAACGTAATCAAGGTTGGCCGCGAGTTCTTCGCGTTTTTTGCGCATGGGTTCAAAGAAGGACCACATTTTGTCGAAGAGAGCCTTCTTGGCGTGACCGTAACCGTAGTTTCCGGCACGGTAGTTGGCTTCCATTTCTGCAACCTCTTCCGGCGTGGCAAACAGCTTGTAAATGGCAACCACGTTGCAGTTGGCCGGATCTTTGGGTTCTTCCAGACCTTTGCAGTCGGTGACGATGCTCATGACCTGCTTTTTGATCTCTTTTTCCTTGCCGAAAATGGGGATGGTGTTGTTGTAGCTCTTGGACATCTTCTGACCGTCGATACCGGGGACGATCGCGACCTGATCGGGAATGTAACCCTCAGGAATGGTCAGGATGTCGCCGTATTCGTTGTTGAATTTGATGGCGATATCGCGGGTGATCTCAAGATGCTGTTTCTGGTCTTTACCGACCGGAACGAGGTTGGCGCTGTAAAGCAGAATATCTGCCGCCATAAGAACCGGATAGGAAAACAGACCGTTGTTGGGGGCAAAACCTTTGGCAATTTTATCTTTGTAACTGTGGGCGCGTTCGAGGAATCCGACCGGGGTGACGGTGGAGAGGATCCACGACAGTTCGCACACTTCGGGAACTGCGGACTGCCGGAAGAAGCAGGTTTTTTCCAAATCGACACCGCAGGAGATGAAGTCGAGCGCGAGGTTGACGACACGGGCGCGCAAGTCATCTGCTTTGGGATTGGTGGTAAGTGAGTGGTAGTCGGCGATAAAGAGGAAGCTTTCACCTTTGCTCTGCAAATCGCAGACCTGACGCATGGCACCGAAATAGTTACCCAGATGGGGGATGCCTGAGGGTTGGATACCGGTTAAAATACGCATGACAGAATATACTCCATTGTAAAGATTATTGATTATAGATCACAGAAAAATTTTTGCCCCGTCACCGATGGAACAGATGAAGTGTTCGGCATCGATGCCGGTTTGCAGTTTGTAAGCAGTACATACTCTTGACGCGTACTCTTTTGCCGCGTCAGCTTCCACCAGATGAATGGAGATGCCACCGAAGCCGCCGCCGGAGAGTCGGGCGCCGATACAGCCGGGAACGGTACGGGAAAGTTCAACCAGATAATCGAGTTCCGGAGTGCTGTTTTCAAAATTGACCCGGCTGGACTCGTGTGAGGCGTAAAGCAGCCTTCCGAACGCTTTCATATCACCGGCACGGAGAATGGCTGCCGCAGCTTTCACACGGTCACATTCGTTGACCACATGGCGGGCGCGGAGGAGTTCCATACGGGAAAGTTTATCAGCGGCAGATTCCAGCATTGCAGGAGTTACATCGCGCAGCGTTGAAACGCCGGGATAGATTGCGGCAAGTTTCCGGGCGGCACTTTCACAGTTTTCCCGGCGGACGTTGTAATCAGAATCCACCAGATGATGTTTCTTCATTGAGTTGATGACGACAAAAACGTAACCGGAAGCCAAGGGAAGCGTGTCGATCACCTCCACCGTGCGGAAGTCACTCATAATTATGGCATCGCGTTTGCCGAAGATAGAACTGAACTGGTCAAGGAGACCGGTTTTCAGTCCGAGAAAGTTGTTTTCAACGCCCTGACCGGCGCGCGCCCATTCCGCTTTGTCCAGAGAGAAGTTGAAGAGCTTGCCCAAGGCAAAACCGGCGGCAGTTTCCAGCGCTGCAGAACTGGACATCCCTGCGGAGAGAGGAACACTGCTTTCCAAACCGGCGGCAAAACCGTGGTTGAAAACACAGCCGCGTTTGCGCATTTCATTCATCATACCGATGATGTAGGCACAGCCGTTGCGCGGCGGAGGGGCATCCATATCGGCAAGATCAAAAGTCATCTCGCAATTTTCCCGGAAATCCATCACCCGGCACTGAGTTCCCGGCAGCGGAGATAATACGATAGCAGTATTCTGACCTACTGCACAGGAGAGGACAAAACCTTCATTGTAATCAGTGTGGTTGCCCAGAACTTCCAATCTCCCGGGGGCGGCGGCACCGGCAGCCGGTGTCAGATGGAAGTACTCAGAAAATTTTTCAGCAAGCTGGTTCATAAATATAAACTTTCATAATGTTACATAAAGCAGATACGGGATATACACTGGTCGAAACTCTCTTTGCCGCTGAGAATGTCGATCTGGATACGCAGATAATAGATAGGAACATCACACCGTTCCAGATGCGGTATCCTGACCGCATCCTTTTCGGTGGTGACCACCATTTCCGCTCCGGCAGCTTTTGCGGCGTTGACAAAGTCGATGATCTCCTGCCGGGAGTAGCGGTGATGGTCGGCAAAGTGGTCCTTTGCCACCAGTTCGGCTCCGAGCTGTTCCAGGAAGTTTTCAAAACTTTCCGGACGCGCGATGGCGGAGAGGGCGGCGACTTTACGGCCGTTGAGAAAGGAGAGTTCTTCGCGCTCGCGGTCGGTAAAGAGTTTTACCAGATACTGCGGACGGTGACAACACTCGATGATCTCCGCGCGGCGGGTATGGCGGCGGATGAAGCGCTTGAGGTGGCGGAGCTTGTTGCTGCCGTCGGATTTGGTGAGAAAAATATAGTCCGCACGGCGGATGTTCTTTATCGGTTCGCGCAAAATTCCCCGGGGCAGGACATGACCGTTGCCGAAGGGGTCAGTGGAATCGACCAGAACGATGTTGATGTGCGGTTTTAACTTGAGATACTGGAACCCGTCATCCAGAATTATGATATCGGTCTGGAATTCATCAATGGCATGGATGCCGGATTTTACCCGGTCTTTGTCCACGATAACCGCAACATCCTGCAAATTGGAGGCGAGCATAAACGGCTCGTCACCGGCGTGTTCGCTGTCCATGAGCAGATTTTCACCGTCGGAGACGACCTGGGGTGGAAGTTCCATCTCTCCGGAGTGGAAAGCGTGACAGAGTTTCTCCCAGAAAGAACGTTTTTTTCTCCGGTATCCCCGGCTGAGAATGGCAACTTTGCGTCCTTTGGCGGAAAGGGAGCGGGCGAAGACTTCCACCACCGGAGTTTTTCCCGTACCGCCGCAGCTCAAGTTGCCGATGCTGACCACGAGACAACCGAGAGCCTGGTTGCGGATGACCCGCTTGTCGTAGAGCCAGATACGGAACTGCACCACCATGCGGTAAACGCGGGACGCGGCAAAAAGCAGACAGGTGATGACCCGGTCATACCAGCGTTTCCGCCGTCCCGCCATCAAGTCAAGAAAGTATTGTTCCAGCTCTTCGGCACTGAGTTTGAATTTGTGCATCTGCGCCCCCGGTACTCAAAGTTCAAAAGTTGAACCATCGGAAGCTACGCGCAGCGGCGCGCCCCATGCTGCTTCAGCCCGGGCAAGGGCGTTGTTGTAATCGTTGAGCAGTTCGCGCCCGGAATGGACAAAGATGATGTCCCGGATATTGCGCTGTTCCCGGCGCAAAGCTGCGCAGACTTCAGAACTTTTGTGATGTCCGGTCTCCATCAGCAATAAATCGCAGCCGTCGAGAAAATCGCCCATGTCAGCGTAACTTTTTACATCGCCGGAAAAAACGATCACCTTGCCGTCAACTTTTATCCGGAACGAAAAAGAACGGAACACTCCATCTTCCGGAACTCCGAGATGGAAGTTGTGCCGCGCTTCGATCGAGACTTTGCCGTCGTCAAAAATAACTCCATCAGCAATACGGTGAGGAGCTACGTCGTAGGGGAAGCCGCGCCACTTGTCAAAGGTGGAGAGCCAGTTCTCCACCCCGGAAAGAATTTTCATATCCGGCAGAAAAAGTTCCAGAGGCTCAGATTTTGACCGGGCGGTGACCTGCATGATTTTAGTCATCGCCCAGAGCAGATTGGGAAGCCCGCCGCAATGGTCGATGTGCGGATGGGAGATGCAGAGCGTTTTGATGGAGAGCAGATCCAGCCCCATTTCCGAAGCGGTATGGTAACAGCTCTCTCCGGCATCGAACCAGTAAAGTTTTCCGTCAAACTCCAAAGCCCAGGAGGTGTGATGCCGCCCGGGCTGGGGTTCAGTACCGGCACTGCTGCCGAAAACGTGGAGTTTGACCATGGAGATTTTTCCTTGAAAACAGTTGTCAGAGAATACCGCAGTCGATCAGGGTTTTCTTCAGGACTTCCGCATGGGCAGCACTCATTTCGCAAAGGGGCAGCCGGTATTCCGGAGTGATAGCGCCGGTCATACCCATAGCCGCTTTGACCGGAATGGGGTTGCTCTCAATGAAGAGGTTGCGAAAGAGCGGATAGTATTTGCGGTGCGCGGCGCGTGCGGAAGCAAAATCGCCGTTAAGGGCAGCTTCGACCATGGCGGAAAGTTCGCCGGGGATGAGGTTGGAAGCAACGCTGATGATACCTTTGGCACCGACGGAGATCATGGGAAGCGTGAGGGAATCATCGCCGCTTAAGACGGTGATGTCGCACTGATCGAGGATCTCGGAGACGCGGTCAACGCTGCCGCCGGCTTCTTTTACTGCGACCATCAACGGATTTTTGGACAAACGGGCGATGGTTTCAGTAGCAATGGGGACACCGGCACGACCGGGAACGTTGTAAAGAACCACGGGGAGTCCGGTCTTTTCCGCAACTGTGGAGAAGTGGCGGTAGATGCCTTCCTGAGTGGGTTTGTTGTAGTAGGGGGTCACCTGCAAAGTGGCATCGGCACCGGCGGCTTTGGCTTCGCGGGTGAGATGAATAGCTTCTTCGGTGGAGTTGGCGCCGGAACCGGCGATGACCTGACAGCGGCCGTTGATTATCTCAACGGTTCTGGCGATGACTTCGATATGCTCTTCCGTGGAAAGCGTCGGAGATTCACCGGTAGTGCCGACGGGGACGACCCCGGCGACTTTGCCTGCGACCTGAGCTTCCAGCAGAGCTTCAAAAGCCTTCCAATCCACACTTCCGTTGCAGAACGGAGTGACCAACGCCGTGTAAACACCTTGTAAAACCATTTGTTATCCTCTTGATAAAGGGTTGAAATAATATTGTCCACTTATAATTTACCACCAAATGACATTAAAATCAATACTTGAATTTGAAAAAAAACACATCCGTGTTAAATTATATGGTGAACCAATAAAAATAATGGAGAATATCTACGATGATGAAAAATATCTTTGCCGTTGCTGTGATGCTGATTTTTGCCGGATGCGTCTCTTACTCTTACACCGGAAAATACGATACTCCGGTCAAAGAGGAAAAGGATATGCGGATTTTTACTGATCCGGCAAAAATCACCCGCAAGTACACAGTTCTGGGCAAGGCGACCGTTTCCGGAAATTGTCAGGATGTGAGCCGCGACCGATTGGTTGCCAGACTCAAAAGTGAAGCGCACGATGCCGGAGCAAGTGCCATTCTTATCACCGATCAGCAGGTTATGACAGAGAGTGAAGATTCCGGAAGCAGTCCTTTTTTCACCGCCTTTGATGCGGACGACACCAGTTCCAACTGGAGCCAGCTCCAGCGGGATGTCGATGAGAACTTCGCCAATACCCGCCGGATGAAAAATGCCAACTCTCCCGGAGCTTCCCGGCGGATAATCCACGCCGAATTCATCCGTTACACTGAATAAAGGCGTTCGCGTGGGTACATCGGCGCGCTTTTGGGGTACAGATTGAAAATATTTGTAAAATCAGGTCCGGATACTATTGCATTTGAAAAATTTTTGTGTTATACTGAAATCGTGTTACTGCTGAACTATAAACAAATCAACAGGAGGGGTACGATGAAAACAGAACGCGGAATCCGTAAAAATCATTTCTCTTTTACTTTGATCGAATTGCTGGTGGTTATCGCAATTATTGCCATTTTGGCGGCGATTTTGCTGCCGGCACTGCAGAGTGCGCGGGAACGCGGCAAGGCTTCAGGGTGTGTCAACAATCTCAAGCAAATCGGCACAGCGTTCAACATGTACAGCGATGATTTCGGCGATTGGGTGCTGCCTGCCACCCAGCCGGGAGCTTCTAACTATGAACGCGACTGGTACAAGCATATCAGTAATTACAATGGCATTATTGGAAAAAGTTACGGCTTGATTTATTATAAGAACAAAACCGTCGGAACCTTTGTCTGTCCCTCCGAAGGAGTGGCGTTCAACGTGGATGACACCAATAATTTCTACGGTCACACCCACTACATCATCAACGCGCACTTCTGCGGCGGAAGCTATTCCGGCAATATTCCCAGTTACATGAGAAAAGCGCGCAAACGTTCTGCCGCACAGAAGCCCTCTCAGGTCATGCTTGTCATGGACAGTAAAACCGGCAACAATTACCGCATCCCCGGCAGCGAAGGTTTCGCCTACCGCCACGGCAGACCGGATACCCGCAAGCTGAACGCTTCGACCAGTGCTGACGGTGTCGGCAGAGGCAAAATGAATTCGGTCGCCCTTGCCGGAAATGTTGTTACTGCCGACTGGAACGAGGTTTTTGATAACTCAGGTTCCCGTTTTTACTGGCAGCAGCGCGGTTATATCCCGACTGATAAACCCGGAGATATGGGAACTCCTTTGTACTGAGCATTAGATAACAACGTTTGAATACAGGGGGTTTGCAACTGTACTTCTGTTGCAAACCCTGTATCTTGTAAGCGGTTTTGCCGATACATCGTCTGTTTTTCAGAGTACAGTTCAAAAAAATATTCCGCAAATGACCGTTCCGGCAGTTGCATTTTTCCACGATGTATGGTATAATTTGAAGCAGAATCAAATTGGTCAAAGATATAAGGAGCCGTATTGATGAGCAAAAAAGGTGTTTTTATTGCATTGTTGGCAACGCTGGGGTTTGTGCTGTCCGGAGCCACCGCTGAACGCAAAGGGGATAAAATCGTACTTTCCAGCAACCGTATGCTGGTGGAAATAGATTTGACCCGCGGCGGCAGAGTGAGCAAACTTTTTGACAAAAAAATCCAAAAAGATCTTGCGGTATTGGATAACGCTCCCGGCGGAAGCGGTATTTTTGCTGACAGTCTCTTTTATCCGGACAGCCGCCGGGTCGACCGCCGCTATGAAAAAGGGGTGTATTCCGCCGGAGATTTGAAATCCGGCAGCAAGGCAAGTGTCACTCTTACTTCGCCCAAAGGTTTGCCGCTGACCATAAAAAAGACCATCTCTCTTGCTGATGATTCTGAGTTGCTCGTCGCTGATTTTGAGATCACCAATCCCGGAGAAGCCGATGTCATCGCCGCTTACCGGGGCGGAAATACCTTCCGCTTTGCCGGAGAAAAATCTTACAAAATCAGCTTCCCGGAAGCCAAGCGGAACAACTCCTGGAATGAACCCGATACTGCGCCGGTGAAAAATCACTTCACCTATAATCCCGGTGAACTCAAGGGCGCAGACCTTTTCTTCTATCAGCCCAAGCGGGATTATGTCTCCGTTACCGGAAGTCAGGCGGGAATCGTATTTGAAGTGCCGTTTCCGTTGTTGAGCTTCTTTTACAGCTGGATGTCCAACAAAAGTGACGGTTATCCGGTGGTCGACTTCTTTACCACCCGTTTTCTGCTGCCGCCGTTGAGCAAGGGGGAAAAAGAGGCGGTACTGCTGACGGTTCTGGATGACCCGCTTGCCAGATACAAGTACCGTTTCCGGACGCAGGTTCGTCTGATTTCTCCTGCAAACTTTGCTTACGAAAAGTTCCGCGCCCCTTCCACGGCGGCTAAAGATACCGCGTTTTTGCCGGTTTACACTCCGGATACCATGTTCAGTAAATTCAAGACTCCGGCACTGGTCTTTGCGCCTGTTCCGGCAAAACCGCTCTCCATTCTTGCTGTCGGCATGGTTCCCGGCAATCACGAAATGGGTGAGTTTATCCGCCGCAGCGGAGTGAATATGGATGTTGTCGATGCCGGAAGAGCATTCAACGCTTCGCCGTATTGGGGATGGAATTGTCCTGATCCGCAGATGCTTATCGAAAATCTCATTACCAAAAAACCGCAGATCATTCTGGTGTGCGGTCACAACGGAAAGAGTTTGAAACCGGCACTGCTCAAAAAAATCACTTCACTGGTCGAAAATGGTGCATCTTTTGTCTATGTCGGACACCGCAACAACTTCCCGTCACTTATTCCGCAAAGCGGCGGCAGGGAACTTGATCCCAAACTTTTTGCCGGAAACAGCTGGGAGAAGTTCCCGGTCAAAGGCAAAATTCTGGAATTTACGCGCGGAAAGGGCAAAGTTATTCAGGTTCGCTTCAACATGGAACCTGCGAATACCGAATGGGTGCGTGAGGCGCGCAACCTTGTTCCGCACATCGTTGGTAAGCCCGGGGAGGCTTTCTGGGAATATTACTTTGCTTTTTACGGTAAACTTTTCAACTACGCTGCCGGAAATCAGGCTTCCGCCAAAATTGAAAGTGCCGTTTTCGATTTAAATAAATTCACTGCCAGAATCAGCGGCAAAGCGGGCAGTTACACCGTGAAAGCGATCACGACTTGCGGGGTTGCCGCCTCCGCTTCCGGCGCTGTCGGTGAGGTGTCCGGAAACTTTGCCGGAACACGCGTTTCCGGAAAAGAATTGATGATGCTCCAACTGTGGGAAAACGGCAAGGTCATCGACTATTGTTTCGCTGACTATGCCGGTAAAAAACTGCCGGAATGTGAAATCGCTTTTGCCAAAGAAAATTTTGCCGCCAATGAAAAGGTGACTGGCACATTGGATGTGGATTTTTCGGGCAAAGTTTCTCTGCTTTTGCGCGAAGCCGCCTCCCGCCGGGTGATTGCCCAGGCGGAAATTTCCGTCAAGCCCGGGCGGAATGATTTTGCTCTCAAGCGGCAGATTTCCTCTCCGGAATCGCTCTTTTATCTTGAAGCAAGTTCCGGTTCTGTGAGGGCGGGAAAATATATTTTCGCCAAGGCGGATGCGGTCGAACATCGCAACATTTTCCCGCTGATCTGGGGCGCGCATTTTTCCAGCTGGCGCGATAAGATGTTCAATACCGAACTCTACGATGCCGGATTTGAAATTTACATGGCACCGATGGCGTACACCAAACAGCCCGGCGAATTGAGAGCCGAAGCGTTGAGCGTTATGGCATCCGGCATGGAATATGCCCCGCTCGGCGTGGAACACATCAAAGCCGGTAACGCCCGCAACAGCATGGCGCGTGTCCGTACTCCATGTCTTTCGGCTGCAAAGTATAAGGAACGCATTGCCCGGAAATCCGCTGATATCGCTGATAAAATGGCGGCGACCAACAGCAAATGGGCGTTTATTTCCGACGAAATAACATTGGGTACGTACTTTAATACGCCGCACAACTTTTGTTTCTGCGGCGATTGCATGACGGATTTCCGCAAAGAGATGCAGGCGTTGTACAAAGGTGACTTGAAACTGCTCAACACCAAATGGGGGACCGGTTTTTCCAGTTGGGACAAGGTTGTTCCGCCGACTGCGCTTGAAGCCGGGAAGAGCAAAAACTACGCCGGATTCATCGCCCACCGCATCTTCATGTACAGTCGCATCGACAATATCTGCAAACTTATTGCCGATACGATAAAAGTCCGGTGCGGCGGAGAGACCGGTGTTTCCGGAATGGGCATCCGCGGAATCTATCAGGGTTTCGACTTGATGAAAAACAGTGCATGGCTGAAGAGCAGTGCGTTTTATCACGATGCCTTCGGACTTGACGCGATCCGTTCTTCGATGGTGCCGGGGTCCCGGACGGGGTCGTTCTCCGATTATGGTATGCGGTACGCGCTCTGGGAACAGGTCATTTCCGGTCTGCGCGCGCCTTCGGTGTGGTGGTACGGTCATCTCGTGCGCCGGGGAGACGGTGTGTTGAGCAGCGAGGGTGAACAGTGCAAAAAAATCTTCCGCAATATGCGCGATTCCGGAGCGATGGAAGTTCTCGGTTTCGGCAAGCGCAAAGCGGCAAAAGCGGCGCTGGTCTGGTCGATCCCCAGTTTGGTCGCTTGCGCCGGAGCATCTTATCCCTCGCCTGCAAATGAGGCTCTTTATCAGCAGGTCATGCTTACATGGAGTTCACTTTTCCGCGATCTGGGAATGGATTCTCCGGACGTGATAACTCCGAAGCAGTTTGCCGCCCTTGATCCCAAACGTTATCCGCTGGTCATCCTTCCTCTGACCCGGATGTTGAGTGCCGCCGATGCCGCGCATCTGGAACGATTTGTCCGCAACGGTGGAACGTTGATCGCTGATTACGCTCCGGGCATCGTCGATGAGTATGGAGCGCTCGTTAAAACCAGTCCGCTGTCCAAGGTTTTCGGTGTGGAGATCGCGCCTGCGGCGGCACCGGGAACGGGTGAATTTTATTTTGGCAAGAGCCGTCTGGCGGCTGCTGTTCCCGGACAGCCGGTGAAGGTTTATCCCGGAGCTGAAGTGCGCGGTTCGCTGAAGCGTACCATTCAAGGCATGATGATCGGCAGCATCCGGATGAATCCCAGCGTAAAAACGGTGGCTCCGGCGATGATCGTCAACCGCTGCGGCAGGGGTAAAGCCATCTACTTCAATGCGATCCTGCCTGCATACGATACTTCCAGTGAGGAAAAAGGAGCGACACTCCGCGCCGCCGCCAGAGAGATTTTCACCATTGCCGGAGTGGATATGAAACCGGCGCACACTCTTCCCAACGGCGCCAATTACGCTGAATATGAGTACGAGGGTGTCCGTTACCTCTTTGTTTCCAGGAGAAACAATCAGAGTTCCGGAAAGTTCAACTTGAAACTCGGCAGAAACTATCACGTCTATGAAATGATTTCCGGAAAATATGCCGGATATACCGCCAATGTCAAAGGTGTGCTTAAAGCCGGTGATGTCCGGATGTTCGCCTTGAGCGAAAAGCGTCTTCCCGCAGCGTACCGCAGTGAAATCAGTTGTGACGGCAGAAATTTCAAAGTCGGTTTCAACCAGTCTGGTGCGCCGGGAACGTTGTTCCAGATAAAGGTGTTCCATAACGGTAAAGATTTGCGCAAGCTCGGCAGGGTGACAGCCGTCGGAAAAGGACAGAGTATCTCCATCGACGGCGGACTCAAACTCTCCGGCACTTACCGTATCGAACTCATCCGTATCGCTGACCGCAAAACGGTTGCCAAAACGTTTAAATTTTAACCCCTAAAAAAAGGAGATTGTTATGTTTAAAAAAGTTTTAACCCTGATTTGCGCCATCAGTGCGCTGATCTCATCTGCCGCCGTAACGGTTCAGCTTATTGAACTCAAACCCGGTGACGAAGCCGCAAAAAAAGCCTATTTTGCCCTGCCGCGCAACTGTCGGCTCTGGGGAACTAACGGCTACAAACCCAGTGACAAACAGTACAATGCGATTCTGGTCATGCGCAACGACAAAGTCAACTTTGCTTTCCATCTGCGCGGCAATATGGTCGATGGCGCACCGCGCGGTGTGCAGATCGGTATGATCTCCCCCACGCACTTCAACTGGTATGCCGGCGGCTTTGTGGATATCAAATCCGGCAAAAAGCTGCTCAACTCCGGAAAATTTTCTGTCAAAGAGACCAAATCCGGTGATGCCGGTATCGCCATTCTGGATTACAGTGAAGGCGCTTTCAACGGTACGATCACTCTGGCTCTGGCGGACAACGATGACAAGGTCGGCTTTGTCTTCACCCCCGCCGACAAGACTCTTCGTTTCAGTGTCCAGCTCACTGCTTATCCCGGCGAATACGGCAATGCCAAACTGCGTAAGCGCGTGGTTTACACCAACACCGGCAAGGGAGAGAATCCCAAAAAACTTACTCCGCAGGATTTCTACTGCGTTTTCGGTGATGAATATTACGACATCGCCCAGAAACGCGGTCGCGGCTGCTGCGCATTTTTGTTCAATCCCAAAGAGATCATCCCCGGCAGCACCATCCGTTGCGGTTATGCCTGTACCGCTTATTTGTACTTCAACAAAGGTTCCAACGCCAGCTTTGTTTTCTGGGATTTTGCCGGAAAGTCACTGGCTCAGGCGCTTGACTACATGAAGAACATCCAACTTCAGTAAGGTTCTCTTTTTATGTGCGCAGCGGAAAAAGATTCCTCCAGAATAAATGAGATATTCTCCTGTTTGCTGGAGGAGTACGACCTCCCCAAGCTGACGAAAAAATTTCCGTCAGTACGGGAGATCCGTACTGCATTCCGCTGCGGACAAAACACCGCCACCACTGTACTTAACATGCTGGCGGAACACTTTCATTTCAAGCGCATACCCCGCAGTAAAAGCCGGTTGTCTCTCGATGTTTCCGGTACGCTCGGGATATCGGTGTGGAATGATTTTCTCTATCAGAAACGCGAGTGTACGCTCGTGGTTCCCCAAACCTCCGCCTTCTGCTGGCAGCCCATGGTCGATGAGTACAACAAACATCACCGTTTCCGGCTGAAGCTTCAGCTTATCTGCCATCTGGAAGAGTATTTCGACATAATTTCCGGCGGTTCTGCGGATCTACTGCTTTTGCCCAACCACCCGGTGCTGACCGGCATCCCCGGCGGGCTTTCCCGCTTTATGGAATTGGATGCTCTGATTGGCAACTTCCCGATTTCCAACTTTTACAACTCAACCTTTTTGCGCGATGCAGACGGCCGCTGCCGCGGAATAGCTCCGGCACTGGTGCCGAAACTGCTCATTGCTCACAATGAGATTTCCGGTATGCCGGAGGAGGCATTGACGGTATCCACTCTGCCGTCACTGCTGCAGAATATAAAACAGCGCAATCCTGAACTTGATTACAGTGCGATCTTCGATTCCTACATCAACTTTTTCGGCAACTGCGGCCTTGACATCGCGGCTCTTGCGCAGGATTGCCGGAGTGAGCTTGATAAATGGAAATATTACATAGACATCTTCAAAACGTTGTATAACGGCAAACTTGTTCCGGCGATAAGCGAACTTCTTGACTTCGGTTATCCCCACTTTTTCAATCATAAAACTGCCATGATGGAGTCGTTTTACAGCAAAATTCCCCGTTCTTCGGAACAGCATTACAGTTTGCGCCCGTGTCCGGTCGAAACCGGTGTCGCGCACAGCGTTATCAGCGAAATACTGGTCATTTGTCCGGGCAGTATCCGTTATGAACAGGCGTGGGAATTTATCAAATACACTCTCTCTCCGCCGGGACAGCAGCTTTTGCTCAGCCGGATGAATGCGTTTTCGGTTCTGCCGAATTTGAAACCCATCGGTATGCCGCAGGCGATTTTTGATATGATTTCCCCGCTTCTTGCGCATGCGGTGCGCCGTCCGTGTGACAATCTTTTGACTCCGGAGCTTTTCCGCTTTTTTGAAAGCGGCATTGACCGTTTGATAAAATACGGCGGCGATGTGGAGAGTTTTCTTTATGATTTCAAGCAACAATGCAACTGAATATACGAGGATGCAATGATGAAAATATCCATGTGGAGTTCATTCCTTTACGGGCGCAAATTTGAGACCATCATTCCGTCGATGCACAATGCCGGTTTTGACAGTATGGATTTGTCCACTGAACACTTGGACGAACTTGTCGCTTCCGACAACGCAGCCAAGCGTGCGATCGAGTGGCGCGATATGGGTTGGGAATACAATGTACCTCTTTTGCAGACCCATCTGCCTTTGGACTCCGATCTTTCGGTTGCCGGTCTCTCCCGCGATAAACAGCTTGATTATCTCAAACGTGAACTGGAACTGGTCATGTTGATGGATATTCCGGCGGCAGTCATTCATGCCCGGATGGAAAACAACGGCAATGAAGATAATATCGTGGACGCTCTGCTTGAGTTGTGTGATTTTCTCAAAGGCAGTAAAACTTCTCTCGCACTGGAAAACCTCTTTCGCTGCGATACCCGCGCCAAAGATTTGATCTCTCTCATCAATCTCGCGGATAATCATCCCAAGCTCGGCATTTGTCTTGATACCGGACACTTGAACTGGACGGGCGGCGATCCGGTGGAATTTCTTGAAGATGCCGGCACTCGGCTTACGGCACTGCATATTGCCGACAACACCGGCATCGGCGATTATCACATGCTGCCGCTGGGACGGGGAACGGTTCCTTGGCGTGCGTTTATGCGCAAGCTCAAATCCATGGATTACAAAGGTATTTTCAACTATGAAGCATCCGGCGAGAATTCCGCAGAATACCCGGAAATGCTGGATGCCAAACTGCTTTACTCAGCTCAACTTGCCCGCATTTTGCTGGCATTGGAATAATGATGACGAAAGGTTTGTATCGTGCGTGATCTTAAACTTATCTATTTGAGTTCTCTGGCGAAAATTCCGCCGTACATGAAAAAACTTCCCAAAGGTATCAAATCCGGGAAAATGCTGCAAGGGGAACGCTTCAATTTTCAGCTCCTCTTCCACTCTCCCGTGATGCACAACCGCAAGACCGAAGTTGAACTTATCACCGATTTCCCCGGCGCAATATCCATCCGGGAAGTCGCTTATACTCCCGTGTCATTCACCGGTTTTGAAATGTGTGATGACGACGTCATCTCCGATATGGCAGGTGTTTATCCCGACCGGTTGATACCGCTGGAAAATAATTGTACCCGTATCGTCATCCGCCAGACCAAAACCTTGTGGATATCCGCCGATGCTCCTGCTGATACCAGGCCGGGAAAATATTCCGTCAAACTCCACCTCACCATTTACCCCGATGATGCCGATGAAGGCGCACGGCTTACCCAGAAGATCGAGCATGTCGAAACTGATGAGTTCCAGTTGGAGATTTTACCGTTCAAACTCCCGGAACAGCGCTTGAAAGTCACTCAGTGGTTCCATCCGGATTCTCTTTCTTCGCACTATCAGCTCCCCATGTGGAGCGAAGAACACTGGACAGTTGTTGCGGACTGGCTCGCCGATCTTGCGGCACACGGAACCAATATGATACTGGTTCCGGCGCTGTCGCTCATCCTCAACGTTGCAGAAAATTCCCGGCGCGAAATCTCTCAGCTTCTGATTATCAGCGGTAATGATACCGATGGTTACACCTTCGATTTTTCCCGCTTTGACCGCTATATAAACATCGCCCGTCAGTGCGGATTCAAATACTTTGAGATCAGCCACCTCTTTTCCCAATGGGGCGCCGCTTACGCTCCTCCGGTGGTGGTCAATGGCGAATTGCTCTTTGACGGTACTGTCCCCGGCGATTCTCCAGCGTACCGCAACTTCCTTTCCGCGATGCTGACCGCTCTGCGCGAACATCTGGAAGAACTCAATATCAGCCATTGCACCGTCTTCCATTGTTCCGATGAACCGCCTGCCAACCGCATTGCCCAATACCGCAATGCGATGGATTTTATCAAATCTCTGCTTCCGGGTTTCCAAATCATCGATGCCCTCAACAATGCCGATATCTTTGATGCCAGCGGTGTCGATACTCCCGTGCCGCTTATCAGTCAGCTTGACCGTTTCAAAAAGATCAAGCTTCGGGAAAAATGGTGTTACTACTGCTGCGCTCCCGCCCGGAAAATGCCCAACCGCTTCATCCATTTCCCCTCATCACGCAACCGTATTTTCGGTATGCTGCTGTGGAAACACAATATGGACGGCTTCCTGCACTGGGGTTACAACTTCTACTTTGAAGCTCTCTCCCGCTTCAAAATCGATCCGATGCTCGACCCCGGCTGTGACCGCTTCTATCCCCCCGGTGACGGCTTTCTGGTCTATCCCGGCCGTGATGGCAAGCCGGACAGTTCCATCCGTCACGAAGTCTTTACTGAAGCTCTTCAGGATTTCCGTCTCTTGGATCTGCTTGCTCAAAAGTATGGCAGAACCAAAGTCAAAAAGATGCTTTCCCGCTGGTGTGGCAAGATTTCCATGTCCTCTTATCCCCGCGGCGAATCCGCCGTGCTTGCACTGCGCAAACACCTGCTTTCTTTGCTTTAGTGGCGGCGATCTCGCTTGCTGCTGCGAGCCTTGCCGTTGGTTTTAGGGGCGACGATCTCGCTTGCTCCTGTGAGCCTTTCCGGCGGACGGCGGCTCGGTTGAGGACAATAGTCCACGCCCTCGCCGCCGCCTTGGAAAAACTCGCATTAGCGGCGCGATATCGCCGCCTACGGGCTGGGTTGGCGTATGTGTCGCCTGACGGCGACCAATGTAGTGGTGAGTTGCGCCGCTTGCGCGGCTTATGAACGCCTTGCGGCGTTTTTTTTCGGCGTGTGCGGGCTGGGTTGGCGTATGTGTCGCCTGTCGGCGACCAATGTAGTGATGAGTTGCGCCGCTTGCGCGGCTTATGTAACGCCTTGCGGCGTTTTTTTCGGCGCGCACCAACCTCCAGTCCACTCCGCTACTCACTCCAGTCGGCTGTCCTACACGTCCTACTTGTCCTACACGTCCTACACTCCTCTTCCGTTCCACGTGGCACTTGGCAGTGCGCCAGCCGCCAGTCCCATCCGCCGTTCATCGGCTGTCCCCCCCCTGAAAAAAGACAAAAAAAATGCGGAGCTTTCGCTCCGCAATTTTTTTCCAACTGATTGCTGAATTATTCGGCAATGGTGTTGGTGAGGGTGTAGTTAGCATCCTTGCCGGCGAGAACAAAACCAGTGTTGGCTTTGCTGAACCACTTGGCACCGTTGAAGCCGCGGGTGGAACCGTCAGCGAACAGGATGTTACCATAGTTGGTGTGGTTGCTCTTGCTGGAAGCAGCGGCGACAGTACCGTCAAGGTCGAAGGCGATGGCGGATTCAGAACCGTAGTTACCAGCGATGTATCCGGGGATGTAACCGAAAGCCAAGGTGGCAGCGGCGCCGCCGGAAGCATAGGTCAGAGCGGTGGTACCGGTACCGGCGGAAACGGTGCTGCTCGGGCAGGTGTAGACGCCGTAGTCGGTGAGGTATTCGTTAGCCATCAGGGCGTTCATACCGGCTTCAGCACCGGCGACTGTACCGATAGCATCTTCGCCGGAGGGGGAGCCAAGAGCGAGGGTACCAGTAGAGATACGGACTTTTCCGGTCGGCGTTTTTTCACGGTTGTCCTGAGCATACTGGATCAGGGCGTTACCGATCTGTTTCAGGTTGCTGATGCAGGAGCCGCGACGGCCGCGTTCACGTGCAGACTGGAGGGCGGGGAGCAGCATGGCAGCGAGGATGGCGATGATCGCGATCACGACCAGCAGCTCGATGAGGGTAAAACCACGGGTTTTCTTCATTTTTTTATTCCTTTCTTTTATTTTGCACATGCCTTTGATGTGCATATTTTACGTCAAATCCTCTTTGACATGGCTTTATTATACACCTTTAGATGTAAATCGGAATATCTTTTTTATCGACAAGCTCGTTTTTTTCAACAAAGTTTCATAATGTGAAAGTTTGCCGTATTTTTTGGTCATTTTCGCAACACCGTCTGAAAGTTTTTTACTCCCAACGCCACCTCGCCGCCGGAACAATGCAGAATGAGTTTCCACTCACCTGCCGCGGCGTTTTTCACGCTCACTTCACCTGCAAACACAACTCCGCTTCCATCGCGGTTGACATCTTCAGCATAATATCTTCTTCCCTCCGGGGAAATTGCCGTGAGCTTTGCCCTTTCTCCTTTGCCCATCGCCCGCAGCAGGAAGGTCAGTTCCTTCTGCTTTTCCGGCACATCTACTGTAAATATTTCCGGTGCTTCGATCGAAAATATTCTCATTTTTTCACTTAACGGCAGTTTGATGCGGCATTGCGACATATCGTTTATCCGGATACAGCTCATTTTATCTCCGGGTACACTCAACTTACATCCATTTACCGGTATACGTATATAATACAGCTCCTCCTGCCCGGCATACCGGAACGCAACCTGCCGGGAATTATGGTCCTCAACTGCCAATTTGCCATTCCGGCACTCCACGCAAATTTCACCATTGCCCACCGGTTCAACTTTCATCTTTTCTCCGGGATAGAGGTGGAATCCGACTGCTCCCCGGGATTTTTTCTCTCCATTAAAAAGGAATCCGGCGACATCAATATTTTTCTCAGCTCCGGAGTGGCGCTTTACATACTCCCGCGTCCGGTCGATAAGCCGGAACACCGCCTCCGTAGTGATAACTTCGTCAACAATACCGTCACTCAATATCCGGTTCAGCGCCCTGAGTCCAATTTCTCCATACCGTTTTTCCTGCGTGATTTTTGCCATTTCAAACATCACGGCACTGCACCGGATGTTGTCCGCCACGGAGAGCAATTTTCTTCTCCGGGCTTTTCCGGAATCATCCACTTGTGTGAACCACCGTCCGGAAGTGTGATCGAATCTCCCTGCCAATATTTCTCCGTATTGCAGAAACTTCTCCATTTTTTCCGGTGTGCCAACACTCATTTTGCTCAATTCCCGGCACAACAGCACCGTTGACATAACAGATTTTGCTGTATTTGACGAAAAATCACACTCCGTCTGCCAACGGAGATGTCCGGCGGAAAATCCCTGCAGCCACGCCGCTTCGCTCCGGGAAAGTTTTCCATTCAGCTGCTTCAACGCCGCATGGATGAATCTCACATCTCCGGTACGGAAAAATCCCTGTAACAGCGCTTCCACCGGCACTGCGCTCATCTTGCTTCGCATCCGGGAGATAAGCTCCTCCTCAAAGCGGTTCAATACCGCGCTGATCCTGTCTCCGGGAACCAGAATGCCGCACTTTTCATAATACCACTCCGGTATCACTCCAATTACCGGCGGCGGCAAATTTGCACTTTTCCCGTCAAAACGGAAAACCTGCCAGTTTCCCCTGATTCCGGATGACTGGATTTTGTTGTTCCGGGAAAACGTCACTTGCGGAATCGGCTTTTTCAACCACTCCACCGCTATCCACGGTTCATTGTAGAAAAAGTGTACCCGGCAATTTGTCATCTGGATTACTGCATGCAGTGAATCGGATTCCACCGCCTGATATACAATTGACTCTTTTTCTGCCGGAAATGGAGCAAAACCGCCGCACTGCACCTTGTTCAATCTGATAACCGACGGTAAAGAAAGTTTTTTGAGATCGAACTCCGCACTCAACACTCCGGCTTCCACCAGCATCCGGTCATTGCTTCGGGCAATGAGTATTCCCGGATAAACCGCCTGCAACACCTTATCGCCGTACTCTACAAAAATCTTGCGCTTTTCCTTTGCTTTCATCGGTGCCAAACCGCAGATCCGCACCAGTTTCAATGAACCATCCTGCCATCGGTCGACCACCGTGAACTGCGCGGCACATTCACTGCCGTCAGCATTGGTCAACTGGATGTTTTCCACTTTCTGCACAGCTCCCGTTGGCAACGGCAGTGCCACAAAAAACACCCGCCGCCCGGCACTGTTACTGCTGTTCTTCAACTCCACCGGAACCTGCACCGTGCGCGCCAGCATCGGCAAAAATGAACATGCCGCTATAAAAAACGCTATAAATCTCATTTTTACACCTCTTTCCACTCAAATATAACTCCGGTAAAGAGATTTTTCAATAAATATCTTGCAGAACTGTGCTAAAATCCACAGCTGTCCCATAAGAAACAACCTGCGGCGGCGCAGAAGGCGTGATGATCGCACGATAAAAACAAGGAAACGGCAGGCGACGTGAACTTCTGTTCACGCGACCTGCCGTTGATGCCGTCAGCGCGCACGAGCGCACTCCGCCTTACCGGAGGGCGGCGATTCCGGCGGCCATACCCTCGGGGTGGCGGAAGACTGCTGTACCGGCAACAAGAACGTTGGCACCGGCAGCGAGGACTTGCGGAGCGGTCTTGCCGCCGATACCGCCATCGACTTCGATGTGGACGTTGAGGTTGCGGCGGGCGATCTCAGCTTTGAAAGCGGCGATTTTGGCAACCTGATCTGCCATGAAACTCTGTCCGCCGAATCCCGGTTCGACCGTCATGACCAGAACCATTTCGAGATCATCGAGGTAGGGAAAGAGTGCTTCTGCGGGGGTGGCAGGTTTGAGTGACATACCGGCAGTAACGCCGAGGCGGTGAATTTCTTTGATCGTTTCGGCGGGATCATCGGAGCTTTCAACGTGGAAAGTCAGGTGATCGGCACCGGCGTTGACAAACTTTTCGGCGTAAAAGAGGGGACGGTCGATCATCAGATGGACATCAAAGAGCAACTCTGAAGACGGACGCAGGGATTCAATGACCGGAACGCCGAAGGAGATGTTCGGTACCAGTTTGCCATCCATGACATCGAGGTGGAGCAGCTCAGCGCCGCCGCGGTAAACTTCATCAATTTCGCTGCCGAGCTTGCGGAAATCGGCTGCCAGCAGTGACGGAGAAATCAATATTTTTTCTGTGGAAAATTTTCTCAAATCCTGTTTCATAACTGTTGTTTCCTGAAATTAGTTGGAAGGTTATGGTATAAAAAAGCAAACGTCCGTTGCCAACATGTGCCATGCCGGGAACGGACGATACAACTTTTTCCCGGAAGATTTTCCGGAAAACTGTCATCACTTGTTTTTGTGACGCAACAGTTTCAGCTGTTTTTTACGTTTGTGCTTGGCGATTTTTTTCCGCCGTTTCTTTTTCAGGTTGCCCATTTTTCAATCCTCATAAGTTTTGATTATACGACAATGCGTTTCTTTTAAGATATCACTTTTTTTTATAAAATTCAACCCTTTAATCTAAAAAAGTTGACATTTTTGCTGATTATTTCCCCTTCGGGCGTTGAAAACCCTTATCTTCGTCCTCCGGTGACGGAAAATTTCACTTGATGGAACCGGGCTTTTTCGTGGTACTTTTGATGATGCGCCAGGATTTTTTCACTTTGACCAGATCCCAGGTGATTTCGTCGGGGACTTTGGAGGAGGAGGTCATGGTGAATACCACTTGCGAAGAGTTGCCGTTGACCGAAACGGAGACGATTTTTAAAGTACTCCATGAATCAGACATTTTCTTGAACTGGACATCCCAGAGCTGCTGGAGCTCTTTGCGCAGAGCATCGGCGCGGGTCTTGCCGATTTCGCTGTCCTGAATGGCGAGTACGGTTTTTTTATCTTCGTCGGAGAGTTTTTTTCTGCGGACATAGGAGTAAAAGTTGACGATATCCAGCAATTTTGAATCCGGTTTGATCGCCTGCTGGAAGCGTTTGTGGGTGTTGACCGCGCTGCGGAGATGACGGATATTGGTCTTTTTGCCTTTGCTGTCGATGGAGATAAAGTTTTTGTGGTAATATTTGACGGCATTTTGAAGGTTGCCGGCAAGGATATTTTTCTGAACATCCAGCACGGTTTGCCGTACCGCTTTGGCATCGGCAAAGAGTGAGCAGGAAAAGCAGAGTGACAGCAGCAATACAAGTAAGCGTTTCATGATGATTTTTCCTTAATTTAAATAGTGATTTTCCATTTACAATAATCTTCTTTGTTGTTAATGTCCCAAATTTTGTGAAACTAAATATTCTCTGAAAGAATTATTTTAAAAATATACAACAGAGAGTGTGATTTGTCAAGAAAAAAACAGTCGTTTGCAATCGGCGGATGGATCGTGCGGCAAGGTTGCTGGTAAATCAAGGCGAAGCTGAAGGAGTGGACTATTGTCCTCGACTGAAGATGAGTCCGCAGATTTGCCGGTAAGATTGCCCACGAGGCGCCGCCGCAGTTTAGATGTCTCACAAAAAATAAGACAACACGAAAATGCAAGCAAAAGATATTGAAAACAGTGGTTTTTTCAAAAAAATGCGCTATATTACAAATACGTCAATAATATAAACCATACTTTTATGAAAGAAGTGCATTATGACTCAGGAAGAACTCAAACAGCAGGCGTTGAATTATCACGCTTCCGGCCGTCCCGGAAAAATTACCGTTGTCCCGACCAAACCGTGCCGTACCGGCAGCGATCTCAGTCTGGCATATACCCCCGGTGTGGCGCAGCCCTGCCTCGCCATCAAAGAAAATCCGGCAGATGTCTGGAAATACACCACCCGCGGCAATATGGTCGCTGTGGTCAGTGACGGCACCGCCGTCCTCGGTTTGGGTAATATCGGTGCTGAAGCCGGTTTGCCGGTTATGGAAGGTAAAGCTGTTTTGTTCAAGCATTTTGCCGACATCGATGCCGTTGCCATCTGTCTGGATAAAGTTGCCAACGCCGAAGGCCGCACCGATGCGGATAAACTCATCGCAGCAACGGCGTGTCTGGAACCCAGTTTCGGCGGCTTCAACCTCGAAGATATTGCCGCTCCCGCCTGTTTCAAAGTCGAGCGCGAGCTGAAAAAGATGCTGAAAGTTCCGGTTTTCCACGACGACCAGCACGGTACGGCGATCATTTCACTTGCGGCGATCCTCAACGGTCTCAAAGTTGTCGGCAAAAAGATCGAAGATGCGAAATTTGTCGTCAACGGTGCCGGTGCCGCCGGATTGGCTTGCAGCAGATTCTATCTCACTGCGGGCGCGAAATTGGAAAATATGACATTGTGCGACATCAACGGCGTGCTTCATACCGGCCGTACTGATTTGAGTGAAGAGCAGAAACTTTTTGCCAAAGATACCGATATGCGGACTTTGAGCGAAGCGATCAAAGGTGCGGATATTTTCCTCGGATTCTCTGCTCCCAACTGCGTGACTCCGGAGATGGTTTCCTCCATGAATAAAGATGCCATCGTCTTTGCTATGGCGAATCCCACACCGGAAATTTTCCCCGATGCGGCGATCGCCGCCGGAGCAAAACTCGCCGGAACCGGACGCAGTGACTTCCCGAACCAGATCAACAATGTTTTGGGTTTCCCCGGTATTTTCCGTGGAGCGCTCGATGTCCGCGCCAGCGATATCAATGAAGAGATGAAACTTGCCGCCAGTGCCGCGCTGGCAGAGTTGGCTGTTTCCGCCATCCCCGAAGATGTGAAAGCTGAACTCAAAGCGGCGTATCCCGCCGATGCCGCCAATGGTATGTTTGACCGCGCGCCCGGACTTTACGCCGATATGGTCATCCCCAAACCCTTTGACCCCCGTGTGGTTCCGCACGTTGCCCGCATGGTGGCTGAGGCGGCGATGAAAACCGGTGTCGCTCAAATCATGATCGATGACCTTGATGCATACGAGGCTGAAGTTACTGCCCGTATCAAAAAGAACCGGTAATTTGCAGCTGATGCAAATGGTGATACCTTCTTATGACATACCGGAAATTATCCGGATCGCAATATATGTATTATTGGCGGTCGCGGGGTTCATCATTTGCATCAAATTGCTTAAATTTCTGCTGGGTGTCATCCTCGGTTTTATATTGACACTGGTTTTGGCATACTTCTATTTTTTTCAAATGTGAAGCTGCCGAAACTGATGTGTTCCCGCTCAGTGTAAATCGGTCAGGTGCAGTATGCCGGGGGCAATATTGCCGAGGGTCATCCGGTTGGTTATTTTTCCGGCTTCGGTGAATGATTCCGGAGCATCGTGCAGTTCAAGTTTATCCACATTGCCTGCGCACAAGGCGGCGAACCATGCCGGAACACAGCCGTTGCCGTGAGCTTCGAGAGTAATGCGGTCAACACCGAAAGATTGCAAGAGCTGCAATGCTGAAAGAATATCTTTGATCTTTCCGCCGAGGATGGTTTCTCCGGTGAGAAATCCCAGTGAAGCGTAGTGGTATTCCGCCTGATAGGGGGCATAGTAATCCTTGAATGCCGGTTGATCGGTCCCGTCCGGGCGCAGTGCGCCGATGGTACGCATATCAAGGGCATAAACTTCCTCGTCGGTCGGCATCTCGCGGGTGCTGAACTCCTGAATAGTATCCAGATTCGGTATGACCAGCCGGACATTGGCGGCGTGTTTCGTGCTGAAGTGGTAATAATCTTTGTCGCCCATGCGGTAGAGAATCGCCATTATCCGGTCTTTTTCTGTTTCCAGAGCGAAGCGGGACATGATTTTTTCTTCGGTGATACAGATACAGCGCAATACCCGGTAGTGCGGGATGTGATCGTTGAGATGGAAGAACTCTTTTACCGCCTGCGCCAGTTCCGTTTTACTGCGCTGAGGGCGGGCGGCGGCGATTTTTGCGGCATTTTCAGCGGCGATTTCATGGATGAAGCGGTTGCCGGGGATGTTGCTGACAGAGTTGTTGCAAACCAGAGTCGTGTCAGCGTGCGGCAGTTCAAAATCCGGTTCTTTTCCGGAAATCTCATTGGAGAAGTGACGGGTGAGAAATTCATACGTCGCCTCGCGGTCTTCCAGATGATAACCGTGCGGATATTTGCCGATGAACAACTTGGCATCATAGCCCAGAAGTGAGTTTATCTTTTGCACATCGGCAAAACTTTCCCGGGTTCCCCGGTGGTCAAATACATCATCGATCTGCCCGATGATAAGCGTGTGCCGCGGGTGTGCCAGCAATAAATCTGTCATTTCCAGACCGTAATGCATCGCCAATGGCGGCACTTGTTCGATGTCCACGGGAAGTTCATTTTCAATATTGCTCTTCCAGGTGGTGATGTAACAGCAGGGGATCGCCGCCTTCGGGCGCGGGTCACAGGCGGCAGTTAAAGCGGTGAGAGTGCCGCCGCCGGAGTTGCCGGAAATAATCAGGTTCTCAGCATCGACTTCCGGGCGGCTCTCAAGATAATCCAACGCGCGTATGCCATCCCACACCCGCCAGGAGCCCAGCCAGTCGCCGTTGAGTGCGAGCTGCCGTCCCATCAGGTTGTGATTTCCGCACAAACTGCGCAGTACCGGGTTTTTGAACTGAGTATACTGGCGGCGCTCGCCCTGTTCCACCGGGTCGATGATCATGGCGACAAAACCTTTCAACGCCAGACCGATGCAGACACTGCGGTATTGGAAAGTGGCTTTGCCGCCGCGGTCATGACCGCAGAAAAAGAGCAGAGTCGGAAGTTTTCCGGAGAATTTTTCCGGCAGATAAAAGTTGGCAGTGACTGGAAATCCCGGACGGCTGTAAAAGTAGAGATTTTCCACCGTGTAACCGGGGAAGTGATTTATTTTGACCGTGACCGCATCCAGCGGAGTCCGTTCCGGAAAGGAGAATATTTTCTGCCACTTCGCCCTGACCGAATCCACATATTTCTGAGCATCTTCTTTTGAATTGATACCGGCGATGATCTCCCGGCGTTTCCGGAAATTTTCCCGCGCCAGAGAGACAAAAAATTCATTTACACAATTCCCGTAATGCATTGTTTTAACTCCTCATATTACATGTAAAGTACCGGTTCAACGATCCCGATATGTGGAATATCAAAAGCGATCATGCCTTTTTCGTTGGTATAGGCCTGGGCTCTGGAGGCAAAAATCAAAGTTCCGGCATCTTTCAGTTTGAGGTCAAAGTTCTCTGCCGGAGAACCCGGACCGAAGCGATGCTCCGCCTGCCGGATGCCGCCATACTCCATGTCGAGCGAAAAATTTTCCTGCCACTTGGGGGATGTTTCCACGGAAAAATCCAAGTCGATATGGGGCAGAAAACTCGTTTTGTGCGCCGCCAAACCGGCGGTGAAGGTCAAACGGGAAAATATTCCGCCGGTAAAAAATTTCATCCCGGAGTGACCGGTAAGTCCGAAACCGTTGAGAAAATCCTGTTCGCCATCTTGGGTCAGAAGTCGCAATTTCTGCATGGTTCCGTCAAAACAGAAGCCATCATTGCCGCAGTGGGCGTAAATATCCGGGTGGTGATAGGCACAATAAAGTTCCGTCAACGGTATTGCTTGCAACGCGTCAACTTCACTGGCATTGAATTTGCCGTAAGCTATGGAAAATGCGGTGTGCCACGCCTGAGCCGTAAGCTCCACCGCCTGCCGGGCCGGAGTTCTCAAGATTTCGCGGCACAGTTCCCGGTCTTTTGCGTATCCGGCGGCCATCAACTGCGGTATCAAACTCCGGGAGGCATGAGCATATTTCAATGCGGTATTGGCAAGGTGAAATGCGGCAGTGGCAATATCACATCCGGCAATGACCGGAACTTTCCCGCCGAGGTCAGCGGCAATTTCGTAACCGGATGCTGCACCGCCGAAATGTCCGGCTTCCGGGTGGGGAAAGAGCTGATAACGTTCCACACTGCCGAGGTTGTGTGACGGCGGAAGCAGATCCTGAAGAAAATGGCCCAGCACTCCGGCGCGGCGGCAGAAGCCGGGAATATTGTTGTTGCGCAGTTCATTTACCGCATTTTGCAGAAGATACGCGGTCAGGGTGACACACATTTCCGGGTCGACCGGATTTCCCGACTGGTATGCGCCGTCACCGTTGCGATCCGGCAGCATGTGCGGCAGAAGTCTGCCGTTTTCTGCCAATGCCAGATGACGGAAACGCGGGTCGTAAAGCCAATCCATCAGCAGACAATCGTATGCCAGTTGTTCTGCGGAATTTGCACACGGCGGAAGCAGCGGCAGTTCTTCGCCTTGCGGCGAAGAACTCAACAGCTGCTGTTCCCATTCCGGAAGCAGAGCTGCTGCCTGTATCCCCAGACGGGCATGGCTGAAAAAACGGTCATCGCAACAAAAACGCATATCAGGATTCAGTCTGCCAGCAGTTTGTTGAAAGTTTCGACCAGACGGCGCACGGAGTAGCCGTGGCGGAACATGCTGACTTCACTTTGCATGGTAAGCAGACGCGGCGCGCTCTTGATTTTGGCAATAAGCTCTTTCCATTCGATACGGCCGTCACCGGGCATCTTGTGGGCATCGGAATAGCCGTCATTGTCGTGCAGATGGCAGGTGACGATGTGCGGAAGCAGATCACCGATGGCATCCGGGTAGCATTCGACCACATCGCCCCAGGCTTCATCCATGGCAGCAAAATATTTCTCCCGGCTCTTGCCGGGGAAGTCCGCCATCAGACAGGCGTGACCGGAATCGTAACACACGCCCAGATGGGGGTTGTCGAAACAACTCATGTAATAAAGTACCTCTCCGGGGGTGTTGGAGCGTTCATAACTGTTTTCGATGGCAAGGATGATGTCCAGTTGTTCGGCTTCTTCCAGCAAAATACCGATGGAATCGACAACGTAGGGGCGCAGAACATCGTTGGGAGTTTTGTAAACAACGCTTTCGTAAGCGCCCATGTGAACGGTGCAGGTCTTACAGCCGAGTTCGGCGGCGTATGCCATGGCGCGCTTCTGATCTTCCAGCATCCATTTGCGGCGCCCCTTTTCCGCGCAGCAGAGGTCGTAAGGCTGACCGAAAGGAAGGTGCGCATCCCCGAAGGTGATACCGTGTACCCGGGAGAGCCGCTTGAATTTGGTGAATTCCCACGGTTCTGTGAGTGCTTTTTTGAGGGTGGTTTCGGTGAGGACAAAGTTGGAAAAACCGTTGTCCTTGAATTCGTTGATCAAATTGGTATAGGTATTTTCCGGCAGAGCCATCCAGTCGTAATAGTGTGAAAGCGGTACAGACATGATTTATCTCCTGCTGATTAAAGTTTTGATTTTAAAACCGGGTTGAGCCAAACGGAGGAAGATTTTCCGTCACCACCGGCAGTGAGCAAAGAGAGGGTGCGGCACTCCGGCGGCAAGGCAGTTTTGAAGCGGATAACCCCTCCGTCTCTTGTCGTTTTCCCGGAGGCGAGAAGCTGGACATCGCTGTCACAGCACCAGATGGCAAAGACCGCTTCACAATTATTTACCGATGCCGGATGGATACCGGCAGTAACTTCCAGTTCGCCATAAATATCTCCGGGAACAGTAAACGAGATAACGCTGTATGCTCCGGCGGCAAAGCCGTTGCCGGTAAGTTCGGTCTCTCCATCGCGCAGAACCAGCGGCAGCGGATCGCCGTTGGCATCGTATGCACAATTGACCGATGCTTCAAACGGATACGGATTGGTAGACATATTGGCGCGCGGCGGATCGCCTTCGGGATAGAGATTCTTGTAAAACGGGATTCCGGCGGCAATATATTTCAGCCGGTCAAAGCGTTCATCGTAAGCGGTGATGACCGGATGTTTGACCAAACTTATTTCATTGAAGCGATCATGGCACCATGACGGTATCCGGTTTGAAGCAATGACAAATGCCGTGTGCCAGAAACTGGCAGTAAGATGGATGGCACGGGCGTTCCACTTTTGCATTATCCGGCTGACTTTACGGTCATGACCGGCGATGATGCCCTGACACAATGGAATCATATCGGCAGTGATTTTGTCCATATTGGCGAGAATTTTTTCACCCAGCAAATATGCCGCTTCATCCACCGTCCGTCCCAGAAGTTCCGGTGGAGCTTTGACGGCGGCGAGGTCAATGGGCCAACTGTCCATTATCCGGTGCATGAAGACAAGTTTTTTGCCATTGGCAGGAAAGAGACGGTTGAGCAGAAGATTGTTGAAGACATGCCCGGGATTGGAACAATCCTGAATGACATGGGCGCCACTTCCGGCAAAGCGTACTGATTCAGTAACATCTTGCTTTGCAATAAAGTGGACGACTTTCTCCATGTAGTAACGCAAAGCGTAGTGGAGTTTTTCCGGATCGGGCACATCGCCGAAGGTGGCTCCGCGCCAATCTTTATCCTGCGGTCCATGGGGGGCAACACGACCGTTTGCCATTACGCAGTAACGGGCGTAGAACGGTTCTTTCTCCGGGGCTTCCCATTGGGAACCGAGGTGCAGATCCGGGTAATCGCAGCAATGAGCGAGTTCCGCTTCGGCATCTTTCCAGAACTTTTGTTCACCGGGTTTCAAGAGTTGAAAGGCGCGTGCGCCCATTTTATCATGCAGACCGGACATATTTTTTCCTCCGAGATAACAGTTGACAGTACAGTATTGAATATACCTTTGAAAATTATGTTTGCAACAAAAGCAACTGATTTTTTCCGGGATATTGTCAAACTGTACTCAAATGTTAAAAGTTGGTACTTCCCGGCGCCACGTCAATGCCGTCGACGGTGACACTCTCAGAAGAGATATTCAACACCGTAAGTTTCCGGTCGGCGGCGGCTTTTATCACCCGGTCAAACATGGTGCTGTCGTTGAGGATGACCAGCACTTCTGACTCGTTTTCAACCGTGGCGGCGCCGACGTCGCAGGAGTTGAAGTAAAATTGCCAGTGACCGTGGTTGAGAAGCTGCTTTTTGGCGTGATAAAGGTCAAGGTAATATTTGACAATGGAAATGTGTTCCGCCGGAAGCGTGTTGACATCCATTGAAAGCATGGGGACGGCCAGCATCATCACCATCATGTGGCGCGCCACATTTTCCGGGTATTCATCCTCTGCCCAGTATGCCGGATCGGCGTGGACGGGAACACCGTCACCCAGCGACAGACGGATGTCCGCCAACCGCCGGAAGTTGAACGCCCAGTCAAAGGGAACGTCTCCGGCGCGGAACTGAGTGGCAAAAGGAAGCATACCGATAGTGGCGTATCCCTGACGGAATTCGATCAGAGTTTCCGGAGCTTTATCGCGCAGACCGGAGCTGAGTTTTTCGATTAGATACCCGGTATTGCGCCCGATGGGGGCTTCGACGGAGGGGTGCACCACATCGAGAAAGTCGATCTTCAATCCGTCCAGACCGTTATCTTTGGCAAGCGCTATCAGTTTTTCCGAGATGTGATCCACCGCATCGCGGTGTGACACATCCAGATGAGAACATCCTTCGTGAACACGCTCAAACACCCACTCCGGATGGTTGCGGTAAAGTTCGCTGTCCACGCCGGCAAAGTGCGGAGCGACCCAGAGCAGATACTTCAAACCGATTTGTTGAACGGTTTTGACATGCTCTTTGAAGTTGGGAAACTTGCGCGGGGAAATATTCCAGTCGCCGATGGTATTGTACCAGTTGGGCAGAGTTTCCGGAGTTACCCGCTTGTCCTCATCGTAACACCATCCGTCATCGACGATAAGGGTGGAGAATCCCAGCGCCTTGACTTTGCGCATTTGTTTTTCTATCCATTTGCTGTTCACTTCGCCGTGGACAGCGTACCAGGTGCAGAATACCGGTTCCCACGCTCCGGCAGGAAAGTTCAGTTTTTCCGGCATGACACTTTTCCGCCAATCGGCAACGCTCTCCTGAAGCGAAACATCTTCCCGGCGGTCAACGGTCAACACAAACGGGGTCTCCCCGGTCACGGTGAACGTTATATCGTAAGTGCAGTTCTGCTGGTTGAGCGCCGCAGAAAAACAGGTGTCATCACGCAGATTGTCCGTGGCGACGGAACAACGCAGTTCCCGGGCGCGGTTGAAGAAGGCGAGGAACGGCATCCCCCGGTTGAAAGCGGAGGTGTACTCCACTTTCCACGGCAGACGGAGCTGAAACTCCGACATGTTGCAGTACCACACGCCGTGGATATCGACGATGGGCAGTGCCATTTTGATTACGGTTTTGTTTCCGGCGGGGGTGATGTTGAAAAGATTCAACGCTCCGTACGCAGCTTCAAAACATTCGGCATTATTGACAAAAATTTTCATGCAACTCAAAGCGCTTTCATTTTAATAAAGTTTTCTTCGATCGCGGCAAGACACTCCGCGGCGGGGGCGTTGAAACGGCTGGTTTCGTAGTTGAATGGCCCCGTGTAACCGATCTCACGCAGCGCCTGAATGGCGGCTTTGAAGTCGATCACACCCTTGAACGGCATCCAGTGGCGCTCATCAACACCGTCATAATCGCAGATATGGAGCGTGAAAAGTTTTTCACCCAGTTCGCGGATGATGGCAGGTATCTGCGGATACTGATCCATGATGTGATTGACATCCAGACAGACACCGAAGCGGTCGCTCATGCCGTCCAGCATTCTGTTCATATCCGACATGGTGTTACCCATGCACAACCGGGGAAGAAATTCCAGTGCGATTTTCATGTCGTGCAAAGCAAGTTCTCCTTCGATTTCCAGCATGCTTTTGCGGAGCTGGGCGATGTAGACATCCCGTTTGGTCTGGTCGATGGGTTCGGTACTGGGGTGGATTATCAACAGTTTTGAACCGAGCCGGGACGCTTCGTGGATATGGACACGCAAACGGCTCATCGCCCGGAGCCGGATGACCTCATCAGGATCGGCGATGTCGTCGATCTGTTTGAAAGGGACATGGTAGGAGATCACTTTTTTCCCGGTACGATCCAGCATTTTGATGAAGGCAGTGCGGATTTCGCCGTCATAATCGGTCCAGAAGCACCACGGACTCCATTCAAAGGTCGAAACGGAAGATTTTTCCAGAAGTTCAATGGTCTCGTAATCCATCACACCGGTGATGGCATCGAGTGAAACGCCAAGTCCAAGATCAAACATTTTTTCAATTCCCGATTTAAAACGTTGTTTTGTTTGTATATCTGCTATAATTTATACCGGAATCGCCGGGAAATCAAATACTTTTTTCAAAAAAAAGCTGTATTGCAAATCTGTTTTTTTTGTGCTATATTTTCTGCAAAACGTGCAATTATTACAACAGGGAGTAAATCATCAATGAAAAAATCGTTTTTTCTGTTTGTCTTGGTATTGATTTTGTCCGGTTCGTTTCTGACTGCCGGAGAAAATGGCACTTTGAGCAAGCACGCCGGGAGGGTCTTTATCACCCGGCATGGTCAGAGGGATAAAGGCAAGGCTCCTGATTATGATCCACCTTTGACTGAAGATGGCAGAAAACAGGCTCATTTAGTGGCAGGAGAACTTGCCGGAAGAAAATTCAAAGGGGTCATTTACGCTTCCCCGTACCGCAGAACTCTGGAGACTGCCGCGATAATTGCTGCCAAAACCGGTTCCAGACTCTATCTTGCTCCTCTTGCTCAGGAGTATGCCAGACGTCCCGGAAAACCCCGGACTCTGGCACGTCCTTTGAGTGAATTGAAAAAAGAGTTCCCGCTTATTGCAACGGAACATCTGCCGGATGACTGGCTGATCCGGGGGCCGGAAACGTTTTTATCGGTCAAAGAACGGGTGAATAAGATGCTGGCATCAATGCCGCCGAAACCGCAGAATGAAGATTGGTTGTTTGTCACTCACGGAGCTGTTATCAAAGGTTTTCATCTGCTTTGCGTGGATTACCGGAGCGGCAAAGAGCCGGAAATGCCGGTACACTGGAACTGCTGTTTGTCGGAATACCACTTTCTGCCGGGCGGAAAGTTGAAAATGATCTCTCTCTTTGATGTTTCATTTATCCCTGAAGAACTTATAACTTCCAATTCCCGCCGCAAAATTCCGGCAAAGTAACGCTCCTGCTCCTGAGAGTACCGCGTTTTCAGGATTCCTCTGAAATGTCGGTGTCGTCAAGTTCGAGGCGTTTGGGGGATTTGCGCTGTTTGTTCATGCGGACACCGAGACGTTTGAGTTTTTCTCCGGTGTTGACGATACTGTGGTTGCGTTCACCCTGTTTGAGACGGTGGAGTGCTTTATCGTAGGTGGCGTGCAGCTTATCCAGCTCTGAGCCGATCTGATCGAAATCTTCGTAAAAAGCGTAGAGCCGGTCAAGCATGACGGCGGCGGTATCAAGGATATCCTGCTGGTTGCGGGATTGTTCTTCCCGGGTCCAGGAGATGTGGATTATTTTGAGCAGAGCCATCAGATTTACCGGGCTGACGATCATGACCTTGCTTTTGAATGCTTCCCCCCACAGATTGGGGTCGGAGATCATTGCCAGCTGATAAGGGCCTTCGTTGGGGATGAACATGATGACAAAATCGACGGTGTCGCGTCCGGATTTGTTGTTGTAAGAGGAATAATCCTTGCGGGCAAGCTCATTGACGTGGTTGCGGACACTGCGGATGTGGCGGTCGAGAGCATCCTGACGGGAAACATCGTCGGTGGAGTTCATATAATCGACGTAGGCGGACAAACTGACTTTGCTGTCGATGATGACATCCTTGCCGTCGGGATAATGAATAATGACATCCGGGCGCATTTTTTTCTCTTTATCGCCGGCGACGGCGTTGCCGTCGGTGTCGCGGATGGTTTCCTGCCGTTCATAATGGACACCGGCAATCAGACCGGAACGGTTGAGAATATCTTCCAGAATAAGTTCGCCCCAGTTGCCCTGAGTTTTCTGTTCGCTTTTGAGAGCGTTGGCAAGGGAACGGGCTTCAGTGCCGATGCGGCAGGTCTCCTCCATCATTTTGCCGAGCTGGGTGGTGAGTGAAGCGGCAAGTTCGATACCTTTGTTCTTGGATTCTTCGACGGCGGTTTTAAATTCTCCCATCTTCTCCCGGAGGGGGGAAAGCAGGATTTCGAGCTGTTCTTTGTTGGCAGCTTGAAGTTTGCCGGATTTTTCTTCCAGAATTTTATTGGAGAGGGCATTGCACTCTTCTTTGAGCTGGGCGAGGCGCGCCTGATGGGTTTTTTCCAGTTCAGAAAAACTGCGTTCGTGGTGCTGTTGAAGCATTTTCAGCTTTTGGGAATGGCTTTCATCGAGGAGAAGTTTTTCCCGTTCAAAGGATTCTTTGAGCAGTTGTTTTTCCACTTCATACTGCTGTTGTTGAGCGGTGATGGTGGTTTGCATTTCAATATTTTTGATTTTGAGTGTATCGCGTTCACCGGTGATGGCGCGCAAATTTTTGAGAGAGAGGATGCGGAGCAGCACTGCGCCTGCGGCGGCACCGGTAAAGAGTGCCAGAATAAGAATGAGATACTGCATGGAAAATCCTTTCTGAAATCTTATTTATAACATAGCGCCGGAACGGGACTTTTGCAACCGGATTTCATGTTCCGGCGGGGATTTGTATAAGTTCCAAGCCGGAACCGGTCAGGTTATTGGCATCGTCCGGGGAGATGCCGTCATCGGTGACTAAGAGATCGATGTCATCCAATGTCGCAAAACGGGTGAGCGCGCGGCGGCCGAACTTGCTGCTGTCGGTGATGATCGCGGCATGGGAGGCGATGCGGAGGGATTTCTTTTCCAGATTGGAAACGCTGATGTCCGAGGTGTAAAAACCGTAATCGCTCAATGCCGCATCACAGCCGGAAATCAGCCAGTCAACGTGGTATTCCTCCAGATTTTTTTCCGCGATGGGACCAACGAGATCGAGGGAGTTGCTCCGCAATTCGCCTCCGAGAAGTATCACCTTGCAGCAGGAGCGGAAAAGGGTCGATGCCGCCGGAAGCGAGTTGGTTATCACCGTGAGCGGCAGACGGTTGCAGCGGGCGATCACTTTGGCAAAGGCGAGGCTGGTGCTTCCGGCACTGATAAAAATCGACTCCGCAGGCATTATCCGCTGGTAGAGGGCGTTGGCAATGGCGAACTTGCAATCAGTCATTTCGGAGGCGGCACTTTCCGGTTCGTACTTCGCCGGGTAAGGGATCGCACCGCCTTTTACGCACAAAATCAGCTTGCGTTCCTCTAAGAGTTTGAGGTCGCGCCGCAGTGTCATTTCGGTGACTCCGAGTTCCACTGCCGCCTCGCGGATAAGCAGTTTTCCGCGTTGAAGCATATCCAAAATTTTCCGTTGACGCTGATGCATATTCCCTCCTGTGTTATAAATTAACATTGTTGGGAGCAAAACGCAAGTGGAATTAATGGTATTTTTTAAAAATTGTGCGGAAAAATCCAAATTATACACTTTTTTCCCGGAATGGAGGAGAGGGGGGGCGAATGTTAAAAAATAACATTTTCTTTCAGATAAAATGCAGTTGGAAGCGTTTTTGCGCTTGCGAAAAATAAAAACCGGGCTATTTTAATACATGGTAACCCGAAAGGTATTGTCTAAACATCGAAAGGAATGAAAAATGGGCAAATACAATCCAGCTCCTTACCAGCTCGATCTTAATGCGGTCCCCAAGATCGTCAGCAGCACCATCCCCGGACCCAAAAGCAATGCGCTTCACAGCCGTGCCGCTAAATATTATCGCGGTCTCTCCGGTCAGGTGAAGCTGTTCCCGGTCGCGTTTGAACGCGGTCAGGGCTGCATGCTCGAAGACGTCGACGGCAACCAGTACATCGACTTTTCCAGCGGTATCTACGTCACCACCCTCGGACACTGCCATCCGCGCATTTCCGAACAGGTTGCTTACTATGCCAAGCAGTTGATGAACTGCCACGACTTCACCACCGAGATCAAAGTCCGGTTGCTGGAAAAGATGGCGGCGACTCTGCCCGCTGATTTGAAGAGCTTCCAGCTTTATGACTGCGGTACTGCGGCGGTCGAAGCCGGTCTGCGCACCTGCCGTGCCGCCACCGGCAAACATGAATTCATCAGCTGCTTCATGGACTTCCACGGCAAGAGCGGTCACTCCATCGGCTGCGCCCGTATGACCAAGTTCAGCGGCCCGACCCGTCCCTCCGGATTCTACATGGTTCCCCGCCCGGACACCTACCGTCCCTGGTGGACCCGCGAAGACGGTGCGCTTGATACCGAAAAGTATCTGGAATTTTATGACACCTTTATCAAAGAATCCACCACCGGTCAGGTCGCGGCATTCGTTCTTGAACCCATCCAGGGCTGGGGCGGTTCCATCATGCCGCCGGATGACTTCTTCCCGAAACTCCGCAAGTTCCTTGATGAACGCGGCATCCTGCTCTTTGCTGACGAAGTTCTGACCAGCATGGGCCGTACCGGTAAGATCCTCTGCTGCGAACACTGGGGCGTCACTCCGGACGTGGTCACCCTCGGTAAGGGCTTCGGTAACGGCTTCCCTGTCACCTGCATGGCGGTGCGTACTCCGTATGCTGATGCGGTCGATAAAATTTCCGCTTCCACCAGTTACGGCGGCAACCCGATGGCTTGCGCGGCGGCTCTCGCCTGCTTTGAAGTCATCGAAGAAGAAGGTCTGCTCGAACACGCTCAGGAACTCGAACAGCTCTTCAAGAACCGCATGGCTGACTGGACTTCCAAATACAAAATCGTCGGCGACACCCGCTGCAAAGGCTGTCTGCTCGGTATTGAACTGGTCAAAGACAAAGCGCTCAAAACTCCCTTCGACGAAGCCGGTAAGATGGTTTACCAGAAGGCGTTTGCCAAAGGTCTTGCCTGGGTTCCTGCCGGTCACATCCTGCGCATGAGCCCGCCGATCGTCATGCCCAACGAGGTCGCTCTCAAAGGTATGGACATCATCGAAGAAGCCATTGCTGAAACTGAAAAAGAACTGCTTGGCTGATGTTAAATATCGCTTCCGGGGAGTTTTTCTCCCCGGAAGATAATTTGTTGCTCTGGAGAAGATGAAGTGAATCCTGTCTCTGTCAAATGGTACGGTATAAATGCTCTGGAGTTCCGGCACAGCGGCGGTTCATTTATGATCGACCCGTATGTCAGCCGTGACCGGGAGAAATTGTACATTCCGTCCGAGGTGGATAAATACATCACCTCAACTCCGGATTTTATCCTGATGACCCACGCCCACTGGGATCATCTGCCGGATATGCCGCATATCCTGAAAAAAAGCGGCGCTGTGCTTTATGCTTCGCGCACGGCATGTAATATCATGCGTGCATGCGGAGTGCCGGAAGCGCAGCTTCATGAGCTTGCTTATGGAGAAACTCTCCAGCTTCCCGGTAATGTCAAAGTTACCGCCTTGGAATCCCGCCACATGGGTATTGAAGGTGAACCTGAAGGATACAAAGAACCCCCGCCGCGCGAAGTGCTTGATTCCCGTCCCGGCTGGAAGTGCGGAGAGACCTTCGCATTTCTGATCGAAGTCGATGGACAGAAGATATTGGATCTCGGTACTGCCAACATGCTTGAAGAGGTTATACACGGGACGGAATGTGATTATCTTTTTTGCGGTATCAGCCGGTGGAAAGATGGATTCCCGGAGATGCTTATGCGCAACCTCAAATTCCGTTATCTCATCCCGGTTCACCACGATGAGTTTACTTTGCCGCTGGATAAATTTTATCTGCGCAACGATCTGCAGCGGCTGATTGCCGAACTGCCTGACTTGAAATATTTTGAAATTCCGGTTCTGCAATGGACCGATTTACCGTGACAACATATCAACGTATATATAACAAAGGTGTGAATTATGAAAACAGTTAAATTCGGAATTATCGGCGCCGGTCTCATGGGGCGCGAATTCGCCTCCGCCTGCGCCCGCTGGTGCCATCTTACTGAAATCAGTGCCAAACCGGAACTGGTCGCAGTTTGTGACAAGAACCCGGCACTTTACCCCTGGTATCAGGACAACTTCCCCTCCATCAAACAGGTGACGGATGATTATACCCAGCTCCTTGCCAATCCGGAAGTGGAAGCGGTCTACTGTGCGGTTCCGCATAATCTGCACGAACAGATTTACTGTGACATCATCAAAGCCGGTAAACATTTGCTCGGTGAAAAACCCTTCGGTATCGACAAGAAAGCCAACGATGCCATCATGGCGTGCATCAAAGCGCATCCGGAAGTTACCGTCCGCTGCAGCTCGGAGTTTCCCTTCTATCCGCCCATGCAGCGCATCGGTCAGCTGTTGGAAACCGACTTTTTCGGTCCGCTGATTGAAGTCAACTCCGGCTTTCTGCACTCTTCTGACCTGAACCCGATGAAGCCGATCAACTGGAAACGCATGATCGAATTCAACGGCGAATACGGCTGCATGGGTGATTTGGGTATGCACGCGTGCCACTTCCCGTTCCGCGCCGGATTCATCCCCAAGAACGTGCGTGCGATCTTGTCCAAATTGGTCAAAGAGCGCCCCGGCAAAGACGGAAATATGGTTCCCTGCCTTACCTGGGACAACGCCACGCTGCTCTGCGAAGCTGACGATCCCAAAACCGGCAGCACCTTCCCGCTGACCATCAAGACCCAGCGCATCGCTCCGGGCGAAACCGATACCTGGTATTTTGAAGTCAAGGGTATGAATGGCTGTGCCAAGTGGACAAGCAAGAATCCCCGCCGTCTGGAACTGCTGGAATACAAAGGCGGCGATCAGGCGCTTCAGCAGATCGACATGGGCTATGAAACTGCGTTCAAAACCATCACCGGCGGCATCTTTGAATTCGGCTTTACCGACAGCATCCTCCAGATGTGGGCGTCTTTTATCACCGAGATCACCGAAGGCAAACCCAAAGGTAAATTTGTCTCCTGCGTGACCCCGGACGAAGCGGCGTTGAGCCACAAGCTCTTCACTGCCGCGTTGAAGAGCTGGAAAAACGGAACTCTTGAAACTCTTTAATCTACATGAGGTGATATTATGAATGAAAAACTTATGATCGGTTGGAGTGAAGCGGACATCACTCCGGATTCTCTCGGCAAGAAAATTCCGCTTTATGGTCAGTATTACACCCGTCTCGCCACCGGTATCCATTCCCGGCTCAAAACTGTTGCCTGCGCGATGAGTTCCGGCGACCACTCCTTTATCAACCTCTCCATTGACACCGCCGGATGCCCCCGGCAGTTCGTCGACCGTTTGAAAGAGGACGTGGCGAAGCTGGACAGCTCCATTGATACTTCTAAAATCTTTGTCAATGCCATTCACACGCACAGTGCGCCGAGTCTGGCGTTCCGCGTTTCACCTGCTCCCGGAACCGGAGTTGCCGCCAGCGCATGGGACAAACTCCGCGACCAGATGCTCACCCCGGAAGAGTACGCAGATTTTGCCATTCCCATCATCGCGCAGAACATCGTCAATGCCTGGCAGAACCGCGCTGAGGGCGGTATCGCCACCGGCTTCGGCGAAGCCCGTATCGGTCACTGCCGCCGCGCGGTTTACAGCAACGGCAAAGCGGAGATGTACGGAGATACCACCCGTCCGGACTTTATCGGTATGGAAGCCGGAGAAGACACCGGTGTTGAAATGCTCTTTACCTACGATGCCAACGGCAAAAAGACCGGTATGCTGCTCAACGTTGCCTGCCCGTCCCAGAATATGGAATCCACCTATCAGGTTTCTTCCGACTTCGCCGGTGCCACCCGTGAACTTCTGAAAGCTGAATACGGTGAAGATTTCCACACCATCTATCAGATCTCTCCTGCCGGATGCCAGTCCCCGCGTGACCTTGTCCGCCACTACACCACCGAACCGGATTTCTGGCACGCTGACGGAGTCCCCGTCCTTGCCGCTCGTCTGCTTGCGGCGGTAAAATCCGCCACTCCGGGCGAAATCGACTACGCTCCGGTTATGAAAAGCGAAGTCATGGAAGTGGTTCTGCCCCGCCGCCGCGCCTCCTATGTCGATTACAAGGAAGCCCAGGCGGAACTTGCCCGCCTGACCGCCATCATGCCGGAAGATCAGGCGTTTGAAGCATTCTGCGCCGAAACCCACGCCAACGAAAAAATCGACGGCCCCGGACCTTACGACAGCAAACTGCACCACTTCGTGCTGATCAAAAACGCTCAGGCGGTCATCCGCCGCTATGAAGATCAGGATGCCAGTCCCAACTACATCTTCACGATGAACGTTGTCCGTCTTGGCAATATTGCCATCGCCAACAACCCCTTTGAACTCTACCTCTACTACGGTCAGAATATCAAAGCGCGTTCCAAAGCTTTCCAGACTTTCCTCGTCCAGCTTTCCGGCAACGGCAACTATCATGCAGGTTATCTGCCCAGTCCTGATGCGGAAAAGTTCGGCGGTTACGGCGGCTTGATCATCAACGGTCAGGTCGGCAGTGATGGCGGTTACAAACTTTGCGACATCACGGTCGATGCGATCAACAAGCTCTTTTGATAAGGAGTTTACATGAACTTTTATCTCGGATTGGATATGGGCACTACCGGTGTGAAAGCGGCGGTGTTCGATGCTTCCGGAAATATGGCAGGAGCCGGGTTGACAGAGTATACTCTGGAGACACCGGCTCCGGATATTGTGGAACTTGATGCGGAAGTTTATTGGGAATCCGCCAAATCTGCGATAGCTGAAGCGGTCAAAAAAGCGGCAGTTGCTCCGGAAAATATCGTTTCCATTGCCATCACCGGACAGGCGGAAACGCTCATCATGGTCGATAGCAAAGGAAAACCGTTGCGCAAGGCGATAGTGTGGCTGGATAACCGCGCCGCCGATGAAGCGCGGGAACTGGATGCGCGTTTCGGTACGGAAGAGCTTTTCCGGATGTCCGGGCAGACGGAGATGCTCCCCTGCTGGCCCGCGCCCAAGATCTTGTGGTTCAAAAAGCATGAGCCGGAGCTTTTTGCCAAAACGGCAAAATATCTGATGGTGGAAGATTTCATCGCCTTCCGGCTTACCGGGAAGTATGCCACCTGTTCCGGATTGATGCCGTCAGCACTTTACTACGACATCCGGACGGATAAATATGATCCTGCTATGCTCGAAGCGCTCGGCATTACTGAAGCGCAGCTGCCGGAGTTGAAAGGAGCCGGAGGCATGGTCGGACGGGCGCTTGCCAACGATTCAGTTGTGGCGCCGGGAACACTGGTTGCCGCAGCTCCCATTGACCATGTGTGTGGCAATCTGGGCAGCGGTTGTGCCGGAAGCGGCATGATTTCGGAGACCACCGGTTGTACGCTGGCGCTCTGTGCCGCGTTTGACCATCTGGTTTACGATGAGGAAAAACGTTTGAGCACCTATCTTGGTTTTGCGCCGGGATCGTTTGTTCTGCTGCCGTGGGCGCCGACGGCGGGGATGCTGCTGAAGCATTTCCGTGATGAGTTTACTTCCGGAATGGATTTTAAAGCGTTTGATGCTGCTGCGGCGGCAGTCGCGCCGGGAAGTGAAGGATTGGTATTGCTTCCGCACTGTGCCGGGGCGATCTCTCCTGATTGCAACCCCAATGCGCGCGGTGTGGCGTGGGGTATCACCCTTGCCCATAAACGCGGACACTGGGCGCGTGCCATCATGGAGTCTGTGGCGTATTTGTTGAAAGACAATGTCGAAGCACTGCGTTCCATGGGCGCAACGATCACGGAGATCCGTTCTCTGGGAGGTGCTTCCAAGAGCAAACTCTGGCTGCAGATCAAAGCTGATGTGTTGAATTTGCCTGTGACCGTGACCGAATGTGCTGAAGCCACCAGTCTCGGTGCCGCCATTCTGGGAGCTGTTGCGTGCGGGGATTTCCCCGATGCCGCAACGGCGGTCAAAGCCATGGTCAAAATCGCGTTCCGGGTCGAACCCGGCGAGGCGGTCGCGGCGTATAAAAAAACTTTTGAACAATATCGTATGTTGAATAAATTATTGATGCCAACTTTTGGAGGAAAAAGCAATGAGTGATGCACTCAAGATCCGTGCCGGATTCGTCGGTTTCGGCGAAGTAAACACCCCGCGTGAATTTATTGATACCCGTTGCAAAGCAGCCGCAGACGAGCTGAGAAAGCGCGGTATCGAACTCTTTGAAACTGCTCCTGTGAGTGATGACCCCGCCGGTGAACAGGCGGCGCGTGCCGTTGCCGAACTCAAAAAAGGCGACTTTGATGCGCTGGTGGTCTGCATCGCCGGATGGATCCCCACCTGGGCGGTGATCAAAGTTATCGAACCGTTCAAACACAAACCGATGCTGCTCTGGGGCTTGAGCGGCTGGCGTGAAAACGGTCACTTTGTGACCACCGCCGATCAGGCGGGAACCACTGCGCTGCGTGCGCCCATGCAGGAAATGGGTTTCAACTTCAAGTATCTGGTCAACAAAAAAGATGCCGAACCGCGTTATGATGAAGCGGCGAGCTATCTGCGTGCCGCCAGTGCCGCCGCGCGGATGCGTTCTGCGTTTATCGGCATGAGCGGTTACCGCGATATGCGTTTGTTCGGAACCTTGTACGATGGCAATCTGCTCAAGAATGTTATCGGTGCTGAAATCGAGCATTTTGATTTGCTGGAGATCCAGGAGCTTGCCAACTCCATCACCGATGAAGAGATTGCTGCCGGTGCCGAAAAGATCCGCAAGAACTGGAAGTTTGTCCGCGATCCCCAGCCCGGAACCGTGGAAAACTCCGTGCGTTTGTCCCTTGCGTTCCAGAAGAAAATCAAAGAGCGCAACTATGATGCGTTCTCCTTCTGCGACGTTGACGGTGTCAAAAAGCTGCTCAAATTTGCGCCTGCCGGTGCGTTGACTCTGCTTCATGACGAAATGGATATCCCCACGGTGCCGGAAAACGACTCCTACGGTGCGGTGACTGAGCTTATCATGAAGTACCTGACCGGTGTCAGTCCTGCCTACATGGAATTCTATGAATTTACTGAAAACAGTGCATTCATGGGTGTGCCGGACTATGTGCCTGCATCCGTGACCGACGGCGGCATCACGGTCATGCCCAATGCATTCGGTTCATTTGGAGAAGGTTTGCTCAACGTTTCCAAGGTCAAGACTGGTCCGGTCACCATCGTGCGTCTGGCGCAGGTCGACGGAGAACTGGTACTGCACGCTGTGCGCGGCGAAGCCAAGACTCCGGAAACCTGGGAAGAAGCCGGTTGGGCGCCTCCGGCTCCGCAGCTGCCCAGTCTGGAAGTCTTCTTTGAGTGCGGATGCTCGGAATGTTTCATTCAGAACGTGATGAGCCAGCACTACATCGTCACCTATGGCGACAACATGGAATTGATTGAAAACTTTGCTCAGATCGTGGGAATCCCTGTGATCTATTGAAGTTGAAGTATTCTGTCATGGGCTGTTGCAAAATGTTTTGCAACAGCCCTTTTTTCATAAAAAACGCTCTGCTGCCATTCCAGGGAGATAATATTTTTTCAATAACTGCGTTTGATCATGCCGCGACAATCCGCCGTCGCTCTGCGAGCTATGGCGTAACAAGCGGAGAAAACAAAATACTTCGCTTTTCCTGACAAGGTATGAGTGTTCGGGAGAAGGGAATAGAGTGATAAAAAAAGCCTTCAGTTCGCAGTAAAGCTGATATCAAAGATGACGGCGTCGTATTTATTTATCTCCAGCAAACCGCGGAAGCTGTACAAAAAGGTTGTGCCGCGGTTATCGGTCACTGTACAGCGCCCTTCGATCCGGTAAAGGCAATCCTTGGCAGAGGCCAGAACCAGTTTGGAGTATTCTGCACCCTGAGGGGCAAAACGGATCTGTTTGCCCTGAAGCAATTTTTTTATTTCAAAAATAGCATTTTGCCAAAGTTGGGCTTCACTGGGGGAAACATATTTTTCCCGTTTGCACTTGAGCCATGCTTCCGGATGAGGGCTGTTGCCGCTTCCGCTGCCACTCCTGCCGCCGCCGTTGTTGCCGTTGTTGCCGTTGTTGCCGTTGTTGCCGTTGTTGCCGTTGTTGCCGTTCTCGCCGTTTCCACCGTTGTTGCCGTTTCCGCCGTTGTTGCCGTTTCCGCCGTTCCCGCCGTTCCCGCCGTTTCCGCCGTTCCCGCCGTTCCCGCCGTTCCCGCCGTTCCCGCCGTTTCCGCCGTTTCCGCCGTTTCCGCCGTTCCCGCCGTTCCCGCCGTTCCCGCCGTTACCGCCGTTACCGCCGTTCCCGCCGTTCCCGCCGTTGTTGCCGTTGTTGCCGTTCCCGCCGTTGTTGCCGTTGTTGCCGTTCCCGCCGTTCCCGCCGTTCCCGCCGTTCCCGCCGTTGTTGCCGTTCCCGCCGTTCCCGCCGTTCCCGCCGTTCCCGCCGCCGTTACAGTTTCCACCGTCTTTGTCGTTTTTGTCATCCTTTTTCTTCTTATCTCCGGACTCTTTTTTCTTTTCAGCTTCATCATATTTTTTCAACCATTCCGGAACTGAAGACTCTTCTTTTTTCTTTTTTTCCTTCTTTTTGTGTTCATCACGGCGGCGCATTTTGCGCCACTCTTTCTTTTGTTCCGGCGGCGCGTCGCATCCGGCAAACAATATCCCTGCAATAAGTGCCGCGATCGAATAACAAAACCACTTTTTCATCTTTCGTCTCTCCATTTTTTCAGTTGGCGGCAGAATAATTGGCATTTTCCACCAGATACAGCACCATTTTATCTGCGGTGTACCAATGGACATCAAAGTTGAGTTTCCGCATGAAACGCCGGAAACTTACAAACGCTTCAAACGAATCCGGGGCAACTATTATCCACACAAAATGACGTTTGCGATTGAATCCCGGCAGCACATCCTCTCCGCGTTCCATCATCAAACTCCGGATGGAAACGCCCTGTACCGGTGTCAGCAGCAGCAGATTGCCCTCCCGGCGGACAGAGACCTCGCGGGAAGATTCAAATGCCTTGTAGCCGAGGCGGTAGACCCGGTCATTTTTGATGATGATATGGTACGGTATGGAACTGGTACGTTTGTTGCGGGCAAAGTGGATACTCCGGGGCGGGATTTGGGCAAGTGTACTGCGTAATCTGCCGTTTTCCTCCTGCAATTCAGCGTAACGTTTTTCCAGTTTGTCTTTTCCCTCAACATACTTCTGTTTATCTGCCGCAAGTTTTTTCGCGTTCCGGTCGTTGTCAGCGCTGAGTTTCCGGTTTTCTTCAGTAACTTTTTCCAGCTGTTTTTTCAACCGCTGTTTCTGCCGTTCCCGGTGGCGTTTGAGCATTTCAAGCTGAGCCACCTGTTCTGCCAATTCTTCAGAGACATCCGGTTTGACCACCGGTTGTTTTCGCAACTCATCCATCCGTTTGTCCAGATTTTTCTGTTTATTCTGCAATTGGATGTTCTCTTTTTGCAGCTCTTGTAACTGTTCTTTTGCCTGCTCTTCCATCTCTTTGGGGTCGAGCTTGCTCTGGCACAACGAGATGGTAAGTGCCATGCTTATGGCGATGAACATAACACCGCCGAAAGTGTTGCACATGGTATCAAGCAGCAAATCCATGCTGCCGGGAAGTTCACCTTTTGCCATCAGAAAAGCTCCTCGTTTTCCAGTATCGGTTCCTTACCGTACTCCATTTTGGGAAAAGCTCCGTGCAACTTTTTCAACATGAAATAGGAGTATGGGACTGCACTTGGCTTTATCAGCATAATGTAATAGTTTATACTTGCCGGGAAGGTGCGTATGTAACGCATCGACTCATTTATCATATCGGAAGAAACCGGTGTTCTGCGTTCAAACTTGCGTATGCGTGTTTTGTCTTTCGGGATGACCCGGATGAAATCGCCGGAACACTCAATGACCAGCGGCAGTTTATTGGTGTCTCTGCCGGTAGTGATGGTGATAGAGTTACGTGCTTCCTTGATTTTCCGGTGAAGTTCCTTGCTTTTATTTTTTTGAACATCAATACGCTTTTTGATGGTGGCCAAATCTTTTTTCTGCAGTTCAAGTTCGCTGTGCTGGCGGGCAAGTTCCTGCTGGCGCCGGTTCAGTTTCTCTCTCTTTTTCTGCTGTTCAGCAATTTTTCCCTTCAGCACGTCAAGGTCGTGTTTCTGCTGTTTCATCTGTTGTTCCAGCGTGAATTTTTCCAGTTTCAACTGGGCATTATCCCGCTTTTGCAGTTCGCGTTTCCGCTTGCGCAGCGATGAAATTTCCTGTTCTGTCTGAGTGATATCAGCTTTCAGCGCATTGTTTTCTTTGCGCGCCTGCTGCAACTGCTCGTAAACCGGAGAATCTTTTTGCAATTCCGAGTTCACCTGAATCATTATCAGAGCCATCACCAGCAGAAAGAGCAGCATAATGCCGGTCAACGTGGTGATGATGTCCTGAAAGGAAAACAGGGAAACCGGGGCGTCGTTATTCTTGAACATGATTCAAGTTCTCTCACTCTCCGGTGTCGATCATCTTCAATCTGGCGACCACGTTGCGGTAACAGTAGTCCGCACATTCGTTCATCAAGTCCTCCTCTTTCTGCATGATGATCGTCATGTACAACTGCAGAAAAAGTGCTGCCACCAGCGCGATAAGTGTCGTTTCAAACGCCACTGCCAGACCGCTGGTAACACCGCTCAGGGAGTTCTTCATAACTTCGATGTCAACACCCTGAGAGATGACCTGACCGAAACCGCCGACCGCATCCGAAAGACCGAGAACGGTTCCCACAAATCCGGTGACCGGAATCGCCCAGATCAGACCTTTGACGACGGTGTAGGTTCCTTCGGTATACTTTTCATCGGCAATGGCGAAATCATTCAGCACGGATGAGACATCGGAGACCCGTCCGATGTTTTTCAAGTTGGCAAGAGTCTTCTGAATCCGGTTCAACGCGATAAAACCGCTTGCCATGTAGACCTGTTCTTCAATGCGTTTGAGAATCGTGGATGAGTTGTCCGGTGAGAGGATAAAACCGGGATCATCCGGCAGAATTTCCACGTTTACCGCCATGCGCTGGATACTGATTTTTTTCTGCTTTTGAATCAATATTGCCATGCACCACATGGTCAGGAGTACGGTGGCGTAGGGAATATAACTGCGGTTTTCTGCACCGCCGTGAAAAAACATGTCAATAAACTGGCTGGAGACAAAATATTTCACCGGATAGAGCAGAAGGTAAAATATCAATGTATAAACCGCGCCGAGTATGAATGATACGATGCCGTTGACACCGGTGAATTTTTTGGTTTTCAAGCCGAATTTGGCTTCCGGGTCAAGTTTCTTCCAATTAAGTGTGTAGCTGGAATTCATCAGTCGTTTTCTCCTGTCCAATCTTTGAGGTGATATATACTTTCCTGACGGACGACATCAAGAGAGTCGATACGTACCGCCATATTGTGCTGAACTGCGGATGCCACGCGGGCGCCGCTGTTGCTCTTTCCGGTGTGGGTAACGCCCCAGAGGACTGCAACGACCTGACCGTCCGGAAGGAAGATCGGACTGCCGCTGGCACCACCGGCAGCCGGTATGTCATGAATTATCGACCGGTTGAACTCCGGCGTGGAAAAGACATTGTGGAAGTCGGTGATCTTGTTGATGGTTCCTTCTTTGAAAATGGCTTCCGGATTGTTGATGTCCAAATTTCCGGAATCGCGCAGCCCCTCCATCGGGAATCCCATGTAAGCGATCTTCTGACCGGCGGCGAGGCTGTGCAGGAGCTTCTTTTCGGCGATCGGGAAGTAGACATCGGACTGCCCTTTGGTGTGCAGGATGGCGACATCAAATTCACCGTTGCGGTACTCGTTTTCCGGATTGGCATTGTAGCGCGGATGGATTTGAACACCGGAAATCTTGAGCGCCTTGCCGTTGCTGTGAGCGAGCCGGATCTCCACACCGCGCACGCGCACCTGTTTTTTCAGCTTTTCGGCGACATCCTGGATTGCAGCTTTATTTTTCTTGATGTACTTTTCCAGTTCGTCCCTGGTCTTGACACCGTCCTTTTTGGCAGCTTCAATAACCAGAGACCAGAGCCAGTTGTCAATGATACCGCTCTTGCGCTCTTTGATGCCGTAGGCGACGTGGCAGTTTGTGACGAATTGATCCGGCGCAATGGCGAAAGCGGTACCGATGGGATGTTCCGGAGAGAGGGTGAAATTTCCGACTTGGCCGGAGAGCAGTTTCCCGTCGGGATCTTCCAGAATCACTGTAACCAGACCGACCGCAGATTGGTACTGCTGACACACCTGGCGGAAATCTGTGACTTCCGGCTGTTTAAAGAAGAGGAAATATCCTCCGGTACAAGCCAGTACCACCACCAGAAGTGCGCCGACGATGGCAAAGAAAACCTTGCCGCCTCCTCCGGAACGGGGCTGCGGCGGGGGCTGCGGCGTGGGTTGCGGCGTGGGTTGCGGCACGGCAAACGGCGCATTGTTAAATGAGGCAGCAGGTTGGTCATTACCGGAAACAGGCTGTTTTATTGCCGGCATTTGCTCAACCGGAGCTGCAGTGGATTGGCTCACCGGACGTATGGCGGCGTTGGGCATGACCTGACGGAAGAGCAGCCAATCTTTGCGATCCGGAGAGAGCATACAGCTTTGAGAAAAAAATCCATCTGAAATGGCATTCACGATTTTCGCCGCTTCGATCGGCCCGTAGGTTTTGCCATTGTCTTTTACATAGTATTTCATTATTCATCTCCCTTGAGATTTTGCGGCCAGAACTCCGGCCATTTGATGACAGGAAATTTATCTTTGTTATTTTTGAAAGCCCGGGTTTGCGCGCTCATATTACCGCAGGGGGCGGTGGTGAAGAGCAGGCGGTTTACAACTTTACTGCGGTATTTCTCATCGATGATGATTCCGTTGGAAGAGTATCTTCCGACCAGAATACACTGGTTGGAACTGTCATCAAAGCAGAGCAGATCGCAGGATTGGTTCTTCAGAGACGGGTTGATGGAGAATTTCACCCGGTTGTTGTCCTGAATGGCGATGCCGAAGAATTGGTATTTGGTCTGGGCAAGTGTCAGGAAAACCTTGCGGTTGAATTCAATCTGCTTTCCGGTGGCGATCAGCTGGGTGGAGGTGTTGTAAGTGGCGAGGAAATCCCGTATTTTCTGAGTGAGAAACTCGTTGTAGACCGGATTGTTGGAGGTGTCGAGATCTTTGAGCCGATCCAGTTCAGACTGCAGATGATGCAGTGATTTGAGCAAAGAGGTATCCAACGGGGAAATCGCCTGAAGTATCCGGGATGCCAGCAGGATCTTCCAGTATTCCACACAATATTGGTCGTTGAGGATCATGTGCAGATAACCGATGCTCTTGGTCAGAACATTATCCGGAGTAAGTGCCGGCAGTTCCTGCGTGATCTTCTGAAACAGCTTCTGATGAGCTGCGGCTGTCTGCCGCACAGAGCTTATACTGAGATTGGCGGGGTAAACCAACGTGCACATGGAGTAGATTTTTTCATCCTCGACCTTGTCGCCGATAACGACCTGGTATTTGCGGGGATTGTGGGGATTGGGATGGATGACGACATTTGTACCGTCCTCACGGACAACGTAAACCGAATTGTCTTCACCGTGGATACTGTCGCGGGGGAGTAGTTTGATGAGCAAGTCGATGTTCTTGCCGGATTGATCCTGGAAGCGGAGGAAGCCCAGACGCTGGCGGTTGATGCTTTTGTTCAGCCCGGCAAAGGTAGTGCGCAAATCGGCACAGGCTTTCTCGGCGATTTTACGGTCGCGCTGAATCTGCTGCATATCGCGGAGGTAAGCGTTGGAGGCGGACGGCGTGTCGCTGTCCTGCCAGTTGAAGATAGCTTTCAGCGCATCCACATCGTTTTTGAGCAGCATGAATTGTTCCGGGGTTTTTCCATTGCGGTTTTTCTGATAGGTGGAGATGTAACTGCGCAAAGCTTCATCCAGTTCGGAGAGGGAAACGGCGGTGAACATGCTTCGGAAAGATTCCTGCAGTTCCGCCTGATTTGCGCGGTGATTGGCAAGCATGTCATCCAGCGCGAAAGCGCAGGAGAGAAGTTCGTTGTTTTCGGAAAGCAGTTCCGGTTTCAGGAACTGCATTTTGCGGATCTCATCGATCAGATTTTTGAGTTCGATAAGCTCTTTTTCGGCGCGGATAAAGTTCTGTTCTTCAATGCTGCCGATGATCCGGTTGCGCAGTTCTTTGAGAGTTGCAAGTTTGGCATGGAACTTATCTTCGCACTCCGCAGTGTAACGTGCGATTGCATCATCATACCACTTTTTGATAGCGGCATACTGCTGCTTTTCAGTATCGGTCTGAACCAGACTGCCGATTTCAGAGAGTTTTCCGGCAATGGAAAAATCGGGCGGCCAAACTTTTTTCAAAGCATCGATCTCGGCAAAAAGTTTGGACAGAGTCTCCTGGCGCACTTTGCTTTCGGCCTCAAGTTTGGCGATATCAGCGCGAACTGCCGTGATTTTGGCACCTTTGGCAAGACCGGGATATTTCTGCTCGATGTCGGCGAGCATCCGGGTGGCGCCGGTCAGATCTTTCTGGCTGATTTTTTCGCGGAGGCTGGTGACGAGGCGGTTTTCGCTGATGGACTGGGTTATCCATCTGGCGCCGCCGACGATAACAACGATCACCACCGCGGAACAGGCGACAATGCGGCAGGCTTTGAGAATGGAACGGATGCGGATCTCCCGTTCCACATCTTCGCGGTATTGTTCGACCCGGCGGGTGAGGTGAAGCGGGATCTCATGTTCGGTGGATTTGACCGCACTGAAGACCTTGTCGATCTCCGGCAGGGGGGCGTTGTCATCCAGAAGCTGATTGAGCGTGGAGATACCCCGGTGGAAATCCTGCAGAACTTCCTGTTTTTTCTTCTCTTCGCTGAGAAACTTTTCAGCTTCGCGCAGCTGAATGAGTTCATTTTTCTCCGGTTCATAACCGGAGGTGCTGCAATGGTCATTATAACAGAAAATCGCATCTTCCAGAGCCGTCACATCGAAAGTAGCCAGAGCATTGTTGACTTCGTGGAGCAGTTCCATGGCACGCTGTTTGCGCATTTCCAGACGGTAATCATTGACGACCTTGCTTATCTTCTGCATGACGACCGTGGGAATGGAGACGACCCAGGTGGAGTTTTTCAGTTCGCCATGAATGGTTTCCAATTCACCGTAACGCTTGTCGATGATCGCCTGCTGCGCCTGATCGATAAGCTTGGTGAGGTATTGGTTTTCCACTTCGCGCAGGGGACGTTCCCACTCCTGATTGTTGCGGTCGCGCCGGGTGATTTCGCGGAGCAGACGCAACTTGTTTTCCAATTGGTTGGAACGGGCGATACGCCGGAATTCCGCCAGCAGCGGGCGCAGATCGTTCATTTCGGAGAGCGCTTTGTTGATATCTTCCATCAGCGCGGAGTTGATTTCAGCGGGGAGTTCCCAGCTGTACAACGCGGCAAGACGGAGCAGGAGCTTGCGTTCAGGGAACATGATGGCATCGTAGATATTGCTGAGCGACGGTTCCTGTTGAGCCAAAGTGACAGCTTCGATCTTCTGCTGGTTTTGAAGCAGAGAACTGCAATTTATCATGCGCGAACTCAAAAGATTGTTGATCTGCAGAAAGCTGGCATAAAGTGAACGCGCTGTCTGCGAATCGGTCAGGTCGGCAGAAGAGAGAAATGTCTTCAACCGGATGGCGAGTTGCCTGGGATTGATGTTTTGTATATCGGTATTCATTTTTTGGCCTCTGATTTATCTGACAGGAGATATTGTTTGAATTTTTCACCGTTTATGTCGATGAAAAGAGTGAATTCACGATTTTTAAAATCGTTGATACAGCGCGTGAGTTCAGCTGCAATGAACTCCGCTTCCTGCTTGATGGTGCGGGAGGATTCTGCAAATTCCTTGACGGGAGATTTTTTCAGAATATATTTCAGCTGGCAAGCCTTATGATCGCGCATCATGTCAACGACATCTTCATAATCGCTGAGGAATTTCTTGACCTCCTTCAACCAGGGGGCAACAGCGCCGTTGAGTTCGCAATGGGTATCCTTTCTGGCGGCGTGGTAAAACACTTCAAGCGGCGAATCTTCGTTGACCCGGTCAATGAAATCAATGATAACTTTCTTCGCTTTATAATTGTTGTTGATCCGGTTGTAGGCTGTCGTGAACTCTTTGATTCGTTTTTTGTCATTGGAAAGAACTTTATCCAGCAGATTTTTGTTCCGGGCGAGGTGAAAGAGCCAATCCGATTCAAGTCTGTTGAACGCACGTTGCCGGGCTTGGATTTTCTGCAATTCGCTCAGTTCGGTAACTGTGGTATATTTTTCAATTCCCTTCTCAACACGTTTCTCCAGATGGTATTCCTGATTGCCGATTTGGAGAAAGAACCTGATTCGAGAAGAATCAATTACCCTTTTTCCGAGGAAAATCTTATCCGGCAGGGCAAGGGCGGCGGTGGGATAGGTGATAAATATGCGGCCGTTGGAACGCGTCGTGATCGTGAGTTCGTCCTTGGTAATGGGGACGATGGTTGAATAATCCGCCCGGAAGAACATCGGATATAACTTGTCTTTGACCTTGAGAGACATCGTAAGATGCTGTGAAGGAGGACGTCTTTTGTGAGAAATAATCAAAACGCCGTTTCGCACTTGACTGTAAATGATGACATCGTTTCCGAAGTCGTCACCGCCGACGATCTTCAAATCAGCACCGATACGGGAGGTATTGCCGTCAACGACCAGACGGACATCTTCCGGTTTTATTTCGGTACCCAGAACGATTCTGATCTCATCGCCCTTTTTCCGGAGAGAACTCAAGGGTTTCTTCCACAGGAATTTGAAATTTTCTGCCGGGATCTGTTTGACTGGCACTGCCGGTTTTTTCGGCGGAGCTTTTTTCTTCTCCTCTTTCTTCACCGGGGGAGCTTTTTTCTTCTGTTCTTTCTTTTCTTCTTTCTTTGCCGGCGGAGCTTTTTTTCTGGCCTCTTCTTTGGCAGAAAGTTCTGATTTCTTCTGCCGCAAACTCCGGATATCGCTTTCAAGTTCACCGATCAAAGTGACACAAAGGGTGTTCAGATCCTCCGGGTGGGTGATGGGGGTGCGGGAACGGAAGACTCTCTCATATATATCCAGAAGTCCGAGATTATTCTTTATTGAATTGGTGTAATCGATCAACTCCCTGAGTTCGGTCAGCAGAATATCACATCCTTTGGAGGAAGTGATATTTTTCACTCGGGAATTTATATCCAAACGGCGCGCCCGGACACTCTCCAGCATGGCTGAAAACTCCTTGCATTTGGCATTTCCTTCGACAAATTTCTGATTCTGCCGGTAGGAGATATACCATGCGCCGCCGCCGCCGAGCAGAATGAGGCACAGTACCGGGATAATGATCCACAGCAACTTGGATCTCCCTCCGGACGTGGAACGGGGCGGAGTTGCCGGCGGAAGCATGATGGCATCATCGATGATGACCGGTTTCTGCTGAACCGGGGAATTGGACTGAAGAGCCATCGGGCGCAGTGTGATTTCCACCTCTTCCGGCAACTTGCGGACAGTTTCCGCAGCGGGGGCAGCCGGCAGGATGCCGGTTCGGGCGGCATCGATCAACGCTCCTTCGGCAGTCAGTTCGCCGGGGGAGTTCAGTTCAATGACGATGTTCAGCGGGGAACGGCGGGCGCTTATCATCGCCTCGCTGTCTGCCGGACAGGCGCGCCAGAGGCAGTTCACTCCGGCGGGCAGGGTGACAAAATAGGTGTTGAAAGATACTTCCCAGCGCTTATCTTCCGGCAGGAGGTTCAATGCTTCATTTATCAGATGGATGATCTTATCATGCTGGGAGGGCAGATAGGATATATACACCCGCTTATTGGGGTTTTCCAGATAACTCTGAGCGAGGAATCCGCCCCATCCGGCATCACCGGTGAGCTGTTCCCAGGTGGAACACTTGACCGAAGATACTTGAGTTTTCGGGATGGGACGCTGTTGGACAAAGTGTTCAACGTTGATCTCCCACGAAGCATCTTTGAACAAACCGTCCTGAAGAAAAAGGGATGCCGGACCTGCGGCGGCAGTTGCAGTTTCCTGCGTGGAGAGAACCAGATGGGATGCCAGCTTGTTTGACCGTCCGGTATAATCCACTCCATTGAAACATATCCGGCTCAAAATGTGCTGACGGGTTCCGTTGCCGTCAAAGGTGCAGTGAGAATGGGAGACCGGATTGTCCCAGGCATTATCAGCGTAATGCGGATAGAGTGGTTTGTAGGCACTCATTGCTTCCAGCTGACGGGTCAGCCGGAGATTCATACCTTTGGTACAGGCAACGACACAGAAACCGGAACTGCCCTGAGCCAGTCCGGAAGGAGCTGAGGTATAAATCAGTTCGTATGCCATAGTGTTTTTCTCCAGTTATACGTTCCAGAAATCGTTGTCGATCTGCTCATCAAGCGAAGCTGCTTTGCAGGTGACTTCGCGGGAGTAACCTTCCGGTACGGGCAGGGTGTAGTAAGAGTTGTTTTCACGGCAGAAGAGGGACATTCCCCAATAAACCTTGGGCAGCTCGCAGCGGATACCGGTTCCCGGGAAGGAGAAGATGATGGTATCCTTGGTGAATTTATAATTTTGTATGGGATTTGCCGAAGGAATATTTTTGTAACTGCCGTGGATAAGCCCGTGCAGGTAGAACTGCATGAGCAAAGGCACTTCGATCCACTTGGGTTTCATGTCATTGGGAACGATACCCAGCACCGGACGCTGTTTTTCGTTGTCGTAGCTTATGAACTGCGGGGAACAGCCGAAGGCGCTGACCGGGATGAAGTAGACATTGTTGGAAAAACCTTCCGCCGCACCGACAAATTCCGGAGCGATCTCCAGAAGTTTGCGGCGGATCTGGAAGGAGATGTCGGCAATATTCTGGACATCGATGGAGTATTCAAGAGTTTCCTCGTTGTAATAAAGGAAATCATTGGCATTGAATGGGATGTTGAATTTCTCTTCCAGAACATCGAATTTGGCGACAGCTACGATCAGAGGCTGATTGTATTTTTCGGAAGCGGAAAGGTTGGAAAATTTCCGGATACGGGTCGCCATCTCGTAGAACAAAGCAAGCTGATTGGTCGATTCCAATTGATACTGGGGATCTTTTTCGTTGCAGAACTTCTGCATGCGGGCATCGCGGAGGGGGTCGTAGATGAAGATGATACCGTCTGAGAAAGCGAGGTGGTTGGTCGCCATGTTGTTGACCGATTCCTGACCGGGTTGGAAATGTTCACCGGCGTTATCGTAAAGGATGATGTTGCGCTGGAGATTTTTGCGGTCTTTTTCATAGTCGGGATGTCCCTGCATGGGGGTCATGGCAAAGACAAACGGCTTGGGGAGGTCAACGGGGAAACCGTTCATCGTGATCTGGTTGGTGAAACCGCCACCCTGAAGTTCGGTTTTGGGCAGCGCGACCAGCTCATCGGGGTGGTTGTTCATAAAGAGGAGTTTTTCGTAGTTGTTGACCACCATGTTAAAGGAAGAGTCGACATCGGCGAGGTTGAATTCAAAGTGGTTCGGCAAAGTTTTGCGTGCCTGCCAGAGCATAGAAGTGAGGAAGTAAGATTTTCCGCTGGATGGGGCGCCGACGATGGAGAAGATACTGGAGGGCAGTTCGACCACCGCTTCCGGAATGGGAAGGTGGCAATTCGGACAAGCCATTTCCGGACATTCCATGCCGCGGGCATCGATAGCCAGACCGCGGGCGGAATATTTTACCGGAGTGAAACGGAGCTGGGCATCCTCGCCGAGAACGGCATCTCCCTGCAATTCCGGGTGGCGGGCAATATATTTGATTTCGCGGAGGTCAAAGTGCTGCCAGCAATGGGGGCAGGTGACCCAGGTGGCGGGGCCTTCGTTAAACGCAGGTTCTGCGGGCGCGGGTTCTTCCGGGATTTCCGGCATTACCGGAGGCGGAACCGGTTCTACTGCCGGCGGCGGCGGTTGTATTGGAACGTGGAAGCGGAAATCGCAAACACTGCATGCAACTTTTTTTCCCTGAAATTCTTCGCCGAGTTCATATTCAGTGCCGCAGTTCGGACATTGAAAGATACACATGATAACAACATCTCCAACAAATAAAAAATTTTGTAAAACCCTGATATATGGAATAAATTCCCCACAAAAATACTATATACACTATAATATAGTTATACCAGATATAAATTTCAAGTGAAAAATATATTGCTATTAAAAAAAACCACAACTGTCCCATAAAAAACAGACTGCGGCGGCGCCTCGTGGGCAATCTTACCGGCAAATCTGCGGACTCATCTTCAGTCGAGGACGTAAGTCCACTCCTTCAGCTTCGCCTTGATTTACCGGCAACCTTGCCCACGCGGCGCCGCCGCAGGTCATCTTTTTATGAGACAGCGGCTAATTTTTCTTGGAACGGAGGTTCTCCCAGTAGGCGAGGCGGCGGGAGATCTCGCGTTCAAAGCCGCGTTCAACCGGGCGGTAGAAGCGTTTTCTGCCCATCGCTTCCGGGAAATAATTCTGACCGGAAAATCCGTCCGGGGTGTCGTGGTCGTAGATATAACCTTTACCGTAACCGAGATCTTTCATCATTTTGGTCGGTGCATTGAGGATGTGAGCCGGGGGAGTGAGTGAAGAAAACTCTTTGGCAGCTCGCTTTGCAGCGTACCAGGCGGTCTCCGCGGCATTGGATTTTGGGGCAGTTCCGAGATAGATGATAAGTTCAGCTATGGCGAGTTCGCCTTCGGGAGAGCCGAGGCGGTCATAGGAATCCCAGGCGGCGATAGCGAGGGAGAGGGCGTTGGGGTCGGCAAGTCCGACATCTTCGGAGGCGAAGCGGGTGAGGCGGCGGAGGATGTAAGCGGGATCTTCGCCGCTTTCAAGCATGCGTGCCGCCCAGTAGAGCGCGGCATCGGTGTCTGATCCGCGAAGAGATTTATGCAGTGCGCTGATAAGATTGTAGTGACCGTCACGGTCTTTGTCGTAAATGGGGGCGCGGCGTTGAACGACTTTGAGCAGAGCATCGGTATCGAGTATCTCGTTCATGCCGGTGAGATCGTAAACGGTTTCGAGGAGGTTGATAAAATATCTGCCGTCACCGTCCGCAAGATCGATAAGGGTTTGACGGGCATCGGGAGTCACGGGCAGTGGACGTGCCATGATGTTTTCGGCACGGGCGGTGAGCTGTTCGAGCGCAGACGCGGAAAGCGGTTTGAGCGTAAAAATCTTACAGCGGCTGAGCAGTGCGCTGTTGAGTTCAAAAGAGGGGTTTTCGGTAGTGGCGCCGACGAGGACGACCGTACCGTTTTCGACAAAGGGAAGAAAACCGTCCTGCTGTGCGCGGTTGAAGCGGTGTATCTCATCGACAAAAAGGAGGGTGCCTTCGCCGTACTGGTGATATTTTGCTGCATCATCAAAGGCTTTACGCAGATCGGCTACACCGGAAAAGACGGCTGAGAGCGCCGTAAAACGCAAATTGGTGCGGGAGGCAAGGATGCGTGCCAGTGTGGTTTTTCCGCAGCCGGGAGGCCCCCAGAGGATAAAGCTGGACAACTTGCCCGAATCGATCATGCGGCGCAACGGCGCACCTTCGCCGAGCAATTCATCCTGACCGACGATATCTTCGATCGCTGTCGGGCGCATCCGGTCGGCAAGCGGGCGGGTGACCATGGAGTCGGAGAAAAGTGAATTTTGTTCCATAACTTATTCTCCGTCAGATGTTTTGTCCCAGGTGGAATATGGTTCGCGGCTCAACGCGCGGTTGGTGTAGCGCTTGTCGTCGGAGACTTCCATTCCCAGCCAATCAGGAACGCGGAAGGTGGTATACGGTGTCGGAAGTTCGATTTCCGCAGTAAAGAGCGGGGCATTGGCGTTGAGATACTCGTCAACTTCCCAGACAAGACCATTTTCGGCGGGGATGGTGTAACGGATTTTTTCGACAATGGAATCTTTGGTCATGGTGTCAAGCATGGTATCGGCATCCTCCGGCGGGATCGGGTATTCAAACTCCGCACGGGATATGCCGCTGGCGCGGCCTTTTATCGTAAGAAACGCAGCTGTATCGGTGCGGCGGACACGGATGGTCGATACGGCACCGCCGAGATAGCCCTGACGCATCGGGGTCGCAGAGGTGACACTGTTCCGCCATGAGTCGGAGGAAACGAGGAATTTGCGTTCTATTTCAACAGCCATGAACTTTTTTTCCGGATTAAAAAACGGAGGAAACGCCGTTTGGCAGCGTTCCTCCGTTGGGATCAGTAGACTTCCTGACGAAGATTACTTCGCCTGGGAAACCGCCACGGCAACCGCGACAGAGGCACCGACCATCGGGTTGTTACCCATACCGATCAGACCCATCATCTCGACGTGAGCCGGGACGCTGGAAGAACCGGCGAACTGGGCATCACCGTGCATGCGGCCCATGGTATCGGTCATGCCGTAGCTGGCGGGACCGGCAGCCATGTTGTCCGGGTGGAGGGTACGACCGGTACCACCGCCGGAGGCGACGCTGAAGTATTTGCGGCCGTTTTCGGTAGCCCACTTCTTGTAGGTACCGGCGACGGGGTGCTGGAAGCGGGTCGGGTTGGTGGAGTTACCGGTGATGGAGACGTCAACACCTTCGTGGATCATGATGGCGACACCTTCGCTGACATCATCGGAACCATAGCACTTGACCGCAGCTTTGGGACCATCGGAGAAAGCTTTTTCTTCAACGATCTTGAGTTCGCCGGTGAAGTAGTCGTATTCGGTTTCAACATAGGTGAATCCGTTGATGCGGCTGATGATGTAAGCGGCATCTTTGCCGAGACCGTTGAGGATGACGCGGAGAGCTTCTTTGCGGACTTTGTTCGCAGTCTTGGCGATACCGATGGCGCCTTCAGCGGCGGCAAAGGATTCGTGACCGGCGAGGAAGCAGAAGCACTTGGTTTCTTCGCGCAGCAGCATGGCGGCGAGGTTGCCGTGGCCGAGACCGACAGCGCGGTTGTCAGCAACAGAACCGGGGATGCAGAACGCCTGAAGACCGATACCGATCTTTTCAGCGGCGTCGGCGGCATCTTTGGCACCGGCTTTGAATGCGATGGCGGCACCGAGGGTGTAAGCCCAGACGGCGTTTTCAAATGCGATGGGCTGAACGCCCTTGACGATAGCTTCCACGTCAACGCCTTTGGCAAGGCAGAGGTCGCGGGCAGCTTCGAGACTTTCAATACCGTATTCGGCAAGCGCTTTTTCGATTTTGGCGATCCGGCGCTCGTAACCTTCAAATTTCACGCTCATAGTATGAACTCCTAAATTTATATGTTACTGTTTGCGCGGGTCGATCTTTTTGACAGCTTCGTCGAAGCGGCCATAGGATTTGACGTTGTTTTCAAACGCTTCGGCAGGGGCGGCACCATTGCGGATGGCTTCCATCATCTTGCCGAGGTGGACGAACTTGTAACCGATGATCTCATCGTTGGCATCCAGACCGATTTCGAGGACATAGCCTTCGGCCATTTCCAGGTAACGGGGTCCTTTTTCCAGAGTGGAGAACATGGTACCGACCTGAGAACGCAGACCTTTGCCCAAGTCTTCCAGACCGGCGCCGATGGGGAGACCGTTTTCGCTGAAAGCAGTCTGGGTACGGCCGTAGACGATCTGCTTGAAGAGTTCGCGCATGGCAACGTTGATGGCATCGCAGACCAGGTCGGAGTTCAATGCTTCGAGAATGGTCTTGCCGGGAAGGATTTCAGAAGCCATAGCGGCGCTGTGGGTCATACCGGAGCAGCCGAGAGTTTCGACCAGCGCTTCCTGGATCACGCCGTCTTTGACGTTCAGCGTGAGTTTGCAGCATCCCTGCTGCGGAGCGCACCAGCCGATACCGTGGGTCAGACCTGAAATATCACTGATTTGTTTGGATTTTACCCATTTTCCTTCTTCCGGAATCGGGGCGGGACCGTGTTTGACACCTTTGGCGACACGGCACATCTGCTCAACTTCATGTGAGCACTGATAGGGACAACTCATTCTCCGGTTCTCCTGTTGATTAAAGGTTGCACAAAGCAAAATAGCTGTAACATACTCCATAATATAGCACGTGAATATAAAAAATCAAGTCGCGTCAAGTGACAAAACATTGCAGATTTTTACTTGATTTTCGGTTCAATGTGCGCTATATTATATGTACGTAAATACGGACAACCGTAAACCATAAAAAATCAAGGAGTCAAAAAATGGTCGATTACAAATCCCTCGGATTGGTGAACACCCGCGAACTTTTCGCGAAGGCCGTCAAAGGCGGATACGCTATCCCCGCCTACAACTTCAACAATATGGAACAGCTGCAGGCTATCATTCAGGCTTGCGTTGAAACCGAATCCCCGCTGATCCTCCAGGTCTCCAAGGGCGCCCGTGAATACGCCAACCAGACCTTGCTGCGCTACATGGCTCAGGGTGCGGTCGAGTATGCCAAAGAGATCAACAACGGCAAACTCATCCCCATCGTTCTGCACCTCGACCACGGTCCCGATTTTGAAACCTGCAAAAGCTGCATCGACTTCGGCTTCTCCAGCGTCATGATCGACGGATCCCACCTTCCCTACGAAGAAAACATCGCCGAAACCCGCAAGGTTGTTGAATACGCCCACGCTCACGATGTCACCGTCGAAGGCGAACTCGGTGTTCTCGCCGGTGTTGAAGATGATGTCAAGGCTGAAACCCACACCTACACCCGTCCGGAAGAGGTCGAAGACTTCGTCAAACGTACCGGCGTGGATTCTCTTGCCATCGCCATCGGTACCAGCCACGGCGCTTACAAGTTCAAGCCCGGCGACGATCCGAAAATCCGTCTGGACATCCTCGCTGAAATCGAAAAGCGTATCCCCGGATTCCCCATCGTTCTCCACGGTTCTTCCAGCGTTCCCCAGGATCTGGTCAAGATCATCAACGAAAACGGCGGTAAACTGAAAGATGCCATCGGTATCGGCGAAGACCAGCTCCGCGCCGCTGCCAAGAGCGCTGTCTGCAAAATCAACATCGACTCTGACGGCCGTCTCGCCATGACCGCTGCCATTCGCAAGGTCTTCAACGAAAAGCCGGGCGAATTTGACCCGCGTAAATATCTCGGTCCTGCCCGTACCAGCTTGAAAGAGCTGTACATCCGCAAGAACAAAGAAGTTCTGGGTTCCGCCGGACACGCGTTCGACAAATAATTCTGCACAACGATTTCCCGGAGAATATCACTTCCTCCGGGAAATATTTGCGAATTGAGAGGGAGCTGCTGCAAAACCTTGAGTTTTGCAGCAGTTCCTTTTTTTGCTGACGTGGAAGAGGGGATCCCGGTTACTGTGCGGGGATATAATCCTCTTCTCCCCAGGCGATCACCCGGCGCGGCGGCAGGTATCCCGGAGAGAGGAGATCATCCTGTGCCGGAATCATCTTTGCCGGTATCTGCATCAACCGGGCAATAAGCTGCAGGGCAAGGTCGGTTTGGAATGGTTTATCTGCTGCATGCCGGGCAAGTTTTACCGTTTCCGGATAGTGTTCCCAGTATGCCGCGTTGAAATATAAGAGCATCGGGATTTCGTAATATACCGCTTCACGGGTGGTCATGGAACGGCGGGATATTGGTTCTTCGCTGTGATCCGGGATGTAAAGCACGAACGCCGGTTGGGGACAATTTTCCGCCGCAGCGTGTATGTCGGCAATAATGCTGTTTGTATACACGATACTGCGATCATAGGCATCCAGGCCGCGCAAAAGATGCGAATACTTTTTTTGCCACGCTTCCGGAACCCGGAAATTCTGGTCATAATGACTTCCCATTAAATGAACAAAATGCAAATTGGCGTTATCTTTGGAGTTGGATATTTCCTGACAAACCGGAGACAGAAGTTCGCCGTCATAATGGTTTTTCCCGTCATCGGAATAGGAGCGTTTGCGGTCAGCGTTGGTGAAAAGCAGAGCCAATACGCTTGACCATGCCCCGTGTGAACGCTGCATATCATGCAGTGATACGGCGGCGCCGGCATGTTGGAAGTATTCGCAAATCCCATATTCCGGAGGAGTGTATTTGTTCAATATCCGGGCATTGGTCAGCATGAAAAATATGGAGTGCATGGTCGATGCTGTCGCACTGATGGTATCGGTAAAACATATCATTCCGTTGTCGTATGAATGTTTCAGAAAACAGTCGGTGTCTTTATTGTAGCCATACAGCGAGTGGTGGGCGCGATTGTCGGACTCGCCGATTATAACGATTCCGGAGACGGGACGTGGGTTCTGTTTCAAAACATCCTTCATTTCCGGCGGCAGTACCGGAGCGGCAACGGTGCGCGCCGCCGTGGTGAGAAAATGGTCTTTTGTATTCAGATCGACGACAAAGCTCCATATCTGATCCGGGTGGTTGCGCAGTGTGCTTTCTCCGGGGAAAAGCAGGGTGAATGCCGTGCAGAAAAGCAATATCAACAGTTGGATACTGCACTTTGCCGGGGTTTTGAATTGGTGCAGAATAAAAAATATTCCAGTTGAAACAAGCATTATCAGCATCGACAGCAGCAGCGGTATCAGCGCATTGCCCTGACTGAACATCGCGGTGAAATATTCCCGTATCTCCTGCCGGTCAGTAGCGCGCAGTATCACGATCATATCTTTCATCGGACACGAATAACGCACGACCATGTAGCAGTCGGTCACTCCCAGCAGAAGTTCCATGCATGTAAAGATGGTCAATGCGGCTGTGGCGAATTTTCCGGGAAGCAGTTGGAGCAGGGCATAAATTCCGGTCCACAATATCCACACTTGCAGCAGAGCAATATAATTTCCCGGTGTGGCGAGGATTTCTGCAACAGCTCCCATTCCCCGGAAACAGCTGTTGTCGAATGCCCATAGCGCGGCGGTGAACCGGAACAGCCAGCTCAAAGTCAATGATGCAATGAATACAAAATAACGCAGAGAGAAAAATTTTTTGATTTCAACGGTATCAATATTGCCCATTTTGAGGAGCTGTTTCAGTTTTTTGCTGTTCATCGTGAAAGTTTTGCCAGCAATGCGGTGACGGCATATTCACTGCGCAGTACCCGTTGTCCCAGAGTTACCGGGGTCATTCCGGCACTTTCCAGCATCATGTTTTCATAATCGGTAAAACCGCCTTCCGGCCCTGCGGCAACGATGATTTTGCCCTGCGGCGGCAGCGGTAAAGGAGTTGCCGCCCGGGGGTGACCGAAGAGCGCCAGTGCGGAATCTTTTACCAACTGCGGCAGGATATCTTCGACAAACGGCTTGAAGCGGGTGTGATATTCAAACTCCGGATAAACGGTATCGCCGCACTGTTCAAGAGCAAGGCGTATTTCGTGGTCGAGTTCATTCTCCCGGAGAACACTGGATTGCCAGTAACTTTTTTCCACCTTTGCCGCGTGGATGAAATGTATTTTTTTCACCCCCATGGTCAATGCGCCGTGGAGGATTTTCTTGAATGTCGGCGGCCGCTGGAGCGCACACACCAGAGTAATTGGTGACGGCGGCGGGGGAGGTGTGGTCAATTCGGGCTGTAAAATGGCACGTTCATCTTCCATTGCAGTTATGACCGATGTGCCCAGCATACCGTCTTTCATTCCGGTACGGATGGTGTCTCCTGCTTGCGCTTTGATGATGTCACGCAACTGCAAAAAACGTCTCCCGGAAATGGCAATGGTTCCGGGAGAGATAAAATCACTTTGATCTATGAGCAGAAGATTCACTTGACCGTGTAGACCCAGTTGCCGTTGACATCCTGCCGTGAAACGTATTCACCGTTGACGGCGGCGCGGTTCAAAATGCCGGAAATTTCCACCACATCGGCATCGCGTTTGGCAAGCTTGGCAAAATCAGCGGCACTTCCGGAAAATCCCGGATTGGCGGCGATGGCGGCAAGCAATTCACTGCGCAGAGCAAGCGCATCTTTGGCGGCAAGTTTGTATGCCTGAACCCCCGGCTGGTGGAAAGCGTTGATGTTGATGAATTCGGCGTAAATCGCCACTGCACGCTCATAAAGGGCGATGATTTGTCCCAGTTCAAAAACGGTGATCTGCGGGATGGTGATGGTGATGATCTGCCGTCCTTTGTTGCGCAGTGCGGCGCACAGACCTTCAAAGAATCCGTGCAGATAATCGCCCATGGCGGTGTTGCCGTCGACCGGCAGTTTCGCCGCATCTTTCTGCACTTCGATAAAGGTGGCAAAAAAGTCATCCCTGCCGTCATTGAGCTGCTGGATGAAGGCGTGGGCATCGGTACCGCCCTTGTTGCCGAAAACATTAAGACCCTGATGGACGACGTTGCCGTCAAGGTCGAGCTCTTTGCCCAGACTTTCCATGACCAGCTGCTGCAAATAACGTGACAGCAGTACCAGCCGGTCACTGTATGGAACGATCACCATGTTGCGGTCGCCGTGATGATTTCCGGCGATATACCACATCGCCGCGAGGAACATTGCCGGATTGGCGGTGTAATCATCGTTTCGCGTCCATGCATCCATGGCGCAGGCACCGGCGAGGAAGGTTTTGAAATCAACGCCGGTCAACGCTGCCGGCAGATGTCCGACAATGGCGGTTTCACTGGTGCGGCCGCCAACGGAGTCTGCCATGTTGAAGATTTTGAGATAATTTGCTTCCTGTGCGTGCTTGTACAGCAGACTGCCCTGCATGGTGACGGCACAGGCATGGTCGCCGAATTTCAATCCGCGCGCGGCATAGAAATCCTCCATGGCGACCATGTTGTTGCGCGTTTCCTGCGTGCCGCCGGATTTGGAAATGACCAGATGTAAGGTCTTTTCCGGAACCATGACGGCGAGCAGATCGGCAAAACCGGCGGAGTCGGTGTTGTCAAGGAAGTAGATTTTCAATCCGTTTTTGCGCTGTTCGCGGGAAAGTTCGTTCCAATAGGGGCCGTTGACGGCAAACTGCATCAACTGCGGCCCCAGAGCAGATCCGCCGATACCGTTGACGACCACGGCATCAAATTTACCTTCAGCGCGGACACTGGCGGCAAACGCTTCCACTTCCTGAAATTCGGCACTTTCAGAATAGGAGATACGGTCCGTAAAATGAGTGACTTTACGCTGTTCGTCCGGATTCTTGATGGCTCCGGCTTCCAGATTTTTCATTTCAGAAGCGGCGCGGGCGAATGCCGGTGCCATGGCGGTAAGGTCGCTGTCCTGAAAATTCATTCCGGCGAACGAAATTGCAAAACCGCTGGCGTTGTCGCGCAACGTATATTTTTCTGACCGATCGATCCAATTCATAGTAACTGCAAAGCTCCTTTTAAGCAAGTCCTGTTTTTTTGTAAAAATACAACCTGCGGCGGCGCCTCGTGGGCGCTTCTTGCGGGCAAATCGGCGGACTCATCCTCGGTCGAGTACAGTCGTACACTCCCTCGGCTTCGCCTTGATTTACCCGCAACCTTGCCGCACGATCCATCCGCCGGTCGAGTTCAGTCTTTTTTTCGAACCCTGCGGCGGCGCCCCGTGGGGAGCAATCAGCGTTCAGCTGATTGCGTGAAGAGCGCCTCCGGCGCGTGAAGATGTGAAGGTGTGAAGTGCGCCCTTGCGGGCGTAAGGATGTTATGTTTTTTATTCTTAGGGCGCTTCTTGCTCCTGTCCTCCGTAGCCATCAAGGCGAAGGAGGATGCTCCACGATCCATCCGCCGGTCGCAAACAAGCTGTTTTATCAGCTTTCGCGTTTCACAAAATTCGGGACATTACCAATTTTATCACTCTTCGATCTGATCCGCGATGGAATCGTCGATGAGGTAGTTGGCGGTGACGTTCTGGACATCATCGCTCTCTTCCAGACGTTCGATCATGCGGATGACCTGAGAGGCGACTTTGGCATCGGTGATGTTGACGGTCATCTCCGGTTTACGGGTCTGTTCGGCGGTGTCGGGAACGATGCCGTTTTCTTCAAAGACCTTGACCAGAGCTTCAAAGTTTTCGGGATCGGCCCAGATTTCGGCTTCGCCGTCTTCGACGATCAGATCGTTGGCACCGGCATCGAGAACGATGTCCATAAGTTTTTCTTCATCAGCCCATTCGCCGGTGATGATGAAGTGAGCCTGCCGTTTGAACATACGGGAGACCGCACCGGAAGCGGCGAGGTTACCGTTGTTGCGTTCAAACGCCATACGGACTTCGCTGATGGAACGGTTGCGGTTATCGGTCAGGCAGTCAACGATAACGGCGACACCGCCGGCACCGTAACCTTCGTACATGATTTCTTCAAAGACCACATCGCCCAGTTCGCCGATACCTTTTTTGATGGCGCGATCGATGTTGGCGTTGGGCATATTGACTGCTTTGGCAGCGGTAAGTGCGGCGCGGAGCGCGGGGTTGGTGGCAGGATCGGCACCGCCGTTTTTGGCAGCGACCATGATTTCCTTACCGACGCGGGAGAACATTTTACCCTTCTGCTTATCGGCGGCTTCTTTTTTGTGCTTGATGTTTGCCCATTTACTGTGTCCGGACATAATAAACTCCTGTTATTTTATTTCTGTGTTCTGAAAAACTGAAACCTTTATCTTTATAATATACTGCAACAACTCAATTAAATCAAGTCCCGCCAGCAAAAATCACAGTTGTCTAACAGAGCTGTCCCACAAAAAACAACCAACGGCGCCGCCGTTTGGTGTTACAATACAGTCATCACCAAACCGCTGACAATAAGCAGACTTCCGGCAATTTTAGTTGCGGAACAACGTTCTTTCAAAATCAGGATACCGCCCGCCACCCCGACCAGCAGCCCCAGCTGCCGGAAGACCTGGACAAACGAAACATTGGTGACATAATTCATCGAAATCAGCACCAGCGCATACGCAAAAGTGGCAAAACCTCCGGCATATACCGGAGTGAAATTGCGTTCCCGGATCAGGGATTTAAGATTTTCGCGTTCTGTCTTCCAGCACAGAATTACAGTCAACAGCAGCGAGGTCAGCATTATACCCCGGCTGGAATAGTAGGTTAGCGCCATTATCGGTTTGCTGATCCCGGAGAGGGAACTCCGCATTACCGCCTGTGCCTGACTGTCAAAAATGGTGTAACCGGTCGTCCCCAGCGCCACGATGGTGACAAAGAGCAGACTGGGGTTGATATAATTTTTGATTTTGAAGTCGGAGAAACTTTTCAGCGGCATCAGCAGACATCCGGCAAAGACCACTGCCATTCCCAGCAACGACATGAGTGTAAGCGGTTTGCCCAGTCCGAATATACCGGTGATCGCCGCGGTGAACAGTAACGGCAAACTCCGCATCATCGGGTAAGCCGTCGACATTTCCATCGTCCGGTAAGCGCGCATCAATCCGCAGCAGTAGAGCAAATCTGCCATTACGGAACAGAACATCAAAAGATAATATTTCCCCGGAAGTGCAAGAACATTCACCGGGGTCCAGAATTGCAGATGGAGCCAGCAGCAAGCCGAGGTCATGCAGATAACCGTATAGTAGGCGACGTTCATTTTGGATTTTTTGGCGATCAGGTTCCACGAAGCGTGGAAGGTGACGGATAAAAGCAGAAGTATGAAAGCGGTAAGTGTCATTTTAAAGAAGTTCTCCTGTTCAAGATTCTGTGTTGATGGTTATGGAAAAAGCAGTCCCTTTGCCCGTTTCGGATGTGACATCCAGTTCCCATTTGTGCGCCATTGCCACCGCTTTGACCAGAGCCAGTCCCAGTCCGTTGCCGGAGAGGTGACGGCTGGCATCGGCGCGGTAAAAACGGTCAAAGATGTGCGGCAGATCTTTTTCGGCAATACCGCAACCGGTGTCCTGTACGGTCAGAACCACAAATTTCTGTTCCCGGGTCAACGAGATGAAAACTCCGCCTTCCAAAGTAAATTTAAGCGCATTTTCCACCAGATTTGCCAGCATCCGCTGGAACATGGTTTTATCCGCTTCAACAGTGACCGCTTCCTCCGGAAGATGGAGTTCCAGAGTCAACCCTTTTTCTTCAAAACCCGGCTGCATGAAATCGCCGAAGTTCCGGATGATGCGGACAAGGTCAAGGTTTTCCTTGTTGAGTGCATCAGGATGGGCGGTAGTCCGGGAAATATCCATGATGGTGTTGACCAGAGCTTTCAATCTCAGAGTCTCTTCCAGAACAGAAATGCAGACGTTGTGGACTTCCTCACTCAGTTCCCGGTTGTGCAGAAGCAGTTCCACGGTACCGGAGATCCGGGTCAGCGGAGTGCGGAGATCATGGGCGACGTTGTCGGACATCATCTTCATTTCGTTGAGCAGATTTTCGGTTCGTTCATTCATGTCGTTGAAGGTCTCCATCAGGGTGACGATCTCTTCGTCAGTGTAAGGGATTTTTTCGATACGGTAGCTGTAATCGCCATTGGAGATGCTCTTCATGGCAAGAGTGGTCTGGCGGATGCCATGGATGAAACGGCGGGCGATGATCCACGCCACCGCGATACCGGCTCCGGTCACGCTGAACAGAACACCGGAAAATATTGCCATGCATTGTCTTATCAGACGGTCGCGGTTTTTGATGGAACGTCCGATAAAGAGTTTGCCCAAGCCGGGGATGTCGCTCTTCAAATAACGGAAAGAACCGACTTCAAAGGCGGTATCTTCCGGGTGGTCTCCAGCTAAAACCTTCTGATGTTTGCTCAGATTTTCTCCGGTGTGAAGAATCGTTTTTCCGGTGTTGCTGTCCCGGATCACGGCGATGAACCCCTTGTGTCCGCGGGAACGGGCCAGTTCAGCAAAGCGGCGTTTTAAACTCAGCAGAGGATTTGGTTTGACCGGTTTGGCATGCAGCTGTAAGCGCAACTGCATCAAATTGGAAGGCTCTTTGACCAGTTTGGAGTAAACGGAACCATCTTGCCGCACCCGGCAGGTATAATATTTCCCCTGAAAATATATGGAGGCGGTGTGATATTTCAAAGGTTCGCTCTTTCCTTCCGGCACCGGACCGTTGTCCAGACGGGCGGCGAGCAGTTCCATGTCGGGAAAACGCTTTTCCAATACCGCCCGGTCGGAAGCCGGATAATTGCGGCGTCCCTCTTCGCCCGGAAGTTCCGGAACAGACGGCTGCGGGGATTGGATGGATAGATTATATACCTCCTGCATGTTCCGGGAAATGTGCAGAGCCTCCTTGTCTCCGGTACGGTTTATTTCGTGATAAATGCGATAGGAAGCGACCGCAAATATCAGAGAACAGGAGATGATAAAGAGCAGGGAATAAATCAGTACCAGACGGATCTTCAGAGAGATCCGCAGGGAATTATTCAAGAACATAACCGATGCCGCGTACCGTGTGGATCAACTCTTTGCCGAAAGGTTTATCGACTTTTTCCCGGAGTTTGCAGACCCGGGTCTCGACGATATTGGTCGAGGGATCGAAGCTGTACTCCCAGACATTTTCCATCAGCATACTGCGGGTGACGACCCGGTGAGCGTTGCGGACGAGATATTCCAGAAGGTCATATTCGAGCGGCGGCAGGTCGATAAGTTTACCGGCCCGGGTGACTTTGCGTGAAATGATGTCGATTTCCAGATCTTCCACCGTAAGAACCGTCGGCTCTGCGCTGAGAGTGACCCGGCGGAGCTGGGCCTGGATATTGGCAAGAAGTTCTGCCACGGAAAAGGGTTTGGCAAGGTAGCAGTCGGCACCGGAGTGGAGTCCGTGGACTTTGTCATCCAGAGAACTCTTGGCACTCAGAACGATCAGCGGAGCATTTTTTCCGGCGGCGCGGAGTTTTTCGATCACGGTGAAACCGTCGATTTCCGGAAGCATGATGTCAACGATGCCGCAGTCGAAATCTTCGCTCAACCCCATCTCCAGACCGTTGGCACCGTCGGAAGCGTAGCAGGTTTCATATCCGGCATCTGCCAAAGCCCGAAGCAAAAAATCAGCGGTCTTTTTGTCGTCTTCAATAACCAGTATTTTCATAATTAAAACCTCTCCCGGTTGCTAAAATATATTTTTATATAATATAACGCATAAAATGTATTTTTTCAAATTTTTCTCCATTTGCGGTTGCATTTTTTTAAAGAAGGGCTATTTTTTGTGGCGGAGGTCAATTATGGATTTTGCTGATGAGATAATAGAACGTTTTTATTTCCGGACACCGGAGTTGCGCCGGGTGCTTTTGAAACACAGTAAGCAGGTGCGGGACAAAGCTCTGCAGTTGTGCGAAGATGCGCAGCTTGAACTTGACTTGCAACTGGTGTCTGATGGCGCGATGCTTCACGATATAGGAATCATAAAATGTCACGCTCCGGATATTTTCTGCCCGGGGGAGTTGCCATACATCGCACACGGGATCGCCGGTGCCGGGATGCTGCGGGCTTTGCCGGGAGAGATGGAACGTTTGGCTCGTATTTGCGAGCGCCATACCGGAAGCGGATTGACAGCAGAGGAGATCGCAAGTCAGGGTTTGCCGCTGCCGGTGCTGGATTTTCTGCCGGAAACTCTGGAAGAAAAGGTGATCTGCCTTGCCGACAAATTTTTCTCCAAATCCGGGGAGATGAAAGAAAAGCCGCTGCCGCTCATCCGGAAGCAGATGGCGAAATTCGGTCCCGCTTCACTGGCACGTTTCGATGAACTTTGCCGGATTTTCGGCTGTTTCAGTGAAAAATGATACTTTTTTCCAAAAAAGCCCTTGTATTTCTCTGCAAGTGCGGTTAAATTAAGCCCGGAAAGAAGGTGTTTGTAGTTATGAAAAGATATCTCGAGGAACTTGAATCACGCTATCCGGTGTTGACGGAGACTATTCCGGCGATAGGAGAATTGATAAGTGCCATGATCTCTCTTTACCGCAATGACGGCACGTTTTTTGTTGCCGGAAACGGCGGAAGCGGAGCGGATTCGGAACATATTTGCGGAGAATTGCTCAAAGGTTTCTGCCGGAAACGCCCCCTTTCTGCGGCGGATGTGGAAAATTTGAAAAAGTGCGGCGATAACGGTTCTGTTCCCTTCGGAACTCAACTGCAGAACGGATTGCGGGCGGTCTCTCTGCTTTCGCATCCGGCGCTGACCACTGCTTTCGGGAACGATGTTGACCCTGATCTGGCATTTGCCCAGCAGTTGTGGACGCTGGGGCGCAAGGACGATCTGTTTTTGGGAATATCCACCGGCGGCAACGCCTCCAATATCCGCAAGGCGTTTATCACCGCCCGGGCGAAGAATATCAAAACCTGTCTGTTGACCGGAAACCGTCACGGCTGTTGTGAAGAGTTTGCCGATATAGTAATTGCGGTTCCGGAACGGGAGACGTACCGCATACAGGAGTTGCATCTGCCGATATATCATACGGTGTGTCTGGCGGTTGAAGCTGAATTTTTCAAGGAGTGACCGGGAACGATGTTCAAGTTCAGGATTATCGGATTTACGCTGTTGATGGGTCTGCTGGGCGGAATATTTTTCTGGCGTCCGTACGGCTGGTATCTTTTTCTGGCGGCGGCTCCGCTGATGACGGCACTGGCGGTTTATGAGTGTGCGAAAATGCTGCACGATTCCGGACGGAAAAATTTTCCGGCAGCGGCGGCAGGATTGTTTTATATCACAGCGATGGTGATGCTCTTCGACCGGCTTTCGACCGCTGTTGTGGTGTGCGGAGCGGCGGCAAGTGTCGGTGGAGGCGTACTGCTGCTGATGAAGAAAGATGAACTTCTGGAAAAACTGCTGGCCTCCGGAGGCGTGTTCATGCTGCTCACCCCGGCGATGCTGGGCTTGCTCACCAGTTACAACTGCACTGCCGGACGAGCCCCTGTGGGGGCGTGGTTACTCTTTTTGTGTCTGGCGACTAAAGCTACTGATACCGGAGGCTACATCGTCGGCACATTGACTGCCAAACTCCCCGGAGGAAATCACAAGATCGCTCCGTCGCTCAGCCCGAAAAAGTCGTGGGAAGGGCTTGCCGGAGGAATGATACTCTCTCTTATTGTGGGAATGATATTTGCAAAATTTGCATCATACGCACCGTTGTGGTGGTATTTGAGTGCGGCAGCAGTGCTGAGTTTGGGAAGTTTCTTCGGAGATTTGGCGGAGTCGGCGGTCAAACGCATGTGCAATGTCAAGGATTCCGGACATTGGGTTCCCGGTATGGGCGGTGCGTTTGACGTTCTGGACAGCTTTATTTTCAACGGAATTGTCTTTCCCATATTGATTGCTGTACTTGAAATGATTTGATAATGAAAAATAAAATATTGAAATTATTGCGGGAAAATGCCCGCATGGAGTTTTCAGAAATAGCATTGCGCTGCGGCATATCTTCTGCGCAGGAAGTGGCGGATATCGTAGCCGGGTTGGAGCGCTCCGGAGTGATCCGGGGTTACACCGCAGTGACGGATGATTTTGCTGTGTCCGGAGTTCCTGCTCCGGTCAAGGCGATCATCGAAGTCAAAGTCACCCCGCGCCGGGATGGCGGATTTGATCAGGTGGCGCAGAGGATCGCCAAATTTCCGGAAGTGACAGACTTGATTTTGCTGTCCGGAAGCTGTGATCTTCTGCTGACCATCCAAGGTGAAAGTTTGCAGGAAGTGGCAAATTTTGTCGCTGAAAAACTGGCAACTATCGACGGTGTGATTTCAACCTCTACCGGATTCATGCTCCGCAAGTATAAGGAATCCGGTCGCATAATGCTGAATGATGAAAACTATGAACGACTCAAGATCTGTTTCTGAAAAATTTGTCGCCCCGCACATTGCCGGATTGCCCAAAAGCGGTATCCGGAAGTTCTTTGAACTGGTCAACTCCATGGATGATTGTATCTCGCTGGGGGTGGGAGAACCCGATTTTACTACGCCGTGGAGTATCCGGGAGAGTGGAATATACTCACTGGAATCCGGTCATACCGGCTATACTTCCAACCTCGGTATGCTGAAGCTCCGGGAGGAGGTGTGCCGTTATCTGCAGAAAAATTATCATGCGGCGTACGATCCGGCAACGGAGTGTCTCGTTACCGTTGGAGTGAGTGAAGCGTTGGATCTGGCGTTCCGGGCATTGATTTCTCCGGGAGACGAGGTGATTTATTCTTCTCCGGCGTATGTTTCCTACCCGGCAGGCATCGCTATGGCGCATGGAGTGCCGGTGCCGCTGCCGACCCGGATGGAAAACGGTTTTGCGGTTGCGCCGGAGGATTTGAAAAAACTGATCACTCCCCGGACGAAGGCGATGCTGCTGAATTTTCCCTGCAATCCGACCGGGGCGGTGATGGATCGTTCACAGCTGCGGCAGATCGCGGATATTGCCATCGAACATGATTTGGTGGTGCTGACCGATGAAATATATTCCGAATTGTGCTATGCCGATGAATATGTTTCTATTGCCGCGTTCCCGGATATGAAGGAGCGGACGGTATTCCTTCACGGTTTGAGCAAGGCATTTGCCATGACCGGATGGCGGATCGGTTTTGCCTGCGGACCGGAAGCGGTGATCGATGCCATGATGAAGATACATCAGTACAGCATCATGTGCGCGCCGACGATGGCGCAGGAAGCGGCATTGGAGGCGCTCAAACGTGGTGAACGGGCTATGTTTGAGATGAAGGAGAGCTACCGGGAACGGAGAAACTTTTTTGTTGCCGGATTGAATGATGCCGGGTTGAAATGTCTGATGCCGCAGGGAGCGTTTTATGCTTTCCCGTCGGTAACAGAAACCGGATTGAGTTCGGAGGAATTCGCTGAAAAGCTGTTGAAAGAACAGCATGTGGCGGTGGTTCCGGGAACGGCATTCGGTCCCGGCGGAGAGGGGTTTGTCCGCTGCTGTTATGCCACGAGTGCGGCAGAACTCCGGGAGGCGCTGGTCCGGATAAGGCGTTTTCTTGGACGCTGAATAAACTTTCCGCTTCCCCGCGGAATCTCAACATCTTTCTTTTAAAGAAGCAAGAGCGGAGAGGATGGTGGTTCCGTCGGGGAAGCTCCAATCGGGGGCGATTTCGGAGAGTGGGGCGAGGACGAATTCGCGGAGTTTAGCGCGGGGGTGTGGGATGGTAAGGTGCGGGGTGTTGATTTCGAGTTGGTCAAAGAGGATGATATCGAGGTCGAGGATACGGGATTCACGGCTGCTGTGTATGGCGGGTCTGCCGGAAGCGATTTCGATTTGCTGGCAGAGTGCGAGGAGTTCTTCCGGGGAGGCGTACCACGTCCCGGTTATGGCGCGGTCGATAAAATCCGGGGTGCCGGGGACACAATCAACGGCGGCGGAGTGAAAGATTTTGCTGATTTTTTTAATGGAAAAACCATTTTTTTCCAGTTCTGCAATGGCAAAAGCCATGGCATTTTCGCTTTGCGGCAGATTTCCGCCGAGCATAATTGCACTATTCGACATAAAAACGTTCGCTTTTTTTGATTTATTGGTGTATATTATCTAATATGAATGTATACAGGAGTTTTTGCAAGTGTTGAAACAATTAAAAGTCGTTTTTCTCGGTTCCGGTCCGATCGCAGTGCCGATCATGGAGGCGTTGTACAACTCTGATGCGATAGAATTGATGGAAGTTGTGACGCAGCCGGATCGTCCGGCAGGTCGCAAGCGGGTACTGACACCGACACCGCTGGGCAGTGCGGCATTGGCGTTGGGAGCGGAACCGCTGAGGGTGCCGGATGTCAATGCTCCGGAGTTTCTGGAACATCTGGCAGGTCTTGAGCCGGATATGTTGTGTGTAGTCTCATTCGGACAGATATTGAAGTCACCTCTTCTGGCGCTGCCGCGTTGCGGTTGTGTCAATGTGCATGCATCGTTGCTGCCGCTGTATCGCGGTGCTTCCCCTATTACTCAGGCACTGCTCAACGGTGACAGTATGACTGGCGTTGCGTTCATGGAGATGGAAAAGGGCTTGGATTCCGGGCCGGTGTACCGGACAGAGTATTGTCCGCTGGACGGAACGGAGTACGCCGATGGATTGGAGTTGAAGCTGGGCAGAATAGCCGCTGACGTTGCCGCAGAAACATTGTGTGATATTGCTCAGGGCAAATTACCGGGCGAGATCCAGGACAAGACCCGGGTGACGGTGTGCCGCAAAATATCCAAACGGGACGGACGTTTTTCCTGGAGTTTCAATGCTGCGCACATCGAGCGCATGACCCGGGCATTTTTCCCGTGGCCGGGGGCAGTGTGCGACTATCTTTCTCCGGAAGGCAACGCCGGGGTCATCAACATCTGCAAGGCGGCAGTCATTGAAAATTCCACGCTTGCCCCCGGAGAGTGTGCCGATATTCCGGGGAAACTTATCGTCGGATGCGGCGAAAACACGGCTTTGGAAATCATCGAACTCATTCCTTCCGGAGCAAAACGGATGAACGCCGCAGCGTTCCGCAACGGTTTGCGCGGGCGGGTTCCGCTTTTCCCGGAGGAGATAGCAATTTAACGGAAAAAGTAATTTTATGGAAAACAAGCACAAGGAGATCATTCTTAATTGTGAAAAAATGGAGCGCCGTTTTGCTCTACTCAGCGGCGGCAGGATAGAAGAGTATAAAATTGAACGCGATGACAATACTCCGCAGGTCGGAGATATTTATCTGGGAAAGATTATCAATCTCGACATTTCGCTTCAGGCGGCATTCGTTGATATCGGTGCCGCTAAAAATGCCTTCCTCCATTTCCGGGAGATGATACCGGGCAATTCTGAGTTGATCGAACAATTTCAAATGGAACAAATGGAACGGCTCAGTTCCGGCAAAAAGAGTTCCAAAAAAAACAAGAGCAGCGGTGCTAAAGCATCGCTGGAACAGCAGCGGCGCAAATCACGCATCACTCCGGAAGATATCCCCGATATATTCAAGCCCGGAATGGAAATTCTGGTTCAGGTGGTGAAAGCTCCCATCAGTACCAAGGGCGCGCGCGTTTCAACCGACATCTCCATCCCCGGCAGATTTCTGGTGTTGATGCCGTACTGCAATCATATCGGTTTGTCTACCCGCATTGAAAGCGCTCCGGAACGGGAGCGGCTGCATAAAATCATTGAAGCTCTCAATATCCCCGAAGGAATGGGTGTCATTTGCCGTACCGTTGGCGAAGGCAGGCGCGCCACCAGTTTCAAGCGCGATTTGGAACTCTTGATGGATTATTGGGACAAGATCACCTCGGAGATGGAAGAGGTATCCGCTCCGGCACTGCTCTTTACCGAACCCAACCTTATCGACCGGACGGTGCGGGATTTTGTCACCGAAGAGATCAGCGGCATCACCGTGGATGATCCGGCGGCATACAAGAAGATACGCGACACTCTCAAGCGCATCGGCGGCAGTAAAATGGTCTCGCGCGTGCATTTGTACAGCGGCAACGAGCCGGTGTTTGAATATTACCACATCGACGAACAATTGGTAGAGGTGTTTCAGCGGAAGGTGAAACTTCCCGGCGGCGGAGAAATCGTCATTGATGAGACCGAAGCGATGATTGCCATTGATGTCAACTCCGGGCATGGGCGGAAGGCGGCAGAACAGCCGGACTTTATTCTCAAGACTAATCTGGAAGCGGCGGAGGAGATCGCCCGCCAGTTGCGGCTGCGTGATATCGGCGGTCTGGTGGTTATCGACTTTATCGACATGCGTTCCAGCTCTGACCGTGATGAAATTCTGCGGGTGATGAAGCGGCTGACCAAGGATGATCGTGCCAAGACGCGGGTTTTGCCGTTGAGCAAACTTGGATTGATGGAGATGACCCGGCAGCGCGAACATGAAAGTATTCAGGCTCAGGTGTTCACGCCGTGCCCCTACTGTCAGGGCAGCGGACTGGTGAAATCCCCGGTGACGATGAGCGCGGAAATTCAGCGGAAACTCAACTCCATCATGCGCGATAAAAAATACAAAGGTGTCGCGTTGCGGGTCTTTATGCATCCGGAGGTACTTGCCCGTCTGCGCAACGAAGATGCCCATTTGCTCAGTGCGATGGAGTCGAAATATAAAAATGAACTCTCTTTCCGTGCCGATCCCGTTCTTCATTATGAGGAGTTCAAGCTGGTCGATGTCGATACCGGCGTGGAAGTGTGACATTTCAACGAAAGCGATATATGATGAAAATTGTTGCCGATGACAAGATCCCGTATCTGGCAGGAGTGCTGGAGCCGTATGCCGAAGTGGTCTATCTTCCCGGCGGAAAGATTTCTCCGGCCGATTTGAAAGATGCCGATGCCCTTATCACCCGTACCCGTACCCGGTGCAACCGGCAGCTTCTGGGAACAAGTTCCGTTAAGCTGGTCGCCACTGCCACCATCGGTATCGACCATATCAATACTGCTGAATTGGATGCTCTCGGCATAAAGTATTGCAACGCTCCCGGCTGTAATGCCGCCAGTGTGAAAAATTATATTGCCAGCGCGTTGGCGGCGCAGAACCGGGATCTGACCGGTTTGACCTTGGGGATCATCGGTGTCGGACATGTGGGAAAACTGGTTGCCGAAGTCGGTTCTGCCATGGGGATGAAGGTGCTGCTCAACGACCCCCCGCGCGCTGAAGTTGAGGGAAAAAACGGTTTTACAGAACTGGATGAATTGCTTGTAAATTCAGACGTCGTGACCATGCATGTGCCGTTGGAACACGGCGGCAAGTATCCTACGGTAAATATGGCAGATGCGGCATTTTTCGCCAAAATGAAGCGCGGCGCATACTTTTTCAACAGCTGCCGGGGCGAAGTGATGGTCAAAGAGGCGTTCCTTGACGCCAGAAACAGCGGCAAACTTGCCGGAGCTTTGATCGATGTCTGGCCGGATGAACCGGAGTTGGATTTGCGTCTGGTCGCGGCAGTGGAGATCGGTACGCCGCACATTGCCGGATATTCCAAAGAGGGCAAAGCCAACGGTACGGCGGCAAGCATCCGCGCGGTGGCGGAGTATTTTGACTTGCCCGCATTGAAAGATTTTCAGCTGCCGGAAGGAACTTTGCCGAAACCGGTTTTCCCGGAAGATATTGAAATTGACGGTACATTGCCGCTGTGGCAGCAGATAAACCGTGCGGTATTGCATGTGTATGATGTGCGCAATGATGCCGCGGCACTTGCTGCTGCTCCGGAAAAATTTGAAGAGTTGCGCGGCGGATACTGGAATCGCCGGGAATTTACCGCATTTACTGTACATGGAGCTTCGGCAGAGGCGCAGCGCGCACTTGCCGTTTTGGGATTCAACATTGGGTGATCTGTATGAAAATCTTCAACAACATTCTCGAAACCGTCGGCGGTACTCCGCTGGTCAAAATCAATAAACTCAACCGCACAAACGCGGAAATCGTTGCCAAAATCGAATCATTCAACCCCGGCGGTTCCGCTAAAGACCGGGTCGGTATCGCGATGATCGAAGCTGCTGAAAAAGCTGGCATCCTCTCTCCCGGCGGTTTGATAATCGAACCCACCAGCGGCAACACCGGTGTCGGCTTGGCACTGGCGGCGGCGATAAAGGGTTACCGGCTCATTTTGACGATGCCCGATTCCATGAGCGTGGAACGGCGCAAACTTCTGGCGGCATACGGAGCGGAAATCGTTCTAACCCCCGGTGACGGCGGAATGAATGCCGCGATTGCCAAAGCCGAAGAGCTTCACCGCGCCAACCCCGGTTCCATTATTCCGGCGCAGTTCAGCAATCCCGCCAATCCGGAGATCCACCGCCGTACCACGGCGCAGGAGATCATCGCTGATACTGACGGCGATATTGCCGCTTTTGTCGCCGGTGTCGGTACCGGAGGAACGTTGACCGGTATTGGAGAAGTGTTGAAAGAGTTGAATAAAGATATCAGAATCATCGCTGTTGAACCCGATTGCAGTGCGGTCATCTCCGGTAAAGCTCCCGGCGTGCATAAACTCCAGGGTATCGGTGCCGGTTTCATCCCGGAAATTCTGAATACTGCGATCATCGACGAAGTCGTTCCCGTCAGCGCTGATGATGCCGGAAAAACGGCGCGTGCTGCCGCGTGTGAAGAAGGATTGCTTATCGGCATCTCCGGCGGTGCGGCACTCTTTGCCGCCTGTGAAATTGCCAAACGTCCGGAGTTTGCCGGAAAACGTATCGTCGTTTTGCTCCCCGATTCCGGCGAGCGCTATTTGTCAACGTGGCTGTTTGATTGACTTGGGGCGGCGATCTTGCTTGCTCCCGCGAGCCTTGCGGTCGTCGCCGCTCGGGTCGAGGACAGTAGTCCACTCCCCTCGCGGCGTTTTGGGGGGCGGCGATCTTGCTTGCTCCCGCGAGCCTTGCTGTCGTCGCCGCTCGGGTCGAGGACAGTAGTCCACTCCCCTCGCGGCTCCTCGGCAAAACTCCCGGATAGCGGCGCGATATCGCCGCCTATAGGCTTGGCTGGCTGTGTGTCGCCTGACGGCGACCAAGGTAGTGGTGAGTTGCGCCACCTGCCGGTGGCTTATAGAACGCCTTGCGGCGTTTTTCGGGGGGCGGCGCGATATCGCCGCCCTATAGGCTTGGCTGGCTTTTCGTTTTTTCGGCGCGCGCCAGTTGCCGGATGTCAGTTATTTTATCTCCAGATCGTCGAATTGACGGAGTTTAGCCCGTTTGAGCATATTGCGGCAGATAACGAAGAGCATCGTTCCGTTGATCAAGCCGACGATTGCCCAGGATATCGGGTAGGAGATCATCAAATTTTCCATTGTCTTGTAATGCGGGAAGATAAAGAATACCCACGCCACGCGCAGTACACACGCTCCAAACAAGGTGACGATCGTCGGACGGAACGAGTGCCCCAGTCCGCGCAACGCTCCGGCAATGACTTCAATTGCCGCCACCATGAAGTAGAAGGTCAACTGGTAATTCATCCGCAACACACCCCACTCGATAACTTGCGGATCGGGATTGTATATCGCCAGCAGCTGACGCTTGAAAAGCAATTCCAGTGCGCTCAATACGATCGCAATGGCACATCCGCAACCCAGACAGAGGAAGATACTGCGCATGACCCGCTTGTATTTTTTTGCTCCGTGGTTCTGTCCGACAAAACTCACCACCGCAAGTCCGAATGCTCCAAATGCGGTATGTACCACCCCTTCCAGACTCAGTGCCGCCGTACTTCCGGCAATAGCCTGATATCCGAAAAAGTTGATGGACGACTGGATGATGATGTTGGAGATGGAATAAAACATACCCTGCACTCCGGCGGGTATTCCAATACGGAACATCTCTTTGAATATGCCCCAGTGGATGTGCAGTTTTTTGAAAAACAACCGGTACTGTTCCCGGGTGCAGACCAGCGCCCGCAGAACCAATACCGCTGATACCAGATTGGAGATCTTGGTGGCAATGGCAACCCCCGCAGCATCCATTTTAAATACGATGACGAAGATGAGGTTCAGTACGACATTCACAATCCCTGCGACCACCATGTAAATCAGCGGGCGCTTGGTATCGCCGACCGCCCGGAGAATGGCACTGCCGAAGCTGAACAGTACCATGAACGGTGTACCCAGACACCAAATCCAATAGTAGATTTTAGCTTTTCCCATGATATCTGCCGGAACTGCCATCAGCTCCAGCATCGGCCCGGTGACGATAAGTCCCAGTATCATCATAAACACACCACCGATACACGCAATCGAAATCGCAGTATGGACAGTACGGAATACATTTTTTTCGTCCTTTGCTCCAATGTAACGGGCAACCAGCACGTTGACTCCTGAAGCTATACCCCAGAACAGATTGAGCATCAAATTGGTGAATCCCGGCGCCGCGCCGACTGCCGCCATTGCTTTGGCAGAGGCGAAGCGGCCGACAACGATCAAGTCTGCGGCGTGGAACATCAGCGCCATGATGTTTGCCATCATCAAAGGAATGGCGAATTGAATTATTTTTTTCAACAACGGCCCGTTACACATGTCGATTTTGTATTTGTTTACGGATGCCATAATTTTTTCCCCGGAGATTTTTAAATTGAACTTTTTACTTTGACAACAATATTTGCTTCCGGCATGCCGGAAAAGGCTCACATCATAGAACACAACCCTTTCAGGTAAAACGTTTCCGGAACCGAAAGCAGAACCGGATGATCCGGTGCCTGGGTGAATTTTCCGGTGATCTTTGCATCAACACCGGCATCCAGCGCGGCGGCAGCTGTGATCTTTTGGAACAGGTCGCTGTCCATCAATCCGGAACAGGAAAAGTTGAACATCACTCCTCCGGGATTGAGCAGTTTGAAGCCCAACCTCGCCAGATCCTGATAACCGCGGCAGCCCCGCATCAACGCTTTTGGGGAATCGATGAGTTTCGGCGGGTCGAGGATGACCAGATCGAACTTTTCTCCGGCGGCGGCAAGTTCCCGCAGTACGGTGAAACCGTCCCCCTGCCGGTTTTCAAAGTTGGAGGAAAAACCGTTGAGCGCGAGATTTTTTTCCGCCATCTTCAATGCCGGTGCGGAAGAGTCCACGTTGATAACACTCTTTGCTCCGGCTCCGAGCGCCACACAACCGAAAGCTCCGGTATAGGAGAAGAGGTTCAGCACTCTCCGGTTTTGAGCAAAGCGGCGCAGTGTCCGCCGTGCTTCACGCAAGTCAAAATAAAACCCGGTCTTTTGACCGTATTGCAGATCGACATTATATTTAAGACCATCTTCGGTGATGACCAGTTTTTCCGGCAACGGCGCTCCGCACAGGAACCCGCATCGGGCGGGCAGTCCTTCTTTTTTGCGGATCGAGGCATCGGAACGGTCAAACACCGTGTCGATACCGTCAAGTTCCAAAAGCAGTTTGCCGATAAGTTCCCGGTACTTTTCCGCACCGGTACTGAGAAACTGCACGGCGGCACAGTTGGCGTAACGGTCAACGATTATTCCCGGCAGTTGATCTGACTCTGAATAAATAAGACGGCAACCGCCATCGGGGGCATCCAGACCGAGTGCACTGCGCAGATTTGCCGCTTTCATAATGCGGTTGCGGAAAAAGGATTCATCGATTTTTTCTTCCGGATCGAAACTCCACACTCTGCCGCACAACTGCGATTGCGGTGACCATGCGGCATTTGCCAGATGTTTATCTTTGGCAAACACCTGTATCGTGTCTCCGGGCGCCGGGGAACCGGTCACTTCCTGCACGGCTCCGGAATATATCCACGGATGGCGGCGCAGGAGGGATTTTTCCCGTCCGGGTTTGAGATACAAACGGGGTAAACTCATTTCTTCAACCCCTTGATCTCTGAAATAAAATCAGATGCCGCCTGAAACTGACGGTAGACCGAGGCAAAACGCACAAATGCCACCTGATCCAGTTCGCGCAGCTCTTCCATTACCCGTTTACCGATCTCCAGACTGTCCACCTCTTTTTCAAAATCCCGCAACAGTCCGGCGGTGATTTTACCGACGATAAGGTCGATGTCGTCACCGGAAATATCCCGCTTGTAGCAGGCATTCACAATACCGGCGCGGAGTTTGTCCCGGTTGAAATCCTCCCGGCTGCGGTCACGTTTGACCACCTTCAACTCTTCCGGGATGACACTTTCAAAGGTGGAAAAACGCCGTCCGCACGCCAGACATTCCCGGCGGCGGCGGACTCCGAGTCCATTGCGTACACTGCGGGAGTCGATTACTTTATCGTTGTCATTATCACATTGTGGACAGCGCATTTATCTCTCCTGACGTAAAAATTCTATCACTGCCAGCGGGGCAACGACAACTCCGCCGAATGACGGATATTTGCGGAAGTTCTGACCGGCATAATCCAGGGCGCGGCAGAAGTCGTTCCAATCCCGGCGGCGCAGTTTACCGGTATTCTCTGAGACGTGTCCGGCGAGCGAAATCACCAGCAGAATCGGCTTGCTTCCGCTGGCTTTCAACTCATCTTCAACTTTTTTAACCAGCTGCGTCGGCACATTTCCGCTGTTGATGACCATAACTTGACCCAGTTTTTGGAAATCTGCAATCGTTCCGATACTGAGTTTGCCCTCTGCCGCATTCTGATGATAAAAATCGTGGATCGCCAGTTTCAACGGCGGCAATCCCGGCAGTTGGGCAATTTCTTTCAACTGCGCGTATGTGTCGCGCATGAGCATATCATTGTCCTGGCCGATGCCGTAACGGTTTTCGCTCCACGCATAAAGCTTGCCGTGAGAACGTTCCACGTTGGCATTGGTGTAAAAGTGCGGTTCAACCACAATGGTCAAACCGGCGGGCTTTCTGACATCTTCCGGCAAATCATTGCAGAAATCAATGACTTTCTTTGCAGCATCGTGCAGTGTCGGATATGTCGGCAGCAGCGGCCGCAACAGACGGTTGCTGTGATACACCCGGTAATAATCCCGCTGAAAAATCACGATCTCTGCCGGAATATCTCTTTTTTCCAGACTGCGGAGCAATTCAATAAAAGAGTCGTTCAGCGCGCTTTCCGTGGTGATGCAGCAATACGCGCGGTTGAAACCGAGCGCGGCGATTCGTCCGGCAACCGCTTCGGTACTGAAGCGGTTTTCAAATGCTTCCGGATAGATGCCGACACCCCGCTCCGGGAAGGTGCGGGTAACGGCTTTGAACTGCTTCACTCTGGCAGCACTGACGTGACTTTCAGCGATATTCGCCGGTGTCGCTCCCGGAGTCACATGGCGCGGCGGAGTGGAACAGCCGCCGGTTATCAGCATTATGATAACCGCCGTGCAACCGGCTGTCAACATTTTTTTCATTACAAATATACCTCCAATCCGTCAAACGCAACTCCGATCCCTTCCGGATTGAAACGCGCTTCCAGCTGGTCGTGGGTCATGTGTCCGTTGTGGGAGAAATGGTTGACAAAATATTGAGTTGAGGCGTCGACCAAACCCAGTTCTTCCAGCCGCTGTTTGGTATCAACTACATACTTTCCACTCATGTGGTTGTTGAATCTGTCATAACCGCAGCCGCAGCAATCGTTGAATACGGCGGCAAGTTTGATATTCAACTTTGCCAGATATTCCCAGTTCTCATCACAAAAGACACCGGTATCGTTGGCAATCATGAAATATTTATCCTCCCAGCGGATGATGTAGATCATCGGTTCTTCGGTACTCACCGAAACCATGTGGTTCGCTTTCAGCGGATAGATAGTCATGTCGACATCGGGCAATTCGACAGTCTGGAAGGGATACAGTTCGTGTACTTTCATTTGCAGACAGGAGAAATCACCGTGAAACCCAAGCGTTTTTCCGCCGTTCCAGGCAAACTGATTGATCTTCCGCACGACACCAGCGCCGCCGTAGATATTCAGCGTGTTGTCCGGCGCAACTTTAGAAAAGCTCGACCGCCGGTAGTTGAACAGCGTGGTATCAAAATGATCATCATGGCTGTGCGTAACGATGACGTGGCGCAGTTTTTCACTGTGCAGATGGTACTTGTACTCCTGCGCCATCGCGTCTGGGCCGAAGTCGATGCGCACAAAATCCCCCAGCTGATAACTGGTGCGCAAACGGAAATCTTTTCCGCCGTTTTTCCACGCGGCACGGCAGGTTTCGCAATCACAGAATATTGCCGGGATACACTCCGCTGCCGCACTGCCAAGAACAACTATTTTTTTGTATTTCATCGTATATCCTCCCGGGTTCAGGCGCGCAACGCCTGGTCAAGGTCAGCTTTGATATCCTCGACATTTTCGATACCGACCGAAAGGCGGATGAGGTCAGGGCTGACACCGGCGGCGATAAGTTCGCTGTCGCTGAGCTGACGGTGGGTCATGCTCGCCGGATGGAGGACGCCGGTACGCACATCGGCGACGTGGACGACGATATTGGCAAGTTTAAGCGCGTTCATCGCCCGTTCGCCTGCGGCTTTGCCGCCCTTGACACCGAAGCACAAGACGCCGGATGCCATGCCGTTGCGGAAATATTTCTGCACTTTGGCGTATTCGGCATTGCCGGGAAGTCCGGGGTAATTGACCCAGCTGACGTTGGGGTGGTTCTGCAAAAATTTGGCAACTTCCAGCGCGTTTTCGCTGTGGCGTTCAATGCGCAGCGGCAAGGTTTCACAGCCGAGGTGGGAGAGGAACGCGTTTAACGGCGCCATCGGAATACCATAATCCCGCACCAGCTGGACGCGCAATTTCACGGAGAACGGCGCTTCTGCAAAGTCGCGGGTGTAGACGACACCGTGGTAGCTTTCATCCGGTTCAGTGAATTCCGGGAATTTGCCGCAACCCCAGTCAAAACCGCCTTTTTCCACCACAATACCGCCGACACTGGTCGCGTGACCGTCGATATATTTGGTTGTGGAATGAGTGACGATATCAGCGCCGAAATCGAAGGGATTGCACAGCACCGGGGTCGGGAAGGTGTTGTCGACGATCAGCGGCAGACCGAAGGCGTGCGCCGCTTTGGCGTAGAGTTCAAAATCGGCAACGATCAGCGCCGGGTTGGCGAGCGATTCCACAAAGACCGCTTTGGTGTTGGGACGGATGGCGGCAACGACCTCATCGCAGGTGGCATCCGGGGTGACGAAGGTGATTTCGATACCGGCTTTCTTCAGCGTGTTGGTGAAGAGGGAAACGGTTCCGCCGTAAAGGCTGGAGAGTGCCAGCACATGATCGCCGCATTTGGCGATGTTGAGCAAGGCGTAAGCATTGGCAGCCTGTCCGCTGCTGAGGGCAACGGCGGCAACACCTTTTTCCATGGCGGCGATCTTCTTTTCAAAGCAATCCACGGTGGGGTTGGCAAGGCGGGAGTAGAAAAATCCGGCTTTCTTCAAGTCGAACAAATCGGCAACGCTCTGCACATCGTTGTATTTGAATGTGGTGCTCTGCACCAGCGGCAGAATCCGGCTTTCGCCGTCCTGAGGTTCGTAACCAGCCTGAACCGCCAGGGTCTCTATTTTCCAGTTTTTATCCATTTTTCAGTCCTCTTGATTTTATGTTTTATTTGATATTTATTACAGGGATGTTGAGTTCACTTCCGGCGGCGCTGGCTTCGAGTTCATCGAATGCGTGGTCGAATACCGAAAATTCTGCAGTCTCCGCATCGCCTTTGCCGTTGACGATTTTCAGAAAATCCAGCACGGTGAACTTTTCCGGCGGCACTCCGGGCAGGTAGGCGAGCTGCTGTTTTTCATCTCTGGTACGGCAGATGATCTTTTTTTCCAGCAGTTCAGAGATTTCCAGTTTCAGCATGGTCTCCGGCAATTTCAACTCCTGCATCAGCTCCAATTCAGTCAAGCTGCCGCGTCCTTCAGTGAAGTTGCGGAAAATTTTTCTTATGACCGCCAGCTGATGTTCGCGGCACAAGCGCAGACTGCGTTCTTTTTCTTTGCCGTTTGCAAAGATTCCGCTGTCGATGTTCTGGCTGACAAAACTTATTTCCGCTCCGAACAAAACGATCTGCCACGACCAGTTCATCCACACCAGAAACAGCGGCAATGCGGCGAAACCGCCGTAAATCCGGTTGTAGGAAAACACCTTTTTCTGCAGCAGCAAAAAGCTGTTTTGCAGTACCACAAAGGCAATACCCGCCACCAGCGCCGCAAAAAACGCGCTCGTCAACCGTACCCGCGTGTTGGGCGCACACCGGTAGATCACCGTGAACAAAAGACAGATAAACAACACCGTGACCACCTCTGCCAATGTGTCGGCAATGGCAAGTTTGTTCAGCAGTTCATAGCGGTCGGCAAGTTGATTCAATCCCTTGCGCATCATCACACCTGCGGCACCGGTGATTATCATCAAAAACGGCGTGAACAACGTCAGTGACAGACAGTTGGTAAGTTTCCGCCACCAGTTGCGCCCATTGGGCAGATCCCAGACTGCGTTGAATGCCCGCTCAATGTTGTTTATCAACCAGATAACCGTCCACAACAGGGCGACCACACCGATACCGGCAACGATACCGCCGGATGCTTCTGAAAGAGTTCGTTCAGCAAGTTCGTAAATGTATTTAAGCATCTCCCGGTGGTGCTGCGCCCGGGAATTGATGGCATCTTGCAGATTCTGTTCCAGCGCAAAGCCTTTCGCGATCCCGAAGAGCAGCGCGGCTACCGGAACGATGGCAAACATGGTATAGTAGGTCAACAGCACCGCCCGCTGGGCGTGCTGTGCCGAAACATAACGCCGTCCGGAGATGACGAATATGTCGAAAACGGTTTTTATCCGGCTCTTTAAATCAGACATGTCAACTACCTTTACAACTTATTTCGGTTCAAGCAGATACTCGATCAATGCAAAATTGTCAGCGATAAAATCGGCATTTTCAAAGGACTCCTGCCGGTGTCCGGGCAGGAAGATCACCTCTTTGCCGCCGTAGGGAGTTATACACTCCACGCACTGCGGATAAATACCCTCGTCGGTGTTGGTTTCCATCAGTACAGTCATGGGAAGCATCTGCTCGCATTTGATGTAAATCTCATCATCTGCCAGCGTGAAATCTTTCAATTTTGCCGTCAGCGGATGGCGGCTCTTGGCGACCGTGGTGGTAAAGGTGCGCACCGGATGGATGGAACGTTCCACATTATCCGGGTCGTTGGGGCGCACCCAGCGGAAACCGCAAATATCCCGCCACCACTGCCACTGCCAGAATGCCGCGGATGAACCGTGCAGCATCAGGATGTTACCGCCGCGTTCAATGTAACGTTTGACCGCAGCTTCCGCACCGGCACCGGCATGCGGCTGACCGCAGGTGGTGGCGATCATGTTCAATATAAGCAGTTCACAATCGCGTTCCCAGTCGCCGCGTTCCAGAACGTCCCACTGATTTTCGGTGAAGACGGTACGTTTTGCCAACTCGGCAGGAAACTGTTCGTAAAGTTTTGCTCCGCAATGTTTTTCAAAGTGTGAATCAGCGAAAAAGTAGATCATTTTTTCTTCCTCCGTTCCCCGTCTCCATGTTGTTTGAATTTGTCGTTGTGCTGAGAGTTGATTTTGTTGATACGTTCACGTTGACGGGAGAGATTGTAGGGGTTGTTTCTTCCGCCGCCGCCGTAACCGCTGCTGCCGCGCACCGGACGGGAGGGGGATGCCGGAACTGCAGTTTCATCATGGATACGGCTGTCGTATATGACGTGTTCGTACTTGTCTTCTTCAGCTTTCTTCTTCTTCTTCGGGACAAACATCTTTTTCAAGAGCTCTTTGTCGACTCCCTGGGTACGGATAGTTGCCAATGATGTGCGTACAGTTTTGGCATGATTGGGGTTGACCATGATCAAGTAGAACAAATACGCCGTTGCCAGCAATGATGCCAGCAATACCAGCAGTACCGGCGCGATAACCAGCCAGAACCAGCATTTGAAAACATGACGGCGGAAATTTTTTTCCGCTTCGGTCGTCTTGGCTGGCGGCAAATGCGGAACGGTCTTGCTGGACATATCCACTTTTTCTGCCGGTTTGCCGTCCTTCGTGCGTTCCGGAGAAGCCGCATTTCGGGGAAGTTCTGGAATATTGACTTTGACTTCCGTCAACTCCGGAAGCGGTGCAGTTGCCGGAGCGGAGTCAGTTTGCTCTTCCCGGGGCTTTGTTTTTTTGCCCAATGGAGAAAATTTGAGTTTCAGCTCAATTTTTTCTTCTTTTTTGTTTTCTTCAGTCACAGTACACCTCCGGGATTTACGGGAATGTTACTCCATCACTGTAAAGGGTCGGATCCGCCACTCCGGCTTCAACAAAGCCGCGGTGACGGAGAAAACAGCTGTCACACTTGCCGCAGGATCTGCCTGCTTTATCCGGATTGTAACAGCTGGTGGTCATGCTGTAATCCACGCCGAGACTGATCCCGAGTTTGATGATTTCAGCCTTGGAGAGTGCCTGAAGCGGAGTATGGATGTTCCACTTCCAGTTCTCATCCACCGCGCAGGTTCCCAACCGGGCAGTTTCGGCAAAACTTTCGATGAACGGTTTGCGGCAGTCCGGATAACCTGAGTAGTCCACGCTGTTCACGCCGATGTAAATATCGTGCGCTCCCAGCACTTCGCCCCACGCCGTTGCCAGAGAGAGAAAAACCATGTTGCGCGCCGGAACGTAGGTGATGGGAATACCGCTGTCGCTGTGGTCAGGTACATCAATAGCATCATCGGTCAGTGCGGAACCTCCCCATTGGGCGAGGTCGAGTTTAAAAATGCGGAACTCTTTTGCTCCAAGATGTTTTGCAGTTTGCTCCGAGGCGGAAAGTTCACAGCGGTGCCGCTGACCGTAATCAAAACTCAAGGCGTAACACTCAAAGCCGTCTTTGCGCGCCTGGGCAAGACATGTCGCAGAATCCAGACCGCCGCTTAAAAGAACGATGGCACGTTTCATAGTTTCAAACTCCTTTTTTGTCACCCCAGATCACCTTGTGCATCTGGATCTGCATGCGCACCGGATGGGGAGACGCGATGACCCATTGGGCAAGAGTTTCCGGTGCAATGCGATCCCAGACCGGTGAAAAGAGCAGGTTCGGGGTTTTATCGGCAAGATGATATTTTTCAATGACACTTTCCGCAAAATCAAAATCATTGCGGTCAGAGACGACGAATTTCACTTCATCGCGGGAAGTGAGACCGGAATATGCGGCATAACAGTTGTGTTCTGACATGCCGGATGCCGGAAGTTTGCAATCCACGATCCGGCAGCATCCTTCGGGAAGGACGGAAAAGTCCACAGAACCGTTGGTTTCGATAAGGACGGTTTTCCCGGCATCCAGAAGTTTTTGCGCCAATAACGGTGTCTCTTTCTGAAGCAGCGGCTCGCCGCCGGTTATTTCAACGACAGTTGCATCTGATGCTTCGGCGAGGGAGACAAGTTCTTCAATGGAAAAGAGTTCTCCACCTTCCCATGCGTAGCTGGTGTCGCAGTAGGAGCAACGCAGATTGCACCCGGCAAGCCGGATAAAAAAACAGACTTTCCCGGCGTGGGTGGATTCACCCTGCACACTTTTGAAAGTCTCAATGATTTGAAGCATAGCGCAAATATTATTCTGAATATATGATTCTACTGGCAGAGGACTCCGCAATGCTGACCCGGGCAACTTTGATATCGGAAGTGTTCAACTTTTCCGACATCTGACGATAAATACTGCGGGCAAGCACTTCGCTGGTCGGGTTGATCTCCTGAAATTCCGGCAGTTCGGACAAGTTACGGTGATCGTACTGGTTGATGACTTCATCCAATGCGGCCTTGAGCAGCTTGAAATCCAGAGCAATACCGATTTCGTTGAGTTTATCTGTAACGACAGTTACCGTGACACCATAATTATGCCCGTGGAGATTACGGCAGTCGCCGTTGTAACCTTTGAGCTGATGGGCGGCGGCAAAAGAACGATCAATTTCGATTTCAAACATTTCCTGTCTCCCATGTATAAAAGTCAAAGGCTCCGGAGGGTGGAGAGCAGTATTGTCTGCTTCAACCATCCGCCGGAGCTTTATCGGAGATTAGCGGTTGGCGCTTTCAAACTTCTTCATGAAGTCGACCAGCGCGATAACGCCTTCAGCGGGCATCGCGTTGTAGATGCTGGCACGGCATCCACCGACCAGACGGTGACCTTTGAGCTGGGTAAGTCCGGCAGCGGTGGCTTCGGAAACAAACTTGGCATCGAGTTCATCGTTGGGGGTGCGGAAGACGACGTTCATTCTGGAACGGTCGAGACCCTTGACCGGGCAGCTGTAGAAGCTGCTGGCATCGAGGAAGTCATAGAGAATCTTCGCTTTTTCGTTGTTCATCTTTTCGACGCCGGCAAGACCGCCGTTTTCCTTGATCCAGTCGGTGACCAGAGCCAGGAGGTAGATTGCGAAGGTCGGCGGGGTGTTGAACATGGAGCCGTTTTCGATGTAGGTGGAGTAACGGAGCATGGTCGGAACTTTGGCGTCGTCGGTGCGTTCCGCCAGATCCTTGCGGAGGACGACCAGCGCGACACCGGCAGGACCGAGGTTCTTCTGGGCACCGGCGTAGATCATACCGAACTTGGAAGCATCGAACTGACGGGACATGATGTCGCTGGACATGTCAGCGATGAGGGGGACACCGGCCGGGGCTTCGGGAAGGTTGAAGTACTGAGTCCCGGCGATGGTGTTGTTGCTGGTGATGTGCATGTAAGCCGCGCCCGGAGTGAGCTTCCACTGATCCTGAGCGGGGATGTGATCATACTTGTCATCGCGGGAGCTGGCAACGACGTTGACATTTCCGAACATCTTGGCTTCTTTGATCGCCTTGTTGCTCCAGACGCCGGTATCGACATAGTCGGCAGTTCCGCCGTTGAGGAAGTTCATGGCGAGCATGGCGAACTGCATGCTGGCGCCGCCCTGAATGAAAAGAACAGCGTAATCATCGGAGAGGTTCAGGATCTCTCTGACGTTGGCTTCCGCACGGTCGATGACCGGCTGGAAGAATTTGCCGCGGTGGGAAAGTTCAAGAATACCACTGCCGCTGCCCTGATAGTCGATAAATTCAGCCTGAGCTTTGCGCATGACGGATTCCGGGAGCATCGCCGGACCGGCTGCAAAATTGTAAATCTTCATAATCCTCTCCTTGCCTTTCCCCGCAGAAACTTTTTCACTGCGGTAATATCTGTTGGTTATTTCATAATATACACTTGAAATGTTTAAATTTCAAGTCTTTCTGCCGGGTAAAGCTCATAAACATTGCGGTTTTTGCGTACGGTGAAGCGGTTGTTCCGTTCGTCGTGCCATTTTCCGGTCGGCAGCGGGAGTCTGGTGACCAGAAGCGGATGCGTGCCGGAACTGCGGAAAACCGGGAGCGCGGAACGCTTTTGCAACGCGGAAAAAGCGGCATCATCCAGCTCCGGAGCTGCTTCGGCGGCGGTGATGCCAAGAGTTTGCATCAGCGTTGCGGCTTGAACGTTGCATACCGGAATCGGGAACAGTACATTGACTTGTACGTCGGTATACGGTTTGAGCAGGGTGAAGCCGTGCCAGTGGGTGATGTTGAAAGTGCGGATGCCCGCGCGGTACTGCTTTTCGATTTCGCGTTCAAGCTCTTTGAGTTCCCCTTCGGGGACAAATGCCGGAAGAGTGAAGGATGCTTTTTTGTCCGGCTCTGCGGCCGGGGCAGGAGCTTCCGGAGTTTGAGTAACTTCCTCAAAGAATGAGGTCATTTTTTCCGCGTGGAAAGAAAAATACTCTTCCAGAGAGAGCTTTTGAGCTGTCTCTTCCCAAAATTCCCGGCGCATCTTTTTTAATTCAGCCGCCGGGACGAAAAATTTTCCATCCACATTGACGGAGATTTTTCCGGTGCGCCACGGTTCAGGGACACCTTCAGAAAAACATTTTTCCACCTCCACTGCGTTTAAAGGGTGCTTCTCCGCCGGGGAGAAAGCACACTCTCTGATAAAGGTGTGTCCGGCAAGAGTGAGGCAAAACTTCTCTGCGCTGAAATCGATTTTCAAATCCAGCGGATAGCGCAGGCGGGGAAGATTTGCCGCCTGCCGGGAAAAATCAAATCCGTTTTCTCCGATTTTCAGTAATTGCCACTCTGCTCCGGCAGAAAAATCACCCGGTATAAAGACCCGGCATCCGGCTTTTACCTTCAACGCCCGCACTCCGGGGGCGGACTCCATTTTGGTAAGAGAAAAGGAGTCCCCGTCTCCGCCTTGCGGCGGTTGAAAACGCAGACGGTCGCCCAGATGCAATGGGGATAACGTGGAGACAAGTACGCCGCGGCGGGTTATTTTTTCCACTTTGGCAGCCGGAGTTCCGAAAACGCCGGATATCCGGCTGTCAACGAGTGCGCGTTTGGCGGGGAAATCGTAGAATCCGAGTGTTTTGCGTCGGGACAGCGCGGAACAGAGAATATTTTCTGCTTCCCGGAGGGCGGCATCTCTTTCTCCGGGGGCGGCATCCAGAAGCATCCTGTAGGCGCGAGCAGTTTTCCAGACATAATCCGGAGAGCGGAGACGTCCTTCGATTTTCAAAGAGGCAACGTTGCACGCTTCAAGTTCATCCAGCAGTGTCGTGGCGCACAAATCTCCGGGAGAGAGAAAGAACCCGTTCCCCTGCGGGGTAGTATACCGGCGGCGGCAGGGCTGTTTGCACCGTCCGCGGTTGCCGCTCTGGTCGTAGAGAAAACCGGAGAGCAAACAGCGCCCGGAAAGCGAACAGCATAATGAGCCGTGGATGAATACTTCCAGTTCAAGTCTGGTCTGCCGGGAAATTTTTTTCAACTCATCAAGAGTGATCTGCCGTTCCAGAATGACCCGGCTCACTCCCAGAGCTTCCATCGCCGCAACTCCGGCGGAATTATGGATACCCATCTGAGTGGATGCATGCAGTTTCAGCTCCGGAAAATATTTTTTGACCACTTTGATGATGCCGGGATCCTGTACGATAATGGCATCCGGATGGAGCCGGTCGAGGGTGGTCAATGTTTCAAAAAGGCTTCCAAGTTCGTCCTCTTTTACCAGAGTGTTGAGCGTGACGTAGACTTTTTTGGAATTTTCGTTGGCGAAACGGATGAGTTTGCCCAGCGTTTCCGGAGTGAAATTTTCTGCCCGCATCCGGGCATTGAATGCTCCGGACAGACCGCAGTATACCGCATCGGCACCACCGGCAAAGGCGGCAAGGGCAAGTTCCGGATTTCCGGCAGGAGAGAGCAGTTCCATAATGATCGCTCCGGTCAGTCGTTCATTTTGATTTTGCTCCGGCGTCGGGGAGGACGGCGTAAAGAGGAATCATGATCCACGCCGCAGCTGAACCGGACGGCGCAAGCTCCGGCGGAGGCGATATTCAAAGCGAAGCTTGTGCGCTGTTCCGGAGTGACATTGTTCTGCATTTGCGCCTCCCGTACCAGTTGGAAGCGGGGACGGGAGAAGAAGAGTTCCACTATGCCCCAGACGGGGGGAATAAGCTCCGGAGAAAGAAGATTTTCCGGAATTGCCAGATAACATTGGTCGGCAACTCCTGCCTGCCGGATGCGCTCAAGTTTACTGCCTTTGCACAAAATCTCCAACTCTTTGGTGATCGTGCGGCAGAGTTTGTGATATTCCCGGTTGGCTGAAGAAGCATAATCCCAACTGCGGAACTCGGAAAAGAGATCATCGGCGGCGGCAAGATGCGGTTCCTGTTTCCGGATAAGAGCTTCCATTGCCGTTTTTTCGTTTTGCAGAGCGTTTATCATCTCCATTCGTTCAACTTTTCCGGCGCAGTCGGCAAAACAGTTGTCGATATCGTTGTACATCATCACCAGTGCGGTGCGGGTGACGACTGCGCCGCTGCGGCGGGCATGCTTCCAGAAACCGGCGACTGAAGCACGGTATTTGCTGGTGCGCGTCGGGACGTTCAAAGCGATGGCATCCGGATTTTTTGAGACGAGGAACGCCATCGCCGCCTGCTGCAGTTCAGCACGGGAGAGGAGCCTGGTTTTCTTCTCCAATTCAACCGTGACCGGAATTTCCGGTTCAGGAGCAACTGCGCTGGGATCGGGGGTGTTGGCGGCATTGAATTCCGCAAATTCAAAAAGATCCATATTCTGATCGTTATTCACGGCGGTACTCCCGGTTAAAAATATTTGCCATTTTTAGTTCCGAACACATTATCGCTTCTTTTGTTGCGGGATTTTCGGTTGCGCTCATTGATGCGGCGGATCTCCGGATCATCTGAGGGATAACGGCTGGCGCCCATGGCTCCTTCGACCAGAGCGCGTTCCCGGTCGTTGAGTTCGGAACTGGTGATCGGCTGAACCTTGACCGGTTTGCCCCGGTGAAAAACCGTGTCAAACAGTTTGTCTCCGGTCTCTCCCGGTTTTGCCGGACGTTTTTGGGGTTTCTTTTTTGCCGGGGCGGAACGCTTCATCGACTCCGGAGTGCGGGAAAACATGTTGCGGAAACTGCGGCAGCCGGTGGCGGTAAAGAGCAGAAGCATCGAGGCGGCAAAAATGATACGAGTGGTCATAAATCGTCTCCGTGTTATTATTTTTTCATTCGTGATATCCGCAACTGACCGCAGGCGGCAGATTTTTTACCGCCCCGTTCCACCCGGCGGGTGACGCGGGCTCCGGCAGATTTTATCTCATTTTCAAAATTTTCGATCACCGTGCGTTCCGGACGGCGGAAATCTCCGTCAGTGGCATTGTAGGGAATAAGGTTGATTTTCGCGTGATGGCTGATGGCGATCTGCGCCAGTTTCCGTGCCGAATCGAGGTCGTCGTTGATTCCGGCAATCATGGTGTATTCCAATGTGTATTGACGGTTGTTTGCATCCCGGCAGAGATCGGCGGCTTTCAAGATTTCTGCGATACTGAAGCGGACACGCGCCGGGATGAGTTTGGCTCTTATATCATCGCTGACGGCATGCAGACTGACGGCGAGATTGTACTCTTTTTTCAACTCTGCAAACTTCAGCATACCGGGGACATAACCGCTGGTTGAGACGGTGATCCGGCGCGGTGACATCCCGAATCCATCGGGAGAGGTCAAAATTTCCAACGCGGGAAAAAGCTGTTCCACGTTGAGCATCCCCTCTCCGATGCCCATAAAGACCAGATTATCCGGGAAACCGGCACGTTTGGTTCCCAGCATAAACTCTTCAATAATCTCTCCGCAACTCAAGTTGCGGGTCAACCCGTTTTTTCCGGAGGCGCAGAAGTAACATCCGACCGGACAGCCGACCTGCGTACTCAGGCAGAAGGTCAACCGTTCTTCTGCGGGGATGACGACCATTTCGATACATTCGCCATCGTGCAAAGTCAGCAGCAGTTTTTCCACTCCGTCCCCGGAGGATACGATTTCAGAAATTTGAGTTCCCGGCGCGTGAAAATCCTCCTTCAGAAGTGTACGCATATTCTGAGGCAGATTCAACATTGCATCAGGATCAATTTCGACTTGTTCATAGAGCCAGTTGGCAAGCTGTTTGCTCCGGAACTTAGGTAATTTCCGTTCCAGACACCATTGGGTCAAAGTATCGATATTGCTTCCGGCAAGAAAAGGCTTCATTTTGACAACTCCTGTGTCAATTCTCCGGCGCGGGCGTAGTCAAATTCGGAATCCTCGCTTTTGGCGGCAAGTTTCGCTTTCCGCAGATATTCCCGGGCGGCATCTTTGTCATTGGTTGCGGCGAGTTCGATTTCGGCGGCGTGGAGCAGTATGGTGGACTGCGACTCTGCCGGATTGGCGAATTTCAAGGCAAGGCGGATGAAGCTGCGCGCCTGTTTGAATTGTTTTTTCCGGTAGAGCAGATATGCCATACTGTCGAGATACGCCGGATTTTTCGGTTCTGCATTGAGCGCGGATTTCAGCAGTTTTTCAGCTCTGTCGAGTTCGATGTTCAAGACGGCAAAGTTGTACGCGATGGCGTTGGCAATGGAGGGCAGAAGGAGTTGCTTCGGATTTTTCTCTGCGGCAGCGGCGATCTGTCTGAGCATCGTTTGGTTTTTGGTGTGCCAGATCATATCGAGCATTGCCCGGACGACCCACGGGGAAGAGATGGTTCCGGAAGCAAGAATACCGGCAGAGTGTTTCTCTGCGGTTTGGTACTCTTTTTTCCAGACGGCGCGGATAAGTTGAACTTCTTGGGGCTGGAAAAATTTATCCAGTTTGGACGGATCATCAAAATACATAGTCAGGACGAAGGCGCCGAATGTGGAATTTTCCACTTTGGAAACCAGAGACAGCAGTTTGCGGTCTTTGGAGACGAATGCTGCTTCGTAGATTTGCTCGCGTAAAGCTCTATTCCGGGAACCTGAGATTTTTTTCGCGTAAATGCCGGCGCGCTTGAGGCAATGGGTGTTGTACACCTGCAAAAGTGCGGCAGATTCCGGGAAGAAAAGAACCTCTTCCAGAGCAATGAGTTTGTTCAACGTCTCATCGTAATACTTTTTACATCCGGTTGCCGGAAGCGTCTGCCAGCGGTCGAAGTTTGCCGCCGAACAGTGTTCTTCCCACGCTCCGTTCCAGAAGAGGAAGAGCGCATGGTAAAGCAGTTCAAATCTGATTTCGGGAGCAAGATCATCCGGAAGCGCGCTGACGGGGCGGTAGATAACAGCTCCCCCGTCCAAGCAGGAGTTGTTCCGGATGTGGTACGCTGTATGTTTGGATACAATTTGGACGACACTCTGCCATTCGACGGAGGTCAACGCTGAAAAATCGCACTTGCTGAAAAATTTTTTCCGGTAATCATCCTGCGTTTTCTCCTCCGGGATGAATTTCAGGGCGATGGCGGTGATGGCAGGGATGCCGCCGTGCCGTTTGAGCAAATTTTCGGCAGACTGCTTCATCGGTTGAGTGATTTTCTGTCCTTTGAACGATGTTGAAATCACCAGATCAAGTTCGGCGGCTTTTTCCGGATATGCTTCCAGCAGCTGCAGAAGACGTTCCACTTTCAATACCGGAACCGAGATGGTCAGGGCATCATTATATTGCCGGTAAAAACGGCTGTGATCTGCCGCCGGGGCAAACGAAGTGAAGGCGGTCAGCAGCAGAAGAATGGTCAGTTTGGTTCTCTTTTTCATTTTTCCAGCTCCGAAATAAAAAATTGCAATGCTTCGTCGCGGGTGGCTTTGCGGATGACTGTGCCGTTGCGGAAGATGATCAATTCACCGTTTTTGGTTCCGCTTATGCCCAGATCGGCATCCCGCGCTTCACCGGGGCCGTTCACCGGACAGCCCATGACCGCGATTTTTTTCAGTCCGGTACGTTTTCCGGAGGCTTTGAACTCCTGGATGATGTTTTCTATATCGCAGGTCAAGCCGAAGAGATCGATCTCAGTTCTGCCGCAACTCGGACAGGAGACGATTTCCGGCAGGGCATCGCGAATCCCGCACGCTTCCAATATTTTTATGGCGGCAAAGACCTCCTCCACCGGAGACGCGGTCAAACTTATCCGCATGGTATCACCGATGCCGTCCAAAAGCAGTCCGCCCAGCGCGGCGGCAGATTTTACGGTTCCGCGTTGCGGAGTACCGGCTTCAGTCAGACCGAGATGCAGTGGATAACCGGTCATTCCGGCGAAGCGGCGGCAGGCTTTGACCGTCACGCGCACATCGGAACACTTCAATGCGACCTTGATATTGTGTACGCCGTATTGTTCAAGTGTTTGGCATTGCCGGTACGCGGCATGGCACAACTCCTCCGCAATGGCATCTTCGCGGGGGATGCCGTTTTGTATTTTGCGTTCGATCTCCTGCCGCGGCAAACTTCCGGCGTTGGCGCCCACGCGGATGGGAATGTTGGCAGAAATCACTTTGCGGGCGATACTTTTCAGCATGTTTTCATCGCGGACGATACCCGGATTGAGCCGGATTGCCGCACATCCGGCATCGACTGCTTTGAGTGCCATTTCCGCGTTGAACTGGATGTCTGCCACCAGCGGAAGCGGAGATTCTGCGGTTATCCGGTAAAGTGCAGTTATGTCTTCATCTTTATCCACCGAAACCCGGCTGATCTGACATCCGGCATTTGCCAACTGGCGCAACTGGGCAAGCGTGGCAACAGCATCCGAGGTGGCGGTGTTGCACATGGATTGGATGGATACCGGATAATTTGAACCGATACCCACGTTTCCCAACATGAAATTACGGGTTTTGCGGCGCATTTTGAGTGGTTCCTGCGGGGGATGGTTTATCCGGGATGACTTTGTTTACAGCACGGCGGATGTCAAAGAAGGTGACAAAGAGCATCAGCGACACCAGAAGGGTGACGAAGATGTAGGAAAGAACTTTGGTGACCTGCATCGGTATCGGACGGCGGAAGATGATTTCCAGCAGCCCGAAGAAGATGTGTCCGCCATCCAGCACCGGCAGCGGCAGCAGATTGAAGATAGCCAGAGCAAAACTTACCACCACCATCATGTAAATACCGATCATTGGAGAGGTTTTGACGGAGGTGAAAAGCACGATGCCGATACCCAGCGGACCGGACATGTGGCTGGGTTTCAATGTGCTGGTACTTTTGGTCAGACCGAGCTTGTTGCCCAGTCCGGTGGCGATACCGCGCAGTGCTTTCCAGCTCATCATGACCGTGTCAACAAATTGCTGCACCGGAGACGGATGGTCGTATACCGCCATGGAAATACCGATGTCGGCAGGGATCAACGCCTGCGGAGTAAGGTTGAATTTTATCTTTTTTCCGTCGCGGATGACTTCCAGTTCAACCGGCGCGCCTTTGGTTTGGGCGATAGTTTGCTGAACCACGCCGATGGAGGTTATTTTTATGCCGTTGATGGTGTGGAGCTGGTCTTTAAGCATCACACCTGCCATGGGGGCAGGGTGTCCCTTTATCATATCGGCAACGGTGACCGGCTGGTCTTTTCCTTTCTGCTCCATGGTGATGCCGATGAGGTAAAGGGTGTATTTGTCAGCAAGTCCAAGCAGGGGCTGCGGGACAACGGTTACATCGAGAAGTTTCCCCTGCCGTTCCACGGTGAGAGTCAGCGGCTTATTGCAGGAGAGGTCGATCTGCATCTGGAACTGCCGGTAATCGCTGAGTTCGATCCCGTTGGCGGCAATGACGATATCTCCGGCTTTAAGTCCGGCTTTCTCTGCAACCGAACCGCGTTTGGGGAAGATTTTTATCGGAACGCGCGGAGTGAAAAACGGATAACCGACCCCCTCTTTGCGGATGCTTCCGGGGGCGTTGGGGTTGTCAACAGGGGTGTAACGGACGGTAAAAATCTTCCCATCCCGGCGGACGGTCAGTTCCACTTCGCCGGTGGTGTAGAGTATCTGTTCAACAAATTTTGCCCAGGAGAGGAAAAATTCTTCGCCGTTAAGCTTGGTGATAACATCGCCCTTGCGCAGACCGGCACGGTATTCCGGAGATGTTTCCACAATGCTCTGGACGGTGATCTCGCGCATTTTCGGCGTGTCCTGCGGCATACCCCAAATCCAGATGATGCACCCGATGAGCAAGCCGGAGATGATATTGAACAACGGACCCGCCGCTGCCGTGATTATCCGTTCTTTGGCAGTTCCCGGGCGCAGTTCCGTTCCGTCTGCGGCCTTGGGGACGGCATCGCTGGCATCGATTTGCGGAATTTCCACATAACCGCCGAAGGGAAGATAGCCTATTCTGTACTCCACGCCCTTATATTTTTTGCGCCAGAAAGGACGGAAGCCCAACGAAAAGGCATCGATATGCAACCCCAGCATTTTCGCCGCCAGAAAGTGTCCCAGCTCGTGAAACAATATACAAAATCCCAATGCGGCAAAAACAAAAATCACCGCTCCGGCGGTCCCGAGATGACTCCAAAAAGTTTCCATAGCTTTCCTGTCTTTAATTGCTGAAAAATAGTTACTTCTTTATAAAATAGCCTCTCAAGGCAGTTTTTCAAGTTTTTTCAGCTTGTTTTAATGCCATTACCGTGTTATATTTTGAAAATGACAAATTTTATCTTCAAATCCGGAAAGGAATTTTTATTATGGCAACAATAATTGACGGTAAAGCTGTCGCCGCTAAACTCAATCAGGAAACCGCAAAACTGGTGGCTGAACTTGCCGCCAAAGGCAAAAAAACCACTCTGGCAGTCGTCCTCGTCGGAGAAGATCCGGCAAGTCAGGTCTATGTCCGCAATAAGATCCGCACCTGCGGAGAGGTCGGCATCATCTCCCGGGAGGTGCGCATGTCCAAAGAGAGTACCACCGAAGAGGTTCTCGAAGTGGTGAATGCTCTCAATAATGATCCGGATGTGGACGGAATTCTGGTGCAGTCTCCCCCGCCGCCGCAGGTCGATGAAGAAAAGGTTATCGAAGCCATCCATCCGGACAAGGACGTTGACTGCTTCGCTGAACGCAACGTCGGCAGACTGCTGATCGGTCAGAAAGCGGGATTTCGCCCCTGCACCCCCTGGGGCGTTATCGAACTGCTCAAACATTACGGTGTCGATCCCGCCGGAAAACACGCGGTCGTCATCGGCAGAAGTAATATCGTCGGTAAGCCGATGGCAGCGTTGCTGATGCAGAAAGGCGCGACTGCCAACGCCACCGTTACTGTTGTCCATTCCCGCACTCCGGATATCACCCGTTACACCCGCGATGCAGATATCCTTATCGCCGCCATCGGCAAAGCTAACTTTGTCCGCGGTGAAATGGTCAAGCCCGGAGCCGTGGTCATCGACGTCGGTATCAACCGTATCTTTGATGAAAAATTGGGTAAAAACCGCTTGACCGGTGACGTTGATTTTGAAGAGTGCGTTGAAGTTGCCTCTATGATCACTCCGGTTCCCGGAGGCGTCGGCCCCATGACCATCGCCGTACTGATGCAGAACGCTTACATCGCCAGCAAACAGCGCTTCGAAGCGTGATCTCACTCCATTATATTTAAAGAAAGGGATACTATGAAAATCGCAGTTACTTGTGAAAACGGAATGGTCTTTCAGCACTTCGGCCACACTCCCGGATTTGCCATCTTTGAAGCTGAAGATAACAAGATAATTTCTGAAAAACAACTCTCTTCCGGTGATTCCGGTCACGGCGCTCTTGCCACTCTCCTTGCCGCCGAGAATGTCGATGTCCTTATTTGCGGAGGTATCGGCGGCGGAGCTATCAATGCCCTCTCCAATGCCGGAATAAAGGTCGTAGGCGGAGCTGAAGGAGATGTCCGGGCGGTCGCCGTTGCTTTTGTCAACGGTGTTCTGCAAGTCCGGGAAAACTTCCATTGCAACCACCACCATCACGATGGTGGTCACACCTGCGGCAGCGGCTCCTGCTCACATTGAGTAGAGCAGCTTTTTTGAAAAAGATCCATCCGCCGGTCGAGTTCGTGACTGCGTTAAACGCATTATGGTCTCATTTTTTGTGAAAAATACAACCTGCGGCGGCGCCTCGCGGGCAATCTTACGGGCAAATCAGCGGACTTCCGGCTTCATTACATTACGCCGCGACAAGCATCTTCACACCTTGCCACGGCGGAGCTTCAGCGGAGACGGGTCCTTCTGCTTCACCTTGATTTACCCGCAACCTTGCCTCAAACGCATTAAATACGACCTGCGATGCCGCGACAACGGAGCGGCAAAATAGTTCGCTTTTCTCGGAAAGGGGTGGGGTGCGGGGAGGGGGAAACCCACATTTCTCGTGAAAAGAGGGTTTCCCCCTCCCCGCAAATACCATCCCCCCTTATCGGGATGCGGTGAGTTTGATATATGAGGCGGCGGCTTGGATAAAGAAGATGGTTCCGAGGTCACGCAGATAATATGGTGAGCGGTCGGTACCGTCCGGGAAGTTGACTTTTTCCAGAACTGCGCCCTGCAAATTGGGATCTTTGGAGTTGGTGAACTGCATAGCCATGCAATAGTTTATCGCCAATTCGGCACGGGAGAGCCAGTAATTGCGTTCTCCGAGTGCTGAACGGTCCATAAAGCAGAGGGCGGCGCAGGCGCTGCCGCTGGTGGCGTGACCGAAGCTGGCGGTACGGAAATCGGCACCGGTATCACGGATGATGCCGCCGTCGCGGCGGAGGGCTTTATCGTACCACTCAACGGAGCGGCAGAAAACACCGAGGAAACGCTGGTCGCCGGTTTCGTTGAACATGGTGAGCATGGGGCGTCCCCACCAGTAGGCGTGGCGGGGATGGATGATACCGGTTTGCGGGTTGCAGGGACAGATTTTTATCCAGTTACCGGAGGGATACTCCTCTTTGACCAGAGTTTCGGCGATAGCGCAGGCAATGTCAAAGTAGCGTTTGTTGCCGGTGAGTTTCCAGGCGGAAACGAAGACGGCATCGTCCAGCAGGGGGCGGTTTTGAGCGCCCCACAAGCCGAAGATGAAACTGCTGCTGGTGATCTGATAGTAGTCGAAGAATTTGCCGAGGTTGTCCTGCCATGCTTTGCGGGCGACCCAGTCCACAGCTTTCAGTGCGGCATCGCGGTAGCGGGGATCTCCGGTGGCGTCGGAAAGTTTGAACATGCCGTCGATACTTTCCAGAATTGCCGAAGTGTTGACCAGATCGCAACGGTCTTCAAAGGCGGGGAAAAGTCCGGCATCATCGCCGGATTTTATCTGATTGTTGAGGAGGAATTCCGCGCAGTAGCGGGCATCATCCAGCAGAGAGGGATCATCCAGGATTTCTGCGGCGGCGACGAGAGCTTTGACGCCCTGACCGGTGTGCCAGTAGGGGCAGAAGACGTCCCAGGTACCGGTGGCGGCATCGTATTCGCCGCGCAGAGCGCCGTGCCAGTCGGCATAGTTGAAAGATTCACCTTTTTTTCCGCAGGGGACATTATCCTTTACCGTGGCGACTTGAGTCAGCCATTGGACACCGAGGCGGAGGTGATGTTTGAGTTTGCTGATGTCGATACTCATTTTTTCTTATTGTTCAATTTAATGGTTTTATGCGGCCTTATTTTACCCGGGCGTGCTCCCAGCCGCCGCAGAAGCGTTCATAGACCGCGAAGTGTCCGAAGTTACAGATGAAGTCAGCTTCAGCGGATTGGCGGAACGCGACCAGTTCTCTGAATGCTTTAGTGTATTTATCCCGGAGCTTGACCCGTTCGGCGCGCGGTTTATTGGCGGCTTTCGCCAATTGCCACACTTTGTGCGCGGCGCGGCAGTTGCGGGTAAGTTCGGCATCGCGGAGACCTTTGCGGAGGTAGTCGATGCGTTTGAGAACAAGTTCATTTCCGGCGGCGCGGCGGCTTGCGGCATCGAGGAGCTTGTTCGCTTCGACAAAGAGTTCCGTCGGATAAAGGTCGGCGGTGATGATGAAGAAGTTGGCATGGCCGCCGCCGATGTTGCCGCGGTTGTCAACGTTGGAGGTGCGGATCTTGTCATACTTCTGCTGGGAAATGGTGGTGCAGAACTTTTCCCAGAAGTTGAGATATGCGGTGATCTCCTTGTCTGCCGGAGCGAAGGCGGAAGTGTACTCGCGCAGCGCGTTTTCGTAACCGAAATCCGGCTGACGGTGGGAACGGATCAGGCTGTACAGCATCATGCCATGATTAGCCCATGCGCCGGTGAGGGAGTCGAAGTTGGTTCCGATCATGCCGCGAGAGGCGGCGTAGGTGAAGTCGCGGGTGATACGTCTGCCGAGGTTTACCGGCATATTCCAGCCCATAAGCATGTAGTTGGGGCGCAGGACAAACTGCCGGATACCGGCGGCGCGCCAGCCTTCGACCTTCTCTTTCAGCGATTTGGTCGCCTTTTCGCCGTACGGGAAACCGCCGCTGGGGACAAAGTTGAGGATAATATCTTCGCTGAGGCGGGTGTTTTTGGGGGCTTCAGTGTAGTTGGCATACGCGTACGCGATCACGCGGGCATTGGGGTTGACCTTTTTCGCTTCAGCAAGCACCGCCATGTAGAACTTGGCGTAACGGTCAGAGAGATGCGGGGGATCGTTGACCTTGACCACCTTGTCACCGTCTTCGCCCCATTGGACGTAGGAGAGGCGGTGGAAACGTCCGCTGCGGGTGAGCGGGTCTTTGCCTTTGCCCCAGTAGTCAGAGGCGGCAAAACGGGGATCATCGGCATCCCAGGCGCGGCATTGGGCACAGGTACACATGCCCGGGGTATCGTTTTCGCAGAGATTGATAAGCGGGGGATTGTTTTTGTTGGTGCGGTTGATAGAGCTCTTCCATTTTTTGACGATGAGCTGATGCAGACCGGGGTTGGAGACACACATGGTGATGTATTCGCCCACCGGGTCGCCTTTGAGGGGTTCACGTTTGCCGTTGGGGAGAAGCGAGAAATATTCCGGATGGGTTTTGCCGTATTCGCGCCAGTAATGGGCGAAAGCGTGTCCCTGATAAAGATTTTCCGTTGCTCCCATGCGATGACGGATGAGGAAAAGTCCCTGCGCCGCGATGAATTTGTCGCGGCTGGCTTTGCTTGACCAGCCATAGGGGGCTTTCTGTCCGGTTTCCCGCATGCGGCGGGCGACGAGGGGTTCTTTGCCGGAGCGGTCGAGTTTGCCGACTTCAAGTTTTTTGCGTGCCGGGATGATTTCACCGAGTTCGCCGGGGAAAATCCACTTCACGCCGAGATCTTTTTCCAGATAATCATAAACCGCGTAAAGCGTACCCTGACAGGCGGCGCTCCACTGGTGACCGACTCTATTGCCGTTGCGGTCACCGCCGGTGAAAATCACACCGTCTTTGACATTTTTGATCTGGTGATGATCCATTGCAAATTTGCTTTTGTCGATACCGGCAGCGCGGGCAGCGGCAGTATTGCCGATGTAAAAATGGTACGGAAGCGCGCTCTTTTGGCTCTCTTTGACGATGGCGGGTTTTATCCCGGTCATCTTGCCGAAGTGGTATTGCAGCTCGTTGGCAGCAAACGCTTCGGCATGATTCGGCTTGTCCGGAACGATGATGTCGGCACTCCATTTACCTTGATCGAAAGCGGTGAATGCGGATGATTGCAACGCCAGCATTGCCACGGCACACAGCAATATAAACTTTTTCATATAAATTACCTTTATCAATTATTTTTTGTTGCCCCAGAAATAGGTGGTGACATTGAAACTTTCATCGTAAAACTTGCGGCTGACCAGCTCCGCATGGCCATCGGTAAACAGCATCGGAATGACTTTTTTATGCGCGGCAAACAAACGGGCGGAACCGGCTTGTGCGATGGCGTTAGCCCACGAATCCGGCGTGTCTGAGGAGATATGCGTTTTCGGCGGACGGTCGCAAACCACGCCATACCGTATGCCGCAGGTGTAGAGCCACGTCTTGGACATGGTACGGATCTGTGAAATTTTGGTGGAGTCTTCATCTCCGGTACGGCAGATCATATTCATCTTCAAATGCTTGGTCAAACCGTGGTGTCCGTTCATCCCGTAAGTGGTTGTGACATCTTTGACCGCAGAGGCGGCAGCACATTTCCAAAACCCGCTCTCCCGGCTCGGAACGTAACCGCGCGGTTTATTTGACGATCCGGTAAGCTGCCGGTAATGGTAACCGTAGTTCTCATTGTTGTTTGCGCTGTTCCAGCAAACGCACGGTTTGTAATCGTTGCTGTCATCAACATAACTCTGCACTCCGTGACCGATCTGCTTGAGCGTGCTGAGACAACTGCTTGCCTGCCCCCGGGCGCGGGCGCTCTGCAGAGCGGGCAGCAGTACTGCTGCCAATATCGCTATAATAGCAATCACCACCAGCAATTCTATTAAAGTGAAACGGGCGTGTGCGGGGGACAAAGGAAACTTTTTTTCACGGGAAAAAAAGTTTTCTCTTTCCCCCGCGCCCCCTTTCTCTTTCAAAAAAAGCGGTGTGTTTTGCTGCTGTAAGACATCGGTACTTTGGCTGTATTGTCCCATTTTTTCCTCCATGGTTTACCAGACTCTTTTATATTCATTTTCACACGGATGTCCGTCTGCGACCCAAACCTCGCCCTTTTCCGGCAGGTTTATCATCGACCATTTGGTCAGAGAACGCGCTTCTCCGGCATGACGGCAGGGCGCGTATGGCGATGAGTGGTCGCTCAGGATAGTTTTGACATCGTTCATGCTGTGCGGAACGGGCAGTTGTGCCAGATATTCGCTCCGCGCGGCGCAGAAGGGACGGTATGCCGGCTCACGCATGTCGGCAAATTCCACCTCCGGCGCGCAATAGAGATTGGTCGAATATGCGTACGGAACATTTTCACTGCGCTTGACCAGTTTCGGTACTGCGGCATCGATGAAGAATGTATTTTTATACTTATCTCCGACGGCGATGGAAAATCCTTTCCCCGTCAGCGGATAACGACCGAGTTTTTCCAATACTTCCCCGCTGGTGCGGCACTCTTTCATTACCTGCATCATCGCCAGGCGGATATCCACCCGGTCGCCGCTTTTGTCAAACTTTGACCCCACTGAACCGTGCGTGTTCGCCACCCCTTCGGCATTCATCGAATCCAGTCCGCTCAACCATCCGGTATAGGTGACCGTCACTACCGGAATACCGTTGTCCGGGCGGCGGATAAGCGTGACGAAGCGGCACTTTTCCGTGGCACCGGCATCGTTGTTTTTGGCAACGATGACCCCCTCTGCTGAATCGTTGAGCAGCAGCGGTGTACAGCGTTCCGTTTTATTGTCGAAAGTATCGACGAAGTTCATCGCCATCAATATTTTGAAATCAACATTGGCGCCTTCAGCAATTCCGCACAGCTCTTCATAAATTTCCGGCAGATATATCGGCAGTATCCGGTTCGCTTCGGCAAAAAATCCGTCCACCCGCTCCGGCGCAACGTAAAGTCTGCCGATGTTTTCCACTTCATACTGGATATCGGCACGCGCTCCTTCACCGTACTGTCTGCCCATTTCCCGGGGAGTTCCACTGCACTCGATCGTGGTCATTTTTTGACTTTCCTCTGTTGCTGATTGCACTTTTTATCGTTTGCAGGATAATATACTTCAAGCAGATAGGATATGCAATTGCACTTTTGAAGCATTTTTTTACAATATTGAAACACTCTGCTTGCACATGTCATCACGGTGTGTTATATTATTTTTGCGGTGAAAACAAGGGAGGTGGATTTGTATTACGCATTTTCTTTTTACAACGGTGAGTTGGGTTTTTACGTCCGTTCCATCGGGCACTTTGACTACGCTCCCGGCGAGATGGCGCGGCGGAAAACCGCTGCTTTCGGCGAGATATTCTGGTGTATTTCCGGCAGTGGTCACTTTGTCGATGCTGAAGGCAACACTCATATCCTGCATCCCAACTGGGTCTGGTATTATCCTCCCGGTTCAACGCATATCCACGGTGCCGCGTCAGAACATTTTCACTACCGCTGGCTGACGATAGACGGGCCGTTGGCAAAACACCTCTTTGACGGCTTCAATATCGTTCCCGGTATGACCTTTGCCGGTATTTGTCCGGAAGAGTATTTTGAACGTATCGCTTCTGCCATTTCCGACCCATCCCGGATGCCTGATATGCTGTGCAATGCGGTCTGTATCCTCTCTCAAATCAACTCCGGCGCCGGGAAACATGACTCTTCCGGCGGTTCTATCGCCGCCGCCGCCCGCGCTCTTATTGACCACAACTTCCGTGATTTGTCGCTCAATGTCGAATCCATTGCCGACCAGCTCGGCCGTCACCGCGTTTCCGTTGCCCGCGATTTCAAACTCATGTACGGCATCTCCATTTCCAGCTATCTCCAATCCTGCCGTTATCAGGAGGCTTTTTACCTTATCCGGGAAACAACATTGCCGCTGGCGGAAATCCCTGCTTTGTGCGGTTTCAGCTCCATCAACTATCTCTCCCGCGTTATCCGCGCCATGACCGGCATTACTCCCGGGGAGCTCCGCCGTTCTGGGAAGTAGGGGCGGCGATCTCGCTTGCTACTGCGAGCCTTTCCGGCGGACGGCGGCTCGGTTGAGGACAGTAGTCCACGCCCTCGCCGCCGCCTTGGAAAAACTCGCATTAGCGGCGCGATATCGCCGCCTATAGGCTGGGTTGGCGTATGTGTCGCCTGACGGCGACCAGGGTAGTGGTGATGGGCGCCACCTGCCGGTGGCTTATGGTAGGGCTGGCGCACTGCGGAGTGCCACTTGGAGCGGGAGTTTTGTACGGATGTGTACGGATGTGTACGGATGTGTACGGATAGGTACGGAGGATGGGCTGTTGGAGTGAGCGGCAAGCCGGTTGGAGGGGCTGGCGCACTCCAGTCTGCTCCCTCCGAATCAACGCCGCAGGCGTTGCATAAGCCGCGTAAGCGGCGCACCCTACACACTACTCTGGTCGCCGTCAGGCGACACACACTCCAGTTGATCCGCCCCGAAATCCACTCCGCCGCAATCGGCGCGGGTTTCGTGTGATGACAACAAGAAAGCGGCAGGTGACGTGAACTTCTGTTCACGAATCCTGCCGCTGACGCAGTTGGCGCGCACGAGGACGCGCCGTCCTCTGTTCGCACAGAAAATGCCCTTACTTACGATCTTTGACGAAGGCGAAGTACAGTGCGGGGATGACGTAGAGAGTAAGCAGTGAGGCGACGGTCAGACCGCCGACCACACCGATACCGCAGCTGGCGCGCAGTTCCGAACCCAGACCGGTACCGAACGCCATCGGCAGCATACCGGCGACCGAGGCGATACTGGTCATGACGATCGGACGGAATTTGGATTCAGTTGCTTTCAGCATCGCTTCATGGGTGGACATGCCCTGTTCACGCAGCACACCGCATTCGTCGATGATCAGAATGGCGTTGTTCACCACGATACCGATCATCATGACGCCGCCGAGCAGTCCCATCATGGACATCGGCATCTGGAAGAGCCACAGTGTGGCATACATTCCCAGGAAGCCCAACGGCACGGTGAACATGATGAGGAACGGTTTCGTCCACGACTCCATGATACCGGCAATCAGCAAATAGGTCAATATTGCCGCAAGTGCGATCACCTGAATAAACTCTCTGGCAGTTTCGTTCATCATCTCCACGTTACCGCTCATGCGGACGTTGTATCCCGGCGGCAGTGCATTTTTGGCAGTGTCGCCGATGACTTTGGAAACTTCACCCAGAGCTTTGCCGGGGGCGGTGTTGGCAAAGAGCCACATGGTACGCACTTTGTCGTAACGGTTGATGACCACCGGGCGGGCATCTTCGGTGATGTTGGCGAGAACTTCGGTACTCAAGGGAGAATTGTTCCTGGTCGCCGGAGCGTTCTGCCGGAGCTGATCTTCTCCATATTCTTTGGCGTTCTTGACGCGGATGTCAAATACACGGGCGCCGCTGCGGAAGTCACCGACTTCGATACCGTCAAGCGAACCGAGGAGATATTCGTACAACTTTTCTGCAGAAACACCCATGTTTTGCAAAATGGTACGGTTGGGAGAGATGTTGATGTTCATCTTACGTTCACGGCGGCTGGAGTCAAGGTCGCGCGTCAATCCCAGCTGCGGCAGTTTTTCCATAACGGCGATTTCGGCAGCTTCCAGCACTTCAAGGTCAGGACCGTTGATAACGCACCGGATTTCCGCACCGCTGCCGCCGAAGGTCGCCGGGATGGAGAGCGTGACCAGACAGTTGTCCATGTAGGCAAGCTCTTTGCGCAGGATGTCCTGAAGGTCGTAAATGGTCTCTTTGCGTTCCAGTTTGCCGGTGGTTTTGAGGTTGATCTGTCCGATGTAAACGGCGGCAGACACCTGACCGCGGGTACTGTTGGCAGTACCGATCTGGATATTCATACCCTTGACGAAATCATATTTTTTGATATGATCGGCGGCCTCCATGATGAGCCGTTCTGTGGTGTCAAGATTGTAGTAGGTCGGAAACTCAAACTTGATCCGGATCTCGCCCTGGTCGCAGAAGGGGAGGAAGCTCAAGCCCACCTGCGGGACGATGAAGAAGTAGATCGCCGCACTCAAAGCAATAACGATCGTCAGCAATGTCTTGGGATAGCGCGCAGTCCATTCGATACTGCGGTTGAATACGCGGCAGAGCCAGTCGTAACCTTTGTCCCAGGGGATGAACATGGTTTGGATAAGGCTCTTTTTGTCCCGGTTGTCCACGTTGCCTTTCTTGAGCAGCAGACAGCTGAGGATCGGGGTCAGCGTGAAGCTGACAAAGAGCGACACCAGTGTTGCCGCCACCATGACCCCGGCGAAGGGAACCATCATACTGCCGATACGGGTTGTCATCATCATCACCGGAACGAAGACGACCACGTTGGTCAACGCACTTGCCGACACGGCGGCGATAACTTCTCCCGTGCCGTTTTCGGCGGCAGTTTTGATGTCTTCCTTGCGGTCAAGGTGTTTATAGATGTTTTCGATGACCACGATGGAGTTGGTGACCAGAACACCCACGGAACAACCCAGCGAGAGCAGTGTCATAATGTTGAAGGAGTAATCCAGATATGACATCGCCGCGAAGGTGACGATGACCGAGATCGGCATGGAGATCATAACGATAAAGGTCGAGCGCAGATCGTGGAGGAAGAGGAAGAGCAGCACAGCGGTCAGGATAACGCCGGTGATGATACTGCTCCAGGCGTCATCCACGGATGCCTGGATGAATTCACCGGAGTCACGGAACCAGACCAGCTCCATACCCGTCGGAAGTTCACCGCTTTTCTTCATCTGTTCGACACGTTTGCGGATGCCGTTGATAACTTCGATAGCGTTGGCTTCACCTTTTTTAACGATGTTGAAGCGGGCGGCGGGTTTGCCGTCAACGTAGGCTTTACTGCGGACTTCGCGGCTCATCAGTTTGATTTCGGCGATGTCGCGCAGATAAACGCGTTTGTTCTGATAAGTGCCGATTTCAAGGGATTTGATCTCTTCAAAGTCTTTGAAGTCACCGACAAAGGTGACGTTCTTTTCCACCTTGTCCATTTGGATACGGCCGAGAGGTTTGCGGACGTTGTTGGCTTTGAGCTTGCTGACGATGTCGTTGATGGAAATATTCATCGCAGTGAGCTTTTCCCGGTTGAGCAGGACGTGGATCTGCATCTCGTTGGCACCGTAGACGCGCACTTCACCGACACCGGGGACGGAGGAGAAGCGGTCGGCGATGGTGTCATCGGCGAAGTCATAAAGATCATCCTGGGTCCGGTCACCGACCAGAAACGCCTGAACCACGGTGGTGGCGTTGGTGTCGATTTTCCGGATGGTCGGTTCTTTGGCACCGTCAGGAAGGTCTTCGCGGATACGGTTGAGCGCTTCACGGATGTCGGTGGCGGCAACGTCCACGTCGATACCCATGTTGAACTCCAGCTGAATTTGCGCCTGGTCTTCGATCGCCATACTGGTGACGTGGCGGATACCGTCCAGAGAGGATACCGCGTCTTCGATACGTTTAATGACTTCGACTTCGATTTCCGAAGGACTGGCACCCTGATATTCGCAGCGCACCAGAACGGTCGGGATCTCCATGTTGGGGAGAAGGTCGATACTGAGTTTGGGATAAAGAGAGGCGCCGATCATAATCAACACGATTATAAAAGCCGACATCGCGATCGGGCGGCGCACTGACCATCTGCTTAAAAACATGATTACTTATCTCCTTATCAACATCACTTGGTAATGATCTTCAACAACGCACCGTTGTTGATAAAGGTCTGACCGCTGACAACGAAACGTTTTCCGAGAATTTCAGCGGCGTTGACGATTTCGCAATTCTGTCCGTCGATGATGCCGCGGATGATCTCCACTGATTCAGCGCGGTTGTCTTTGTTGACGGTGAAGGCGATGTAACGGTCGTTGGCACGAAGCAGCAGCGCATCGGAGGGAAGACCGTAGGCTTCTTTTTCGGCGAGGATGATGGTGAGTTCACACAGCATACCGCTGACCATATTGGCACCTTCGGGAAGTTTGGCTTTAAGTTTGAAGGTACGGCTGGCAGGATCGATGCCCGGAGCTTTGTAGGAGACCATGCAGCGCTGTTTTTTTCCCTGATTGTCCACAAATTCGACGGCAGTTTTACCGACGGTGACTTCGTTGAAATAGACGGAGCTGATGTAGCAGACGATTTCAAATTTGTTGGGGTTTTCCAGTTTCAGGATGTTCTGACCGGTGGAGACGAACTCGTTTTCTTCCACGAAGGTCTCAAAGACCACGCAGTCAAAAGGCGCACGGATGATGGAGTCATCGAGGTTCTTTTTCGCAATGGCGAGATTACTGCGGGACTGTTTGAGCTGCGCCTCGGCGTTGACCACGGAGGCTTGAGCATTCTGGACTTCCATTTCCGCTTTTTTGTACTCAGTTTCGGCGCTTTCAAAGTTTGCCTGACTGATGGCGCGGGAATCGCGCAGCGTAAGAGCGCGCTCGTAGTCAAGTTTTGCCTGACGGCGGCTGATCTCCGCCATCTTCAGCGCGAACTGGGCGCTCTGGAGGGCGGCTTCTTTGACTTTGATTTCATCTTCTTTGACCACGACCTGATTTTTCAGGACTTGCCGGTCGATGCTGAAGAGGATATCGCCGGTTTTACGACGGTCGCCTTCGCTGACTTTAAGCTCTTCCAGAGTACCGCTGATTTTGGCGGAGATCATGGCGTACTCCACCGGGGAGACGATGCCTTGAACCGGAAGACGTTTGCGGAACAGCTGTTTTTTCAGTTCACTGACGTTCACTCGGGTGGTACGTTCCTGAAAGGTCTTTGTTTCTTTCTTTTTGCAGCCTGCACCGAAAATCAGCACGGAACAAGTCATTACACCGATCAAACTGCTTTTCCAGTTCAACATTTTTTTTGAGCCTCCTGTTATTTTACAAATATTACTAAAAAGTTAAATGAAATTTACTTGCAAATATGGAAACTTGCAATATATTAAAACAGCAATCTTGATAAATGAAAGGTTATTGATTTTATGGTTACACTGCGCCAACTTCAAAATTTTCTTGTTCTTGCTGAAGAGTTGCATTTTGCGAGAGCTGCTCAGATACTTGGTATCTCACAGGCGGCTTTGAGCAATGAGATAAAAAAACTTGAAACTTCTGTCGGTTGTCAGCTGTTTGACCGTTCCGACCGCTGGATGATAAAATTGACTGAAGCCGGAGTTGTTTATCTGCGGCAGGTGGGCGGAGTTCCGGAGATAATGGAGGATGCCGGACAGTTGGCAAGGAAGGCATCGCGCGGAGAAAACGGTACGCTTTCCATCGCTGTATCCGGTTTGATCTACACCTATATCGACATCGGTCAGCTCTGCCGTGATATGCTGCATAAATATCCGGAGGTAAAACTGCGTATTTATGACACTCTGGTCTCACCGGCAACTGCGGATATGGTACGTTCCGGAAAGTGCGACATCGGTTTTTTTGCGGCCAGCAACATCTCGCAGGTGCCGGAAAATCTTGAGGTCCGCAAGCTGAACAGGATACCGTTATCCTTTGCGATACCGGCAACTAATCCGTTGGCGCATAAAAAGGATTTGAAGATACAGGATTTTAAAAACAGCCACTTTATCTTTCCTCCGGCGGAGGAGACTCCGAGGTTGCGCAAACATTTTGAAAGTTTCTTTTTCAAACATTGCCAGAGTGCGCCGCTGATCGTTCACGAAGTTGCCGGTGTCAATGGCTCATTGCAGCTGGTTCGGGCGGGGTTGGGGATAGCGCTCATTCCGCGCCCGGTGACCAATGTTTCTGAAAAAGGGGTGGTACTGCGGGATGTTCCCATCGGGATCGACCGTTTCGTCATTGCGGCATGGGACGAACATAATTCCTCAATGGTGCTGCGGAACTTTATTTCGATACTCTCTAATCAGGAACGTTGATCCTGCCGTTGGAACTTGCCGCGCGTTTCCGGAATGAAGTGGACGATGATCGCACCGGTAACGGCGAGAATGAGCAAACAGATAAAAAGCTTCAAATAGGCATCGGGGGAATGGATGACCACACCCTCTTTGGTGACGGGATTGCCGAATTTGTCGAGAAACCATCCCACCAGCGGAGAGAGCATTACCACGCCGAGGTAGTTGGTCATATTGTAAAAACCGGCACTGCGGGTCATGGTTCCGGGGCTGCCGAGCTCCTGCGCGGTGAGCGAGAAGGAGATCAAAGTTCCGGAGGCGATGGCAAAACTGATGAAGCAGGCTATAAAGACCCAGGACGGCAATTTGAAATAGAGCGCGCAGCACATAACGGAAATGTTGATGACTTCCAGCGTGGAGGCGAATACCATCAGCGGTTTCCGGCGGTTGTTGCACAATCTGGTCAAGGTTGCCGAACTCATCAGCACCGTCATGCAGACCAGAGTCAAGGCGAAAATCACGCCCGCTGCACCGCCGGAACTCATACCGGCGGCATCATGAAGCAGTTTTTTACCGACAACAGTTTGGATGACGAAGTAGATGGAGAAGTTTAACGTTCCGCAAAAGACATCGAGCCACAACGGGATGTTGGCAAACATGCGGCAGGTCTCTTTCAAGCCGGAGGTCTTGGTGACTGCTGCCGGGGAAGAGGCTTTGCCGTCTTTGGTGGAATAAGCAATCAGAAACCAGATATAGAAAAAGCAGGAGAGCAACCCCGCTGCCAGCAGAACGTTACGCCACGGGAATGCGGCGGTCAGGCGCTCAAAAGGCAGAGTTCCGAACAACCCTCCGGCATAACCGCAGACAAAAACCACTCCGATCATGACCGAATAGTTTTCTCTGCCGAAGAGGCGGTCGGATTCCCGGAGCAGACTCAGATACATGGTTCCGGCTCCGATACCGGCGATCATGCGGGCAACGTAGACAAGAGAGTGATTATTCAACAGTGGAAAAGAAATTACTCCGATACAAAAGAGCAGGCCGCCGAGAGTAACAACTCTTCTGGCGCCGAAGCGGTCGACCAGATAACCGATAAAAAGCTGGGAGAGTGAGTAGATGTAGATGAATGCCGCGCCGATATAGGTGACGTGAACCGCGTCCATTGACAGGTCGTTCTGAAGCTGATTGAAGATTTGCCCGGGAATGGCAGTGCGCTGAAAATAGCTGGTTGAGTAGAGCAGAGTCAAAGGAACAAAGAGCAGAAAAACCCGTTTACGGGACCAGATTTCCTGAAAAAACTGAGACATTCGATTATTACGCTTGCAAAAAAGCGTCCTCCATGATACATTAGGTTTGTGATAATTTACTTAATATAGCACCCGGTAACGGGTTTGTCAAAGGTGGTATATGGATTTCAACCTTACAGAATTTGCCGGAAAAGCGGGCGTTTCCGCGCCGGAGGAGTTTGTCTGCCGGTGTGATAAATTGCGGGAATATCTGGAAAAGTATAACGAATCGGTAAATCTTACCCGGATAACCGGAGAAAATGAGTTTAACATCAAGCATGTCGCCGATTCACTGCTGTTGCCGATGGTGTTTCCGGAGCTGCGCGGAAAGGCGTTGAGAGTCGCGGATATCGGATGCGGAGCCGGATTCCCCTCGCTGGTGCTGGCGCTGGCATTTCCGGAGTGGGAAATTTGCGCGATAGACTCCATCGGCAAAAAGGTCACTTTTGTCCGGCTTGCGGCGGAGATGCTTGGTTTGACCAATCTGACTGCAATACAGGGCAGAGCGGTGGAGCTCAACCGCAAGGCGGAGTATCAGAGACGCTTCGATATCGTAACTGCCCGTGCGGTGGCGCCGTCCCCGAAGATTTACCGGGAAACAGACAAATTTACTGCGAAAAACGGCAGATGGATTTTTTATAAAACACCGGGACAGGCGGCGGAAGAGCTGCCGGAATTGCAGAAGCTCGCAAAGGTGAAATGGGAGGTCACTCCTGAAATAGAATTGCCGGGAGATGCCGGAAGCAGACTTTTTACCGTTGGAGTAACGAAGTGAAACACTTTATCGAAAAGCATATTTGGTTTTTCAAACTGGCAGTGCTGATTGCGAGCGCAATGCCACTGGTGTTCGTGATGCGGCAGCTGGGCGATCAGTTAGATACGGCGGACAAGAACAACGCTTTGGGATATGGTGCGATGCTGGAAGTTGTGGTGTGGGGGTTCCCCTTGCTGGCATCGTTGTACTTTTTCGGTATAGTCGGAGCCAGTTTGTATTCAGGAACGTTTGCGCGAGGGGTCGTGGATTTTCTGCTTTATCCGCGCCATTTTCTGAAGGAATCTCCCGTGCTTATCTCCCGGCAGAAGGGGTTGATTGCCAACGGAGAGTATAAACTTGCGGAAAAAGAGTTGTGCGAAATGAGGTTGAAGAGACCGGCAGCGCCGGAGGTGGCATTGCAGTTGGCGGAGCTGCATGCGGTATATTTCCGTTCGCCGGAAACGGCGGTTTTGGATATACTCTATTATCTGGATATGAGAAAGTTTCGGCATCATCCGTTGAATTTGACCATCATGATGCGTTACGCGGATTTTCAGCAGGAGTTGGGGAGATTTGAAGAAGCGGCGCAGCTTCTTGAAAATGAGTCCGGCAAGCTGTTTTACACGGCAAGAGAGCGCAAGGTATTGTGGCAACGCTCTCGCTCGCTGTCGGGCGGCGATCTCGCTTGCTCCCGCGAGCCTTGCTGTCGTCGCCGCTCGGGTCGAGGACAGTAGTCCACTCCCCTCGCGGCTCCTCGGCAAAACTCCCGGATAGCGGCGCGATATCGCCGCCTACGGAGTTGGCTGGCTATGTGTCGCCTGACGGCGACCAAGGTTGTGGTGAGTTGCGCCACCTGCCGGTGGCTTATGAACGCCTTGCGGCGTTTTTTTCGGCGCGTACCAGTCCACTACCGCTGCTCACTCAAGTTGGCTGTCCTGCACGTCCAGCACTAAGTTTTCGCTCCAAGTGGAACTCCGCATAGCGCCAGCGCGACCAACGGGAGCAAAAAATATCGCTTTTCTTAAAAAGGGATAGGGGGTTCGGGGGGAAGGGGAAAAATTCTTTTCTCGTGAAAAGAATTTTTCCCCTTCCCCCCGAAATGCCAGTCACCTTTTGAAAAAGGGTTCAAGGTCGGATTTGTCTTCTGCGCGCTGGTGTTCAAGAGCAGCGGCATCGTATGGTTTTGCCGGAACTTTGCTGATGATCTGGTTTAAGAATGAGTTCCGGTCAATGACAGTTCCGGCGATGATATCTTCTTCGCGGAAGCGGGAGATTACGATTTCTCCGAAGGAGAAGCGGCCCCGGTCATGGACGAGGTAGATTGTACCGTCGGCATCCTGCACGGCATCGGGATAGGAGGATTGACCTGGGTCGATCAGCAGAGAGTGTTTCCAGGTATGGCCGTCATCATCGGAGAGGAACGCGGTCATGCGGGTGCGTTCGCGATCGGAGGATGACTGATGGCGGCTGTCATTTTTTATCAGAATGACGTTACCGGAGTTGAGGCGGCGCAGAAAGAAGCGTGCGGAGGGGTCGGCGATGCCGGTCAGGCGGGAGTCGCTCCAAGAGGCTCCGCCGTCACAGGATATGCTTTCTGCCAGAAAACCGACACCGACAGCGGTACGGGCGAGGAACCACAGAGTGCCGTCATTGCGTTCAAGAATCATCGGTTCGTCAAAATTTCTGGCGCAGCAGCGTTTTGCCGCCTGACGGCGAGTCCAACTTTCGCCGTTGTCTGCGGATTCGGAGTAGTGATAATTGCCTTCACGGAAATCGTAAGCGCACAAAAGCCATCTGCCGTCTTTGAGAACGGTCGGCTGACAGCGGAGGAAACCGGGCGTGACGAAACGCGGTTCGGTGAAAACGAGTGTTTCCGCATCCGGATCGTTGCAGATGGCGGCAAAGGTGGACAAGTGACGTTCATCATCGAAGGGGTAGTGAAAGTCGCGCTGAGTCCAGAAAATCCACATGCGGTCAGCGGGATCGAGAAAGAGTTGGATGTCGATACAGCAGATGATGTGTTCTCTCAAACTGGGGATGACCAGAAGCGGTTCGCTCCAGTGGCGGCCGTTATCATCGCTTTTGACGAGGACGTTGTAGTTGCGCAAAGATGGTTCTCTGCTGCCGCCGGAGTACCAGCCGGCATAAAGTCTGCCCTTCGGGGTGCGTAAAATGGTGGGGCAGCCCTGCCAGAAACGTTGGGATTCAGCAAATTCGATACCGGGAGAAAGATTCAGTACTCCATGCATAAAACAATCCTTTCATGTGTTCATCATGGGGGTGAATATACCACACTCCGGGATTTTTTCAAGTGATTTTTATTCCGGCAGGGGGGATTTTTTATGGGACAGCTGTATACTTTTTTTTAAAAATATGCGTAATCTGCTGAAAGATTTTCACTGGAACAGGACTATATATGTATGAGATGTTTTTTTCTTCGGGCATTGATGCAAATTACGTTCTGCTGGTTTTTGTCGCTGTTCTGTTACTATCAAGTGTGGCGGTGTGGGAGAACCGGCGGTGTCCGGCTCTTACAACCACCGGAGCGTATTTGCATCTTGCCCATTTTCTTTGTTCACAGCTTTCCCGAAACGATGATTTGCGGCGGAAAAAATACGGTTATTTTTTTCTCGCGGTGTGTGGCAATGTTTGTTCTGTCATGCTATATTAATTATCGAAGACATTGGTTTTACAGAAAGAGGTGTATTTATGAATAAAATCATGGTATTGTGTGCGGCAGCGGTGGCGGCTGTTTTGAGCGGTTGTGCTGATCCGGTAGTTTTTTCCGAAGTGTTCCAGCTGGAAAAAGGTCAGGAGATATATACGCGGTACAATCTCTGGTATGATGACCCCAAAGAGGTAAGCTGTCTCAATATTCAAAGCGGCTCTTTTATCCCCATCGGCAGCGTGGTTGAACCCATTGCCACCGACAGTTTCCCGGAACGTATCCATTTCCGCGACAAAAAAAGCGGCAAAGTTTTTGCCATCCGGTTTGAGGAGGCATACCGCCTTTGTACCATGCGTGATTTTATCGCGCAGACCTTTACCAGTAAAAATCCGCTGGATTCCATCCCCGCAAAAAGTGACCGGGATAAGAAGATACGAGCGCGTATCCTCCGGGGAGAGGTCGTTCCCGGCATGACCCGGAACGATGTGGAGCTGGCTTACGGACCGCCGCCCGCTATCCGCACTCCGGACAAACGCAATGAGAGCTGGATCTACTGGCGTACCCCCACTCAGCAGATCCGGGTGGTTTTCCGGGATGACGTGGTACGCAATATCATCAACTCCGATGATGCACTGTGAGTGTGGTCATGAGTGCGGCGTGTTTTTCAGCAGAGGAGTTGGCTTTTGCCACCGGCGGTAAGTGGAGTTCTGACACGTCAACACTGCCTCCGGTAATGGAGATATCCACTGACACCCGTAGCGATGGCAGGGGAAAAATCTTTTTTGCCCTTGCCGGAGAGAGCTTTGATGCTCATGATTTTCTGGATAAAGCTGCCGCATCCGGTTGTTGTGCCTTGTGTATAAGGAAAGATTTCACCGGTTTCCGTCCGGAGTTGCCCTGTCTGGAAGTCGATGATGTTTTGCGCGCGTACCAGCAGACGGCAAAGTTTCACCGCAACCGTTTTCCGAAATTGAAAGTTGCTGCTGTCACCGGCAGTGTCGGCAAGACCAGTACCAAAGAGATGGTACGGGCGATCCTGACCGGATATACCGGAAATCCCGATGCCGTGCTGTACACTATCGGTAACACCAATAATCATGTGGGTGTTCCGCAGAACCTTCTCCGTCTGAATGATAACCACCGTTATGCGGTAATCGAGATGGGAACCAGTTCCCCGGGAGAGATCTCTCCATTATCGGCAATGGCGCGTCCCGATGTCGCCGGAGTGAATACGGTAGCCGCCTGTCATCTGGAAAAGTTGATCGACCTTGACGGGGTCGCTTTTGAAAAAGGTACGGTGTACTCCGGTTTGGAGCGCGGCGGTGTCGCAGTGATGGGGGAAAATGTTCATGGCAGAGAGATTCTTGCCCGTGCAGCAGGCAATCATAAAATTTTGATTTTCGGTACCGATGCAACGGTTTGTGATGTTGCGGTCAATTATCTTCACGGCGATCTTGCCGGAAGCGAGTTTGAACTTATTTTTCCGCGAAGCGGTAAACGTTTTACCGTCAAATGGGCATTGTCCGGCGCGCATCAGGCGCTTAACGCGGCATGTGCTTCTGCTTCTGCGCTGGCGTTGGGGGTGCCGGAAGAGGCGATCGCTTCCGGTTTGACGTTGACCACGCTGCCCGGACAGCGGATGAAGCAGACTGTAGTAGACAATGTTGTTTATGTCAACGATGCTTATAACGCCAATCCCGCCAGTATGCGGGCATTGCTCAAATTGATAAAGTCCGGAGTGGCGCCTGAGAAGCTGATCCTCTGTCTTGGCGGCATGCGGGAACTTGGGGAAAACAGCCGCAACGAGCATATTGAACTGTTGAATATTGTGGCTTCGGAGTTCTCTGCTTGCCGGTTGATCACGATAGGCCCTGAGTTTGACGGCATTGCCGGAAACGGAAAATTTTTCCTGAACAGCACGGATGCCGCAGCGTACCTTGCCGCGATCGTCCGTCCGGGAGACACGGTGGTTGCCAAAGGTTCCAACGGCAATCGGGTCTATCTTGCTTTGCCGGAGGCGGCGCAATGATGCCGGAAGCGGAACAGTTCGTTCGGGAAGCGGCGGAGATCATCGGCCGCTTCCCTCAGCGGGCGGTGACGGCGGATTCCCGCAAGGTCGCTCCCGGGGATATCTTTGTTGCTGTGAGCGGAGTCAACTTTGACGGCAAAGCGTTTATTCCTGATGCCGCAGCGCGCGGCGCGGGGGTGATCATATACTCCGGCGTACTGGATGAACGTCTGCCCGATGTGGAGTATGTTGCCGTCTCAGACAGCCGTAAAATCGTCTCATATTTGTACCGGGCGCTTTACGGGGAACCGGATAATGCGGTGAAACTTTACACTGTGACCGGAACCAATGGTAAGACGACCAGTGCTTATTTATTGAACTTTTTCCTCCGTAATGCGGGGATTCCGTGCGGTCTTTTTTCCACGGTTGAATACCGCGACGGAAAAGATATCATCCCTGCCACGCACACCACTCCCGATGCCGGACAATTTTTCCGTCTGCTTGCCCGGATGAAAGAAAACGGTCTGCATGCGGCGGCGATGGAGAGTTCCAGCCACGCACTCGCGCAGAACCGTCTGGATGCCGCCGGTATCCGGGGCGCGATATTCACCAATCTCACGGGAGATCATCTTGATTTTCATTTGACGATGGAGAACTATTTTGCCGCCAAAGTGCGCTTGTTCACAGAGCTTCTTGTTCCCGGAGGGACGGCGGCAATAAATATTGACGATCCTTACGGGCGGGAACTTGCCATGCTGCTTGGCGGAGTGGGTACGGTTGCCAGTTTCGGCACTGCCCCGGATGCCGTTTACCGGATAACGGATATGGAAAGCACCCCGTCGGGAGTGAGTTTCAATCTGAAGCATAATGATACCGTTCTGCCGGTGAAGTCGTGTTTGTCCGGCGCGTATAATATCCACAATCTTGCCGGAGTGTTGACACTTTTATGGGCAGAGGGCTTTGCGCCGGAAAAATTGTCTGAATGTGCGGAGCTGCCGTTTCAGGTTCCCGGCCGGCTGGAAAAGGTGGATACCGCGTCCCCGGCACGATTCTTTGTTGATTTTGCGCACACGGATGATGCGTTGCGCAACGTTTTATCTACTGTGAAACCTTTTGCCAAAGGTAAGCTCTGGGTCGTCTTCGGTGCCGGTGGAGACCGGGACAAAAGCAAACGCCCCCGGATGGGAGAGGCGGCGGCAGAGTATGCCGATGTTATTGTCGTTACCAGTGATAATCCGCGTTCGGAAGCGCCGGAAGCGATTATTGCCGATATTGTTTCCGGTATTCCGCAGGGAACGGCGTTTCATACTGAAGTCGACCGTAAAACCGCACTGCTTTATGCATTGAATCATGCCGGGGACGACGATGTGGTCATCGTTGCCGGAAAGGGGCATGAAAATTATCAGGAAATTGCCGGGGTGAAGCACCATTTCAGTGATCGGGAGGTGTTGGAAAATGCCGGAAAAACTGTTTGAGTATATCAACCGCTTTTATCTTCCGGAGGAGTACCCGGCGCTGGCGGCACAAGCTGAGCGGTGGCGTAAATCGCGCCCGCTTGCCGGGAAACGCATTTTTGATGCCACTCCGGTCTTCCGCAACACCATGGTGAAATATTATGCGTTGCTCTGTGCCGGAGCGGAAGTTACTGCCGCTGTCGGAAAAAATATTCCCTGCGATGTTGAAATCTGCCGCATTTTGCCGCAGTTCGGAATCCGTGTCGCCGATGCCGGAATTGAACGCGAGACCTTTGATGTGGTGGCTGATTGTGCGGGAAGTTCCCGTCATATCCCCAGCCGTGCCGGTTATGTGGAGCTGACCCGGAGCGGGTTGGAATATTACCGCAACTGGAAACAGCCGGTATTTTCTGCCGACTCCGGCGTGTTGAAAAAACTTGAGACCATCCTCGGTACCGGCGAAGGGTTCCTCCGGGCGATGCGGCAGTTGAACTACGACAGTTTTGCCGGGAAAAAGGTGTTGATCTTCGGCGGCGGCAAAGTCGGGCGCGGAGTGGCAATGTATGCTGAACTTGCCGGAGCGCAGGTGACGGTTGCGGATATGAAAAGAGTAACTTTACCGCCGGGAACAGCTTATCTTGATGCGGCTGACCATGCGGAAGTTGAAGCGGCGATACGCGATGCATGGTGCATCGTTTCAGTAACCGGTGTTGCCGGAGCGTTAGCACCGTTTGCGTCGGCGCTTGCCGATTCCGGTTCTGTCATTGCCAATATGGGCGTGGAAGATGAGTTCGGAGTGGAACTTCCGGCATCGCGCGTTTTGAATGGGAAGCATCCAGTTAACTTTATTCTGGATGAGCCGACACATCTCAAGTATATCGATGCCACCATGGCACTCAATAACTGCGGTATTGAAAAACTGCTTTTTGAAACGTTGCCCTGCGGAATAAATTTTCCCTCCCGCGATTTGGAGCGCTCCATCGTTCAGGACATAAAAAACGGCGGCATTATCGCCGCCGAAATGGAGTTTATCACCTCTGAACTGGATTGAGTTTTTCCGGTTCAAAACGCGTGGCTGAATTTCAGATCGGAAATCTTTCCCTTGAACGCCTTTGCCGGTTCCCAGCAGCCCACGGTCGTCGGCATGTCGTAAAGTCCCGGACCAAGCACATTGCCGATCTTTTCGGTTTTGCCGTTGATGGTGATGTAATAATTTTTCATATCGTTGGTAACGGTGACGGTGTTCCACTGACCGGCAATCAGGCGGTTGCGGGTGCGGAAGTTGCGGGAACGGCCGGCAAAATAATTTCCGGAAAGCGCACCATTCTTGCTGATAACAAGATCATTGAGTACGCCGATATATTCCCGTTTGCAGCCGAGGATGAACTGTTCTTTGCCCAGTTCCTCCGGACAGATTTTGAAACTTATGCTGAATGCGGCACGGCGGGGAACAGTTCCCGGCGGCAGGGCGATGTGTTCTCCACCCTTGAAAGTCCAGGTGTTTCGGGCTTTTTCCGGAACCATATTGGAGATTTTTCCCCACATCTTCAACCCGTTGCTCAATCCGGCAGAACAACCGTTGGAACAGCTGCCGCCGCCGCCGAGGCGCAAATTCGCCAGATTGTAGAAACTTCCGCGCACACCCCAGAAACGGCGACCGAAGGTGTTGGCTTCTTCAACACCGGTGAACGGCACTTTGCCATATTCCAGAACCGGGACAAAGTTCTCCGGCAGAGTCAGCGTGACCGGGCGCTTCAACGTATCAGACCACACTGTGGCTTTGACTTTTTTACCGGTGTCTTTGCGATTGAGTATCACCGGCTTGCTGCGGTAAAGTTTGCCGTCCGTGGTGATGAGCTGCAAGACATAAGTCGAAACCGGCAGATCCGGCATGACCGGAACTTTGAAGCTGAACTTTTTGAAGTTTCCGTCCTCCGGGTGGCGCAGCTGCCGCAGCTGGCGGGTGAATGATGCCGTAACACCTTTGGGGAAGGGAAGGATGACAGTCTTGTTCTTCAAGAGTTCGGCGAGGGTGAAAATCTTTTTGCTGCCGTTGATGCGGACATCGAAAGTCACCTTTGCCGGATCACATTTTTTGCTGATTTTCAGGAAATCATTGGTGAACCAGTGCATTGCTTTGTTATTGACGGAGTATTTGCCGTTTGCAACTTTGCTGTTTCTGGTGTACCACAACGGTTCAGCACCGGTGATGGCGATACTGCCTTTGGCGCGGGAGGGGATGATCGCGTTGAAGTTTATCCGGAACGCGTAGAAGTCGTCGTCTTCTCTGACGATGCCGTGGCGGTCTTTGCCGCCGTGGGTGTAGATGCCGTCACCGTTTTCGATGACTTCGGCAAAGCGTATCATTTCCGGAGAATCGACTTCGGCGCTGACGGTGGCGTAATCGTTGTCATCCGCATTGGCGGTGACGGAAAATTTGATTTCCGGCGCGTTGATAAGCATGTTGCGCAACGGATGTTTGGCATACTTGTAATCGTTGTTCCAGGTCGCTTGCAGCCGTACCGGAGTGAAACCGGAGTAAGTTTTGCCGTCGATGACCGCTTTCAACTGCAAGGCGGCGTTTCCTGCGAACTTTTCGGACGGCAGTTCCAGGCGGAACTCGCTCATTTTGCTCCGGTCAAGGGAAATTTCTTTGGAAGCATAAACTTCTTTGCCTTCAGGAGAGTAGAGCATGACTTTGACTTTGCGCGTACCGCGTTCATCGGCGGTGTCCGGAATGGAGAGAAGTTCGATCTTCAAAATCTCGCCGAGAACGATAGATTTGCGCGTGGAAATGATAACGTTGGGGATGGAAAGGTCATCGCTGGCAAGATGGAACTTCTTTTCTCCCCGGCGCGACATGGTGATATAACGCAGTATGCGCATGTAGGCAAAGGAGTTATACACCGTCGGACGCAGGGAGGTGTTTTCATTCTGCTCATCCCATTCGGGGATGTTGATTATCTGCGCACCGGCATCGAGTGCCGCCGTGACCGAGTTGCGCAAGGTTCGTGTACCGTCACTGGTCAGTGTAGCGCCCAGCCGTCCGGCGTTGGAGTGTTCGGCGACAGCGGCGCCGCCGAAAATTTTACCTTTGTACTTGGGTTCAGCAAAGACTTTTGCCGTTTCCGCCAGTACCGCTTTGGCGCGGGCGGTATAAAAAACGCGTTCACCTTTTTCGGTGGTTCCGTTGGTGGACATGCCGCCCCAGACGAAACCGCCGAACTTATCCAATGCGGAACGGACGATCTTCTGCACTGCCGCCGCTGCTTTGGGATGCAAAGTGCCGTCAGAATTCAGCGGTAAACGGGAGACCTCACGCGGGAAGCTGTCACTCTGGATGATGATAAAATTCTTGCCGTATCTGGCAATTTCCCGCTGATATTTTTCCAACTCGCTGTTGTTGCGCACGGAGTAAGTCCAGAAGAGTTTTTTGCCGTTGATCTCCATTACTGCCGGACTGTTCAGCAGCCGCGGAGCATCGGCAGGCGCGTAAAATCCTGCCGGAGAAGTGTTTTTGCCCCGGGAGATGAACGGAATGAGCTTGAAGTTCGCCACCGGGTCTTTTTCTGCGTATTCCAGAAAATCCGACCGCCGTTTGGTGCGGATCATCGCCCGCCAGAAGCCGAAACCGGAAAAACCGTAGTCCCGGGCGATCTCACTCATAAATCTGAAATCTTCTTTGCCCAGAGCTTTGTTTTTATGCGGAAAACGGGAACTTATCAGCAGCGGAGTATCCACCCAGTTGCTGTAATACATCACCTTGGATTCGCCGCTGGAAATGGGATATTTCAGCTGCGCCTGACAGAAGATTATCGGAAACTTTTCCGCCTGACAGCAAACTGCCGCACACAGAGCCAACAATAGAATTGTTTTTCTCATAAATCTCTACCGAAATAAAATTTCTGCCACTTTTCAATGAAGTTGCGGTTGGAGGTTCCGCGCATATCATCGGTAAATCTGAGCGAGGTCACATGACCGTCCAGCCACACACCATTGGTCTGTCTCATGTGGGGATCGTTGATGAATACGCCGTTGCCCAGTGCGTAGTAACCGTTGTCCTGTTTTGCCCAGCTGTACACGGAATCGGTGTGGGAGAGTACCTGGGATGCTTTTCTGTTGAAGCGGCTCATCTTGCAGAATGTTACGGATTTTGAATCAGTAGCGGCGGGGCTGAGGTGGGAGTTCAAACCGTACTCAACGTAACAGAAACCGGCTTTAGTCTTTTTCTCCAATCGGGTGGCGATATTACCGTCGGGGTCTTTGAAACGGGCGCGGGCAGCCGGGCAGCTGAAGGTCTTGATGGTGGGGAAGTATCCGGCGTTGTACATCATCTGGGACCAAGAGGTGTAGTTCTTGGATGAAGTACTCGTTCCCGGGAGATGGGCATAATCCACCGGAGGGATGAAATCGTCAAAATCAGCGTAATACTGCCCCATGGCGGTGCCGATCTGCTTGAGATTGTTCTGACAGCTGCCGGATTTGCCGCGCTCGCGGGCGCTCTGCAGAGCGGGCAGCAATATTGCTGCCAATATCGCTATAATAGCAATCACAACCAGCAGTTCGATCAACGTAAAAGAGCCTGTTTTTTGACGTTTGTCATGCAGTCTGGAATTTTTAAATTTTCTGTCCATAACCGTAATTCCTTTTTTTTGTATGTGAAAATCATTTGACAACACTACAATGTTCGATGTATATTATACACAGAAATGATGATTTTGCCAATAACAGAAGTGATTATAGATTTTGCAGAAATGACTAAAATTAGCAAGTTGACTGAAAAGTTGCTGGATGCTGCCAGAAATTTGCCGGAGTATGTCCATGCTTCTCCCGGGTATCCGGAATATATTATGCCCATTCCGTCGAAGGTGCAGTTTTATTACCGTTCCCGGGAGGAGATCACTCCGATGTTTCTGCACGACAGTTACATTCTGCTTTATCTGCTTGACGGCAAAGTTGATATTGAAATCGAACAGCGGGTGTTTTCTCTGCTTCCCGGGCAGATGCTCCTGATTTTTCCCAACTGCGCCCACCGGACGAAGCCCTTGAGCGGTTGTCCCAATCATCTGCTGCAGGTGCGTTTTTTACTGAGCGGAAGCCGGGCGAGAGATTTGCATGTCCTCCGTAACATCATATTGCCGACCGATTTCCGGATGCGGCAGATGCTGCTGCACATGGCGGTGGATTTTGCGGAAAATTTTCAGGAACACAACAACCGTCTGAACACTCTTGTTTACCGCTTCGGAGAATTTCTGGAACTGTTGCGCCACCGCCACACGCCGGAGATAGTAGAACCTCTTTCTCCGCCGGAACTTCCGCCGGAGCTGACGGCAAGAAAAAGCGAAATTCTTCATCGGCTTACCTCTTACTGCATGAGGAACTTGAGCCATAAAGTGACCATACAGGAGCTGGCAGAGTATCTGAAGTTCTCTTCCAGTAATCTGCGGTTGTTTTTCCGGAAGCAGACCGGGCGCAGTCTGGGGACTTACCTGCGCAGCCGGAGGCTGATCCAGGGAACATATCTGCTGCGCAACTCCGGCATGAGCATTAAAGAGATATCAGAGCAGTGCGGTTATGATTCTGCCGCCAGTTTCTGCCGCGCCTACAAACGCGAAAGCGGCCACTCTCCCACAGAAATTAGAAATCTGAGTAAGTTATCCTGAAACGAAACTTATGGGGCGAATTTCTCCATCTTCAAAGTTTAATCGCTGCTTCTCCGCACGGGATTTGATAACTTGCGGAATCTGTTTCCAAAGTAAACGGCGCATCGGAACGGCAGTTCAGGACACCATTTTCAACGATGATATCGCAGGAGATGTTTCCGAATTTGAAGTTTCTGACCCCGTAACGGAGAGAACTGTTTTTGCGCGGATGAAATTCCACTTTGCCGGCAACGGCATCTGCCCGGTACAAACCGATGATGTTTTCAATGAAAAGTGAAATCGGCCCCAGCGCGCTCCATCCGCAGAAATCTTTGCGGACATATTTGCCGTTTTTATTGCGTGCCGGTTCAAATGCGGTGGGTGAATAACACTCCCAAATGGTATGCGGGAAAAAGTTTTCATAAGTTTTCACCATGTGATTGACGGTCAGATAAGCAATATCCGATGCCAGATCAAATTCGCCGTATTTTTCCAGAGCCTTTACCGTCATGTAGGTCGTCGGCAGCCACACCGAACCATTCCAGTAGCTGCCGTCGGAAGTAAAATTCCGATCATTCCGCGCCACTGTCGGAAGCGGAACCATTCCTCCCAGCAGATTGGGGTCATAAATGGTATTTATCTGGCGCGCCGCCCGTTCCTTTGTGGCAGCTTCCGCCAGCAGAACCCAGAAACTTGCCGGAGTCAACACCTTCCAGAATTCATGGAATTTGATTCCGATATCATAATAACAGCCGTCAGTTTCATCGAAGTAGTATTTATTGAGTAAGGCGGATTTTTCTTCATATTTCTGTTCATATTCTGCGGCGATGGCGGTTTCGTTGATCTCCCGGGCAAGTTTGTCGATATATTTTGCCGACAGTGCCATCTGTGCCAGTGCGTCTACCCAGAAAATAGTGTGATAATTGCCGCGGCTGCGCGGAGTATTGTCCATACCGGATGGACACCCCGCCCAGGCGTATCCGGCATCGAATTTCTGCCACATGGCAATGCTGCCACTCAAAGGCGAATCATAACCGAAGCGGCACTCTTTTTCCAGAAATTCAAAATGCTTCTGCAAATAGCATTTCTCCACCAGATTGCGGTAAATGCGGGACTTGTCTCCGGTAAAGCGGTAATATTCATACTCCACCCACGCAA
>JAFTRX010000055.1 GCA_017462015.1 Lentisphaeria bacterium
GGACGAAGCGAACCGCCGGTCAACAGCCGGCGGACGCGCTGAAGAAATTCAGCGCGGGCGAAGGAAGCCGAGCAGTAAGCCGCGAGTTCAGCCGATGTAATCGGCTGAACGCAGGCGCTGTAATCGAAGGAAAATACCAACGGATGTTGCGCGCGACGGGGAACTGGAAAAGAGGGGAGTCCGGCGGGGAGAAAGCCGGAACGGCTGTCTCCCTCCGGCTGGCAAGCTTGTGCGCGTAGAAAATACTGCATTGCCAATAGGGTACGTCAGCGATTCAGCATACCAACAGACACATTTTGCGCCAACATAATAGCATTCCTCTAAGTAATTTATTGAGAAAACCGGGAATGAAAATGCGTTCAAAAACTGCAGCGAACTCGACCGGGTGCTACTTTTTTTCTAAATTTTTTTGATAAGGTGTGGAAAAAACAGAATAGCGGGTTTATATTATATATTATGTTGTCTGTAACAGGGCATCAGTGCAACCCCATGGTGTAATGGTAGCACAACTGGTTTTGGTCCAGTTAGTCTAGGTTCGAATCCTGGTGGGGTTGCCATTTTGTATTTTTACAACCAAACAGCAAAGGTAATGTTTATGAAGTTGTCAAAAAATATCAAAAATGACATTTTTAATTTTCTGGTGGGATTCTTCATGGGCAGTGCCAATGTGATCCCCGGTGTCTCCGGCGGAACCATGCTTTTTATCATGGGCGCGTTTGGAAAACTGGTGAATGCGCTCAAGACCATCGGTTCACTTACCACATTGAAACTGTTGTGCAAAGGTGACTTCAACGCATTGAAAGAGCGCATTGAGTGGCGTTTTCTGTTCATGCTCACACTGGGCATGCTTGTTGCGTTTGCTACACTTGCCAAGTTGATCGTTTATATGCTCAACGAACACACTCAGCTCACGCGCGCCTTTTTCTTCGGACTGATTGCGGCAAGTATCATCACCGTCAACCACCAGATAAAAAAATGGAACCCGCAGGCATTTATTTCGCTGATCGTTGCCGCCATCGCGGCATTCGGGGTAATATCACTGGTTCCGGTCAATACCGGAGACGCCTGGTATACGATGATTTTCTGCGGAGCGATATCCATCATTGCCATGATCCTGCCGGGGTTGTCCGGCTCCTTTCTGCTGTTGGTTCTCGGTCAGTATGACCGGGTATGGACTGCGGTTTCCAATATGGCGCACTTTAAACTTCACGGGAATGAGATAGCAATGCTCCTGTTTCTGGCGATCGGATGTGTTCTGGGATTGGGTTGTTTCGTCCATGCGCTCAATTACCTCATGGAAAAACATGCCAATGTCACGGTTGCCGCGCTGATCGGCTTCATGGTGGGGTCTCTGCCGAAGATATGGCCGTTCCAGCACAACGCCGTATCCATCGACTTGCAAAGAAGTGATTTGGCAGCGTTGAAAGTGGTTTACGACATGCCGGAATTCAATCTCAACGGATTTTATGTCCTGCTCTGCGCGCTGGCAGGTTTGGCGCTGGTGCTGGGTATTGAAATTTACGCAAAATATCAGCAGAACAAACAACAATCAAACGAGGAATGATCATGCATCCCATCGCGTTTCAAATCGGATCATTGACCGTGCGCTGGTACGGTGTCATGGCGGCACTGGGTTTTATCTGCGCAATGTTTCTTTTGGAGTTCAACCGGAGATTTGCCAAAGTTTCCAAAGATCAGTGTTCCACACTGCTTTTTCTGGCAATGGTAACAGGCATCCTCGGTGCGCGAATTTTTTATGTGGTGCAGTTTTTTCACCAGTATAAAAACAATCTGTGGGGAATCATCCGCATCGACCAGGGAGGACTGGTCTTTTACGGAGGATTTCTGCTGGCATTGCTGAGTTTGGTAGTATACAGTAAAATCAGAAAACTGGACTTCATCCGGGTGCTGGATATTTTTGTTCCGGCACTGGCGGCGGCACACGGTCTCGGCCGTATCGGATGCTTCCTCAACGGATGCTGTTACGGCAGAGCGACCACACTCTGGTGGGGGGTGAAAGCTCCGGCAGGCAGTATGCTGGAAGAAGCTGCCGGCAGTTTGCCGGTGCATCCGGTGCAGTTATTGGAAGCTGGAGAAAACTTTATTCTCTGCGTATTTTTCTGCTGGCTGCTGCGCAAAGTAAAGCGGGGAGTCACCACCGGAGTATATATTGCCATCTACGGAGTGCTGCGTTTCTTCAATGAAACGTTACGGGGAGATAATGTCCTTTATGCCAAACTCACACCCGCACAGTGGATAGGAATGTTGCTCTTCTTTGCCGGTTGCGGCTTGGTGATATTCTATCAGCGGAAGAACGATGAAGAACAAAACGCTTGAGTTCACTGCAGAAGCGGCGGACAACGGCAGCCGTCTGGATGCATTTTTATCCCGGAACATACCTGATTCCTCACGGGCGTTTTTGCAGAAAGTGATCAAAGAAGGCAATGTTGCCATAAACGGAGCGCCGGTAACATTGCCCCGGACGGCAATAAAACCGGGAGCCACAATCACAGTTTTCATGCCGGATGCACCGGTTTTGGAGCTGGCACCGGAGGATTTTGAATTTGAAATACTGCATGAAGATGCAGAGATACTCGTTATCAACAAACCCGCCGGAGTGGTGGTTCATCCCGGAGCCGGAAACAGTGACGGAACGGTAGTCAATGCGTTGCTGGGTCGTTATCCGGCGATGAGCGAGCTGTTTCCGGGGGAGAGCCGCCCGGGGATCGTACACCGTCTGGACAAGGATACCAGCGGTTGCCTGGTGATTGCCAAAACGCCGGGAGCGATGTTCAAACTTGGAGAAGCATTTTCCCGCCACACAGCAAAAAAGTGTTACCTTGCAGTCTGCCGGGGAGTCCCGCAGGAACGCAAAGGAAATTTGACGACGCTGATCGGTCGTCATCCGGTCAATCGGCAAAAGATGGCGATCGTGGAAAAAAACGGAAAAGAAGCGATCACCTCTTATGAGATCATCACCGCAAGAAATGTGGATGACATTCCGCTGGCGGCGGCAAAGGTAAAAATCGAAACCGGCCGCACCCATCAGATCCGGGTCCACATGTCCAGTATAAATCTTCCGGTGGTGGGAGATCAGTTGTATGGACGGCACACGGATTTCCCCGGAGTAAATCGGCAGCAGCTCCATGCGTGGAAACTCACCCTGCCCCATCCGGCAAGCGGAGAGATAATGGAGTTCACCGCTCCCGTCCCGGAAGATATGAAAAATCTTCTGGCACGTCTCAACGTAAAAGTAAAATAATCAACCGGAGAAAAAAGAGCTGTTGCAAAAACTCAAATTTTGCAACAGCTCCCGAAAAAACACCGATTTCAAACCTTGTTCGGCTGCGGCAAGTCACGTCCTCAACTCTTCAAATCGGAGACGAGATCGATCGATTTATTGAAACTGTTGAATGCGGAAATCGCCGCAGCGACTTCGATTGCCGCAGTAATGTCATCATCAGTAACACCGGCAGCCAGTGCCGCAGAACGGTGGGCATCCAGACAGTAGGTGCAGCCGTTGACCGCGCTGACTGCGATAATGATGAGTTCTTTGGTTTTGGGATCAAGTCCGCGTCCGGCGGATTCAGAAAGTTTCAACATGGATTCCAGGAAATCGCCGTTACGTCCCATCGCCTGAAAAACGTTGGGGAGCTTACCGAAGGTCTTTTCCAGATTATCCTGAATAGCTTTGGCTTTTGCATCGCCGGTTTTGTTGTACATTTTCACAGATGCCATAATTTCACCTCATTTGTTTAGATTGGCGGTTTACATTGCATACAATAATTCATGTTTGAAAAAAATCAAGCAGGGAAAGAATTTTTCTGATCCAAAATCCCGGAAATGACCGGAGCCATCCGGGAGGCGATCATGTAAAAACCGAGATCGGTCGCATGGACACCATCCACCGTACACTCCGAGGGATCAGCGCCGTATAGCGAAGTTCCATCAAGGAAGTGGATGTTGACGTCACCGGCATCGCGGCGGCGGCGCAGCTCGTCCAGATAGAATGCGGTCTGTTCCAGACGTTCTGAGATGTACTCGATATTGTCAAGTTCCACGCCGAGCGGAGTACCGGAGACCAGCAGGATCGGAGTTTCCGGATGTGCGCGGCGGAGAATATCAATAAATCCGGGCAGTGTGGCGCGCAAACCGTCAACACGCACATTGGCATAGTAATCCAGAACAAACATCGCAGGATTTTTCACACTTGCCAACAGTTCGGCCGCCGCCGGTTCCCCTTTGCCGTTGCCGGAAAAACCGAGGTTGATAAAAGGACGGTTCAACATCCGGCTCATTATATTGGTGTGGCACATCCCCGGACGGGAGGCGCAACCGCCCTGCTGAATACTGGTTCCGTAAACGACCACCGGACGCGGATCGCTCCACGGCGACGGCGGAAGGACCGTTGCCCCGGACGAAAATCCGATGCGGAAATATTCCACTCCGCTGTACAAGGGAAAGTGCAACGTAAATTCCCGCAGCTTTTTCTCCCGTCCGTTCAACGCGTAAATCGGAACGGTATACGCATCAGCGTTGCGGTCAAAGCGGGTGGTGCGGACAAACTTTTTTCCGCTGCCGCTGCCACAGTAAATGTCAAATCCCATGCTTCCGGTTGCCGGCATGTGATCCATTTTGCTGTTTTTGTTCAATCTGACATCCAGCCGGATCTCTTCAGCATCGGTCGTAAAACGCAGCATCGCACCGGCAGTCTGCCAGGACAATGTTGCATCAACTGCACCGCTGATGGAATAACCCATCGGTATCCGGCGGAGCGGCTCTCCGGCTTTCCGCCAATACAAGCCGTCCAGCACCAACGGTGCATCATCAACGCTGTACCAAACCATACCGCCGGTTTCAGCAGAGACAAAATCCATATTTTTATCTATTTTGCGAATATCCGAGCTGCCCATAGTTCAATAACTGAAATCGTTGTTTTTGAAAAAGCGCGCCTTGTAGATTTTAGCAAGGAAAATCGAACAGCGTTTACCTGCATCTTCGTCATCCGGGAACAGCGGTCCTTCCGCCCACCAGCGTTCCTGCGGCTTGAGCAGCATCAGTTTGCCGTTGACAGAATCACAGCTTTTAATGGATTCCAACGCCTTGAACATTTCATATTTGCCCGTATCCGGATCAAAGATGTAAATCGCGCTTTTGGTGGTGATGAAAAGTTTGCCGTCCGGTGTCGGATAAAGATCGTGACCATGCAAACGCTGATGACGGTCTTTGAACACTGTATCGGTTAAATTGAGCGTATAGGTCTTGATATTTTCAAGTTCGCCGCGTTCAGCATCATACTTCCACTCGCTCACACCGAACATGCCGCTGCACCAGAGCCGCTGACGTTTTTTATCCCAGACCACGCCGTGCGGGTCATCGGCAAGATACTGCTTGAACGGAGTAGCTCCCGGATCGGCGGCAGAGAATTTTTTAATATCATAAAGCCGCAGATAGTTGCCTTCACTGGAAGCGGTCACGACATTGCCGTCCGGCAGCAATTCAGCGGAATGCGGATTGTTGCGCGGATAAACGTGCCAGATGATCTTCTTGTCTTCCATCCGCACGAGCATCACGCCGCCGAGAGAATCGACACACAGGATGTGAGTTTTATTCAAGACACACTTGATGTCGCTGGGAGCGCCCCACAGGGCATAACACGGTCTTTTATCAGCGTCACTGGAACAGGGGATTTCCAAACACACCTCGTTCTTGGGACAGAAAGACCACAACTTGGCACTGGGAGCCAGCCAATTTTTATTGAAATCAAAAACAGCAAACTCAGCACTGCGCTGCTCTGCGATCATCACCGGAGGGATCTCTGCGGCAGCGACACTCAAAGCGGATAAAGCAGACATTGCAAAAACCTTCAGAAAATTTTTCATAAATTATTGTTTTTCCCGAAAAAAGTTGGTGCGCGATACGGGAGTCGAACCCGTACATCTTTCGATACGAGAACCTAAATCTCGCGTGTCTGCCAATTTCACCAATCGCGCATCAAACCTCAACCGGAAAGAAGTTGTTCTTCTTTCCGGAAAAGCTGCTTAAAATTTGATAAGCTTCTGCACTTCCACCGGCAGTCCGGTCGCCATGGAGATGTTGGCACCGATACCGGTAAGAATGGAATACGCTCCGTCATGGAAATCTGCCGCATGGGAAAGCGGATCGTTCTCCACTCCGAAGAAGAGGTTGTTCATCAATTTGACATCACCGCCGCCGTGTCCGGCTTTGCTGGTGTTGTCGTAGGTAAAGATCTGCGGCTTGCCCCAGAACGGCTGGAAGATGATTTCCGGAGCCATATCTTTGCGGTCGCGGTCACTTTCGTTTTCCCGGTTGCCGAAGCTGGACATGTCTTCATCGGTGGCGGTCACTCCGCTTTCGATAACGTAGAATTCCAGACGTCCCTTGGTTCCGTTGAAGCAGATACGGTAACCTTCGTACGGGCAGTGCGCGCACAAGGTGTAATTCATGACCACATTATTTTCATAACGAACCATGACACTCATATTATCTTCGATGCTGATACCGTCGGAGAACACACTGCGGTCACGGACGTAGGCATCATATTTTTCGGTATCAAAATAGAGCTTGTTGAAAAATTCACGCTCATTTTTCACGCTCAAAGCAAAGGGATCATCCAGTGCGACCGTGCGATCTTTGGCGCGGTAATAAAACTCTTTCACGCCGCGGCGTTCCGCATTATCTCTGCCGTAGAACTTCAAATCGCCCATGGCAAAAACCGTTTTCGGCTTGGAGTCGATCCACCAGTTGACCAGATCAAAGTGGTGCGTGGATTTGTGAACCATCAGACCACCGGAATTGCGTTTGTCCCGGTGCCAGCGGCGGAAGTAATCAGCGCCATGGCTGGTATCGAGAAGCCATTCAAAGTTGATGCTGGTGATCTCACCGCAGATACCGCTTTTGAGCAATTCTTTGATTTTGGTGTTGCGGGGGCTGTAACGGTAGTTGAAAGCGACGGTGTATTTTTTACCGGTACGCTTCTGCGTATCGATGATCTGCTGGCACTTTTCAGGATCGGTCGTCATCGGCTTTTCAGAGATGACATCGCATCCAAGTTCCATGGCACGGCAGCCGTAGATGTGGTGGGTGCGGTCAATGGTGGTGATGATGACGGTGTCCGGTTTGGTCTCGGCGATCATCTTGTCAAACTCCTCGTGGCTGTAAGCCGGAATGGGAGCATGATTATACTCTTTTTGAATATATTCGTTATGATAGGCGATACGGCCGGGATTCATATCGCAAAGAGCGACCAGCTCGGCAGCGTCTTTGTAATCTCCTCCGGTGAGCGCGCGGATGTACATACCGGAACGGGCACCGGTACCGATCAAAGCAAAACGTTTTTTAGGCATAAAAATTCTCCAGTTTATGTTAGGGTTGATACCTGGTTAAAAATATAACGTCACACAGATAAATTTTCAAGCAAAAACAGCTATAAACTTGACATATTTCCTCCCCGGTGGTATATTTACCTTCGCAAGCAGAAGTCACCCCGGACAAGGAACAAGGTATGAAGTTGACAAAACCGGACACAATTCATGACGATCCCGGACAGCAAAAATGCTGTTCAACGCGGTCGAATTCAACTGTTCAAACGGAATTTTCCCCGGGAAAAATTGCCGTGCTTGCCGATTTGCATTTGCCGGATCAGGAGAATACGGCAAAAGAAAAGGTGCTTGATTGGGCAATAGAGCAAATTCAAAAGCGGCATGTTTCGCACATTGTCTGCGCCGGAGACATGACAGCGACCGGAACATATCCTGCAGCAAGGAGACTGGTGAAAAAATTAAAAGCCCTCTCATGTAAAATTTTTCACACTCCCGGCAATGCAGAAAGACGTACTGACACCCCGCAGGCATGGAAAATATTGACCACTCCGTGCTGTGATGAAAGAGTCTTGCTTCTGGATTCTTCAACCGGCGTTTTAAGCAGCGATGCAAGAGCGCTTCTCAATCAGCTTGTTGCCAAAGGAGAGAGAAAAAATCTGCTTGCCGTCACCCATGTTCCGCCGCAGCGTTTCCCGGAAGAAGATCGTCTGCTGTTGGCAAAAGCACACCGGAACGGCATTATTTCGCAAATAGTATACGGACACATTCATCAAGATGAAAGACACCGCATGATGGGGATCCCCTGTGCGGCAGTCAGAGGAATGGATCCGGACAAGGCAAGCGGCGGTCCCCCGGCAGTGGTCTTTTTTGAATTGGATAAAAACAATATATGGCACAAAGACAGTCTCCCCTTCCCCGGAGCCAATCCCCGCCGGTGGCCCCCGCGGCAGAGACAGGAATTTCTGGACCATCTGGGACTCTCGACCATGGCCGATCCGTGGGGGACGCTGCAATTTGCCATTGAGGAAAAAGTACCTGTGCTTGAATGGCGTTACGCTGTTCTTGATGCAGAAAAACTGGAATTGTTTCAACAACAGCTTTCCTGCTGGCGGCAAAATGGCGGAAGATATTTTTCCATCCACTTCCCGGATATAAAATGGGCAAACGACCGCTGGATCGGTCAGGAAGCGCTGAAAGATGCCGTCAAAAAAGCACTGCTTTTCAATGCCCGCAGGATAACGTTTCATGTTCCGCGAGTCAGTATCGGCGTTTTTGCCGACAGAGAAAAAGCGGATCAGGCAGCTGATATTACAGCTGAAATATTTTCCCCGCTGGCAGAAGCCGGGATCCAGGTCGGCATAGAAAATCTGCACATGAAGCAGGGAGAAAAAGATGATGCAGAACGCGGTTTCGGATACACGCCGCAGGAAGTGATCTCTTTTGCGGATAAACTTATTGAGCGCGGTATTCCGGCAGGATGTCACCTTGATATCGGTCATGCACGCAACAATGCACCCATTTCCAAAACTTACAACATCAGCGATTATCTGGCGCTTTTCAATTCGCGCATCAACGGATGCCATCTGCACCAGGTCGCTGCGGATGAGACAGGCAAGATGTTGAACCATCAACCGTTAACGGAACCATTCGGCAAATTGATCAGCCTCGGCACTATTTTTACGGCATGGCGGGATGGAACTTTGCCGCATGTTCCATTGATTCTGGAAATCCGCGGAGGAAGAGGCCCGGAATCCCTGATGGAATTGAGAAAGTTTTTCTCCACAAACAGCAAGACCCCAAACATATAAACGAAAAAGGATATATTTATGAATTTGACACAAGCTCGAAATGCCGCAATGGCTGCCATTGAAAACAACAAAGACAAAATCATCGCCACCGGAGAACATATCTGGAACAATCCGGAACCGGGATACCGGGAATTCAAAACTTCAGAGTATCTGGCAAATCAGCTCCGGGAATTGGGACTTGAGGTCAAAACCGGACTTGCCGTAACCGGATTCCGCGCCGATATCGATACCGGACGTCCCGGTCCGACCGTGGCGGTTCTCGGAGAATTGGATTCACTCATACTCCCCAACCATCCCCAGTGCTGTAAAGCTACCGGAGCTGTCCACGCCTGCGGTCACAACTCCAGCGCCGCAAGTTTGTACGGAACCGCAGTCGGACTGCTCAAATCCGGTGTGCTGGAACATCTTTGCGGCAAAATAGCCCTTATCGCCACTCCCGCAGAAGAGGGCATCGAACTTGATTACCGTAAAAGTCTGATGGCAGAAGGAAAAATCCGTTCCATCGCCGGCAAATCCCAGTTGATAAGAGAGGGCGTGTTCGATGATGTCGACATATCTTATATGCACCACCTCAGCACGCGGCACGGTTACAATGACCACAACGGCTGTGTCAATAAAAAAATAACCTTCCACGGCAAAAGCTGTCATGCCGCCTCCCCTCAGCGCGGCAACAACGCCCTCAACGCTTCGACACTTGCATTAAATGCTATTGCCATGCTGCGTGAAGTTTACAGCAACGATGCTTACGTCCGTATCCACGGCATCATCACCAACGGCGGAGATACGGTCAATATCATTCCGGACACGGTGACGATGGAATATATGCTCCGCGCGCCGAGTGTGGAAAAAATCCTCAACCTCAACGAGCGTTTTGACAAAGTGGTGATGTACGCCGCCAAAGCCGCAGAATGTGAAGCGACCATCGAAACGGTAAACGGTTATATGCCGCTCTATGACGATGCTGAGTTAGGCAAGGTTCTGGAAGATGTCGTCAAGTTTGTCAAACCGGATGCTGATTTTGATGCGAACACCAACTTTCTCTCCAGCTGTACCGACATGGGCGATGTCGCGACGGTCATTCCGGCGGTACACGCATACGCCATGGGCGGCGGCGGCGTCGGCCACGGCATAACCTATCATATTGCAAACAAAGAACAGGCTTACGTTGAAAGCTCCATCTTCAATACGCTCATCGCGGTTGATTTGCTTTATAAAGATGCTGAAGTCGGCAAAAAAATCGCGGCAAAGAAGAAAGATTTGATGCCGATACCGGAATATATAAAAGTGATCGACAGCATCAATAAAACAGTATCATCAACTGATATACCGTAAAAGAAAATATTGGAATCCTCATCAGGGACTGTTGTAAAAGCTCGTCTTGGAATAGTGATGCGAGGCGGTTGCCGCCGAGCGCGCAGGCTGGACGAAGCGAACCGCCGGTCAACAGCCGGCGGACGCGCTGAAGAAATTCAGCGCGGGCGAAGGAAGCCGAGCAGTAAGCCGCGAGTTCAGCCGATGTAATCGGCTGAACGCAGGCGCTGTAATCGAAGGAAAATACCAAC
>JAFTRX010000056.1 GCA_017462015.1 Lentisphaeria bacterium
ACTGCTCGGCTTCCTCCGCCCGCGCTGAATTTCTTCAGCGCGTCCGCCGGCTGTTGACCGGCGGTTCGCTTCGTCCAGCCTGCGCGCTCGGCGGCAACCGCCTCGCATCACTATTCCAAGACGAGGTTTTGTAACAGCCCCTTCTCCTGAGCATCGTGTTTTTTTGTTCACTATTTTTTTTGCTCTCATTGAAAAAATCCGTTTTTATGCTATATTATGTGAATTTCAAATTTCGTTGCTTCCTGAATATCGATATAGTGAAAGGATTGTTTTATGGAAGACGTGAATAAACAAAAGTTTTCCGACTATCTGTCGCTGAACAACATTCTTTGCAATGTTGATGCTGCAGATGAAGAAGCGGTTCTCGGAAAACTGCTTGAGGCTTTGAACCGTCACTACCCCAAACTTGACATCGAACACGCCGGAGAAGAGGTCCGCGCCCGTGAAAGTATGTTTTCCACGGTCATCGCTCCGGGACTGGCGGTTCCGCATGCCCGTATCGCCGGATTGCCGTTCCCGCTGGTCGCAGTTGCTTCCACGCCCGCCGGTGTTGTGGTTAAAAACAGTGACAGCAAGGTGTGCATGACGGTTCTGGTGTTGACTCCGTTGGATGAGCCGAATCTTCACTTGCAGATATTGGCGGCGTTGAGTGCTGTCTTTGAAGATGCTGACCGTTTGAACAAACTTGCCCGGATCAGTGAACCGACCGCATTCTTTGCTGCATTGCGGGAAGCGGAAACGGAAGAAGATATGCCGGTCTACCTCAAGGCTGCTGATGTGATGAGTGCGCCGCCGGCAGTGCTGTTGGAAACTGATACTCTCGGCCATGCCATCCGCACTTTTGCCACCACCAAGAGCGATGAATTGCCGGTTTTGGACAATACCGGCGACTTGCGCGGCGTGCTGGCGCTGACCGATCTGCTCAACTACAGTCTGCCGAAGCATCTGTTGTGGATGGAGAATCTGACTCCGATCTACCAGTTCCAGCCGTTTGCTGAAATGCTCAAGACGGCAGAGGAAAACAAGGTCGCTGATGTGATGCGGGAAGAGTTTGTTTCTGTGGAAGCTGATGTCCCGGCGGTGCAGCTGGCAAAGCTCTTCCTGGTGAACAAAGTTTCCCAGTTGTTGATCACCCGGGATGGAAAATACGCGGGTGTGGTTGAATTGAAATCTTTCTGCGCCAGATTGTTCTGGGAATAAGTTTTTAGGAGTATAGAAAAATGGAAAGTGAAAGCTCAATGAAAATGTCGCTCGGCGGCATGCTCTGGCGTTTCGGTGTGATGATCGCTGCTGCGTGCGGTGTCGGTTTTGCCGGGACGATGAGCGGTGCGCTGAACGTTACCCAGTCCATCGCGTGTGCCGTGTTTATCGCGATCATCTTTGGAACGTTGTTCTTCTGGACCTTCCGTCTGGCGATCGCGTTTCTCGGTCTGGCGGTGCTGATCTTCAGCAAGAGTTTGAATATCGCCCGTTTTGTGGAATCAAGTTCACTGGAAGTCATCCTCTTTCTGGTTGGTATGATGATCATTGTCGGCGCGCTGCGTGACCTGGGATTTTTTACCTGGATCGTGCAGTTGATCGTTGCCATGCCGAATCTTACCGGTGGAAAGTTTATTGCCGTAACGGCTGTTGCCTCTTCTCTACTTGCGTGTGCCGTGGACGAAGTTACCAGTATCATCTTCGTCAGTACGCTGATTTTCCAGGTGTGCGACCGGTTGAAACTTGATCCGACACCGTATATTCTTATCGCGGTGTTGTGTACCAACGTCGGTTCTGCCGGTACCATGATGGGTAACCCGGTCGGCATCTACATCGGAACGAAAGCGATGCTCAGCTTCGGCGACTTCATGCTGTGGGCGTTCCCGATGATGCTGTTGGCACTGTTGGTGGTCACTGCGCTGACGATGTTCTGCTTCCGCAAGGACCTCAAGGAGTTTGACAAGCGCTTGCAGGCGCGTCTGGCACAGGGCTTGACCCTGGCTCCGACGGTCAAAGTTCCGTACAAAGCCGGTCTTACGCTGCTTATCCTCACTACCTGCTGTATTGCTTCCCATCACCAGTTGGAGCATATTTTCAACCTCAGCCCCAACAGCGTGCTGCTGGTTGCGCCGCTGGTCTGCTCCGGTATCGTTATGATCTGCAAACCCAACCGTGCCCGCCACTATGTGGAAAAAGAGGTCGATTGGTGGACGCTTATCTTCTTTATGCTGCTGTTTGCTATTGCCGGAACGCTGGAATTCACCGGTGTTGACCAGGTCATGGCGAAATTCTTTGCCGGTATCGCCGGTACGGAAACAACCTCTCTGGTTCCGTTTATCTTCTCCGTGTCTGCTGTTGGCTCCGCGTTTGTTGATAACGTTATCTTTGTTGCCGCGTTCTGCCCGGTCATCGAGCAGCTCGGTGTCAGCATCAAAGATATGCCGTTGTGGTGGGCGCTGCTCTTCGGCGCATGCTTCGGCGGAAACATCACTATGATCGGTTCTACTGCCAACATCGTGGCGCTGGGTATGCTGGAAAAGAAGTCTCCCACCCGCATGACCTTCTTCCGCTGGTTCAAAATCGGTTTCCTCTGCTGCCTGATTTCCGGAGCGGTCGTGGTGACCGGCGTGCTGCTCCTCTCCAATTTGATGCCTGACCGTGCGGCGAAGCTGAACTTCTCCCACCTCAGCGAAAAAGCCGGCAAGGTCTTTGCCAACAAGGCTGTCCGGATCGAAGGCCGTCTGGTTAAAGCCGGAAACAGCATTGTTCTGGTCAACCCCAACAATGAAAAAGAAACGTTGCTTTGCACCGGTGATGTTGCCGCCGATAAATTCGGTAAAACGGTTGTCGTTTACGGTAAGCTTACCACCAAGGACAAAGTCAATACGCTTGCAGTCGAAAATATTGAGCTTCCTGAAGCGAAAAAGTAAATTTTCCCTGCCGGATTTGAGGAGTACAGTGCAAACTGTACTCCTTTTTTTGCTTAAAGAGGCAGTCGCGACTTGATTATTGCTGTTTGGTGTGGTATTTTATAAAAATTAAAATTTTTATAACAAAATGATTATCTTTAGAGGTATAAAGTATGTATTCTTTGTTGGCATCTGCAGTAAAAGTCAATGTAAATCCGGGGATGACAACGCTGGATTGGGCGATCGTTGCCGGAATGATCGTTCTTTTGGTCGGTGTGCTGCTTTATAGTAACCGCTTTCTGCATAATGCCGCAGATTTCCTTGCTGCGAGCCGCTGTGCCGGACGTTACGTTCTCAGTATCAGTCAGGGGATCGCCGGATTTGCTGTTGTCAACTCGGTGGCAACCTTTGAAATGTTTTACAAGGCGGGATTTGCATCTACCTGGTGGGCGATGCTGACGGCGCCGGTCGGATTGATTTTGTCGCTGGTCGCGTGGGTCTCCTACCGGTTGCGGGAAACGCGCTGTTTCACGCTGGCACAGTTTTTTGAGGTGCGTTACAGCCGCCGGTTCCGTATTGCTTCCGGTATGATAACCTGGGTGTGCGGAGTCGTGAATTATGGTATTTTTCCGGCGGTCAGTGTCCGCTTTTTCATGTTCTTCTGCCGGTTGCCGGAATATTATCCGTTGTGGGGCATAAACTGGGATGTGTATGCGGTGTTGTTGACCCTCGCGATCGGCATGGGATTGTTTTTTGCCACCTGCGGCGGACAGATTGCAATCATGGTAACGGACTTTTTGCAGGGGGTGTTCTGCAACATTTGTTTTATCATCTTCATATTTTTCATTTTCAAACTCGGAGATTGGGATGTCTCCGGAGGCTATGTTTCCTGGAGCCAGATCGAATCTTGTTTGAGCGATGAGCCGGGAGTATCCCAGATCAACCCGTTTAATGCCGGAAAAATCAAAGATTTCAACTATTGGTATTTTCTTATTGGTATTGTCAGTGCCATATATTCCCGCGGAGCCTGGCAGGGCAGCATGGGATATGCGGCGGCGGCAAAGAATCCGCACGAAAGCAAGATGGCGGGTATCCTCGGAACGTGGCGCGGATTGGCGCAGGGTTTGATGATAATGCTCTTCCCGCTGGCGCTGATTGTGATTATGCGGCATCAGGATTTTTCAGAACTTGCCAATGTTATCACCGATACGCTGGCGCAGACCAAAGATCCGCAGCTGAGAGAGCAGGGGCTGGTTCCCACCGGGTTATCTTTGATTATGCCCAAAGGCTTGCTGGGATTGTTTGTTGCGGTCATGTTTGCCGCGATGCTGTCTACGGATGATACATACATGCACAGCTGGGGAAGCATTTTTGTTCAGGACGTGATAATGCCGTTCCGGAAGAAGGCGTTTTCGCCGCGACAGCATATCTGGGCACTGCGGTTATCGGTTGCCGGAGTTGCGGTGTTTGCATGGTTGTTCAGCTATTTTTACCGTCAGACGGAGTATGTGTATTTGTTCTTTGCGGTAACCGGTGCCATTGTTTCCGGGGCAGGGGCGGCTATTATCGGCGGTCTTTACTGGAAAAAAGGGTCTGTTATCGCCGCGTGGGTCAGCTATGTTACCGGCGCGCTTATCGCGACCATCGGAATCGTGCTGCAGCAGGTGTGGAACGGTTCTCAGATCAAGTTCGGAGCGTGGCTCAATGAAACGTTCCAGTTGGGATGGAGTGAAGTCACGCTGGCAAAATTCCCGATAAACGGTCAGTTTATCAGTCTGATCGGTATGGCGGTTTGTGCTGCGCTCTACGTCGTGATTTCGCTGGTGGAACATTATTGCTTCAAGCGGCCGGACTTTAATCTGGACAAGATGCTGCATCGCGGTGAATACGATACTGCCAAAGAACATGTCGTCAACAGCGAAAAGGTCGGTTTCCTTGCCAAACGACTTGGTATTACCAAAGAATTTACTCTGGGCGACAAGATACTTTATGCGTCAACGATCACCTGGACACTGGGATGGTTTGTGGTTTTTATCGTCTATACAGCGTGTCACTTTCTGGGCGGACATGCCGGAGAAAACGGTTTTGTTTCCGGAGTTTCCCGGGAATGGTGGATGGGATTGTGGCACTTTAAAGTTTATCTGACATTGATTCTCGGGATCGGATGTACGGTGTGGTTCCTGATCGGAGGAATTGTCGACGTAACGCGGTTGTTCCGGTCGCTTGCAACGCTTGTGCGCGATGAAAACGACAACGGTTCAGTGGAAGACAAGTAACCGTTATTCTCCACTTACGGCTGGCGCACTGCGGAGTGCCACTTGGAGTGCGCTGCAAGCTGTACTGGCGGCAGCCATAAGCCGCGCAAGCGGCGCACCTCACAAACTACCCTGGTCGCCGTCAGGCGACACACACTCCAGTTGCTCCGTTCCGAAGTCTGCCCAGCTGCAGTCCGCGCGCACGAGGGCACGCCGTCGTTCCGCTTCTACAGCCAAGCCTCATTCCATAAAGATGTTGCGGCTGGCAAACACCGGCTCGCTGGTGATGTTGATGCCGAGCTTGCGAAGCGCCGCTTCATCGCCTTGAGTCGGGATGTGAGTGAGATGCATTTCGCATCCGGCAAGAGATGGTAATTGCTCCATCGCCAGTGCCGCTGCCGGATTGGACGGAGTGGAGACACTGAGGGCAATCAACGTTTCGCTGAGAGCGAGAGAGAGCTGTTTGTCTCTGAAGATATCGTGCTTGAGTTTGCCGACCGATTCGATGATTTGCGGAGAGAGCAAATGGAGTTCCGGAGGCAATTCAGCCAAGTATTTGATGGCATTGATAATACAGCTTGATGCCGCATGGAGAAGCGGAGAATTCTTTCCGGTGATGACAGTACCATCGTGAAGCTGGATCGCCGCACCGCAGAAAACGCCGTCATTGCCGCATCTTTCCGGCATGGTGGCGGCTTCATCAGCCGCTTTCCGCGCCGGTAACACCACGGTACGGTCAGAGGCAGAGATATTCAAGTCGTCCATCATCAGTTTAATGCGTTCAGAGACACATTTTTCTTCTCTGCCGACGGCATAATCGCACAACGCGCGGAAGTAACGGCGCACGATCTCCTGGCGGGAAGCTTCCGAGACGACCGCATCGTCGGTAATGGCAAAGCCGACCCGGTTGACTCCCATATCCGTGGGGGAGACATAAAGCTGTTCCGGAGGCATTATGCGGGCGCAAATCCGCTTGACCACCGGGAAAACATCGACATCGCGGTTGTAGTTGACCGCAGTTTCGCCGCGGGCATCAAGATGGAACGGGTCGACCATATTGACATCGCCCAAATCGGCGGTGGCAGCTTCGTATGCCACATTCACCGGATGTTTCAGCGGAAGATTCCAGACCGGGAATGTTTCAAATTTTGCGTAACCGGCTTTGATGCCGCGCTGGTAATCGTGGTAAACCTGAGAAAGACAGGTCGCCATTTTACCGGAATTGGGGCCGGGCCCGGTGACGACAACAATGGGACGGGAGGTTTCGATATACTCGTTTGCACCATAACCGTGTTCACTGACGATAGTGTCAAGATCGGTGGGATAACCTTCGATCGGACGGTGGGTGTAGACGCGGATGCCGCGGCGGGAAAGGCGGTTGATAAAACCTTTTACCGAGGGCTGGTTGGTGTAGCGGGTGACCACGACAGCTTTGACATCAAGCCCCCAGTCCCGGAGGTCATCGATGGTTCGCATGGTATCGGCATCGTAAGACAATCCGAAGTCGGCACGGACTTTCTTTTCCTCAATAGCACCGGCATGGATGCAGATGATGATATCAACTTTGTCTTTGAGGCGCTGGAGCAATTTTATTTTGGCATCGGGGTCGAAACCGGGAAGAACCCGGGCAGCATGAAAATCACAAATCAGTTTGCCGCCAAATTCGATATAGAGTTTATCGCCAAATTTTCCGGCGCGCTCAAGAATTGCCGCCGACTGTTCTGCCAGATATTTTTCGCTGTCAAATCCGTTCCCGATCATAATTACGTCCCAATTTATTATTGTCCTGCCTTTTGTGAAAAATACAACCTGCGGCGGCGCCTCGCGGGCAATCTTGCGGGCAAATCTTCGGACTCATCCTCGGTCGAGTACAGTCGTACACTCCCTCGGCTTCGCCTTGATTTACCCCCAACCTTGCACCACGATCCATCCGCCGATCGCGAACAAGCCGTTTTATGGTTTGACAAACCAGCTCTCAGGCAGTATATTTCTTCACCGCAATACGTCGTGTTGCAAGTTCGGTCATACACGTTTCACAAAATTCGGGACATTACCTACATATTTATTACATCCGCTTAACATACTACCGGAAAGAGGAAATTTCAATCCCGAAAATAAAAATCTGAATGCTTTTTATTCTTCTGCTGAATAAAAAGCATTTTGAAAAAGTGATTTTCTTTTGCGCAAGCAAAACGCGTGTGCGCTTCGCGCCGCGCCACCAGTGGAGTTGATCGACCGGTGGTGCTTGTCTTTTATGATACAGCAGTTACTTCTTCTTGAAAATGTTGGTTGCAGAATCAAGGAGATTCTTTCCGCCGTCAAGAACTTTTTTTCCGCCTTCGAGAACTTTCTTGCCGGAATTGAAGCCATCTTTAAGCACGTTGCCGATACCTTCGACCGCTTCCATACCGGCAGTGACGATAAATTCTCCGGCGTTGAAGCAGGCTTTACACCAGGATTCCAGTTCTGCTGCCGCATCTGCCAGTTTTTTCGTCCAGTGTTCCTTGCCGTCATCGACGACTTGCAGATCGGTCGTGGAGTAGGATATGGGGGCGGTCAATTCCGCACCGCTGAGGTCATGCGCAAGGATGAGTTTGATCGAGACGGCGAGATTGCGGATCATGACCGCCTGTTGTGGAGCAGAATCAGCTTCGGATTGTTCCTGAGTATCAGGTTCATTTGTCTTGCTGTCATCGGCAGGGGTTTCGGCGGGCGGCGGGAAACGCTGTTCCAGATTCTTGACCAGTGTGGTGACATTAAAGTTGGTTTTTTTGTCAAATTCTGCTGTGAAGAGCAAATTTTTCACTTCAAGATTTTCAATAATGATCTCTTGAGAGGTCAGGGAGGGAATATCGATCTTCAAGTTGAACTCTTCCAGATCGACCATTTCCGGGAGGGCAAAACCGTTTGGATTGCCGACCCGCAAGCCCTTGAGATGGACTGAGCCATCAAGTTTGGTCACAATGGAGTCAAGTTCAATCTCAACGCCGGTAACCCAGGAGCCGATGGACGTTACGCCGAATTTGATGACCGGATCGCGGAAAATAAACAGCAATACCAGCACCGCAAGCAGAGAAGAGAGCGTCCATGCGGAAATTTTTAAAATTCTTTTCCCGAGGGAAGATTTCTTATCTTTTTTGCTTTTTTTCTCCTTTTTTTCGGAGTCGTTACCGGACGCATCAGCGATATTGTCTTTTTTCTTATCTTTGTCTGCCATGATCATGCCTCTTTATTTTGTGTGTTCAGATATTTGTCTGCAAGTTTCTGCAAAGCAGCTGCTTGTTTTTCAGAAAGCTGTTTCTTTTCCTTGAACTGCTTGGCAAGCGATTGGAAAAATTTCTTGTCATCGAAGGTGAAGCGGCCGCGTTTTTCAGCGGGAGCCCAGTTTTTTACCTGCGCCAACTGAGCCAGCAATCCGGAACAATCGACTTTGGGCAAAACGGCTGCGGCGGTTGCGTTTTCTGAATCGGCAGCAGAGTCAGCTTCATCTATTTGCAACAGAGCAAAGACGGAGTCTCTGTCTTTGAGCTGCTGTTGATATTTTATCACCATCCGCTTGAGAGCCGCCAGCTGTTTTTCGGAAAGGGCGGCACCGGAATCGGATTGTTTCTTCAGGGATTTGAAGAATTTCTCTTCGCTGAACGCATTTTTGCGGGTGGAACGCGGGGCGGCGAATTCCACATCGCTGAAGGCGGCAAAAACCGGAGCGTAACCCGCGCCATCGGGGGCAGGGGGACGGTTTTTGAGTTTTTCCGCTTTTTCCTGTTCGGCGGCGATGGCGGCATCGATAGCCGCGTTGAGTTCACCGGAAAGTTTCGTCCGGTCGATCTGGGAAATATAACGTGCCGCCAGAACAGTCAATGCCTGATACTGCTTTTCGCTCAGTTTGGAACTTTGAGCAAACTTTTCCCGGATGGAGGTGACAAATTTTGCATCGTCAAACTTGCGGGAGCCGACTTTTTGCGGCTGGATGAAGGTGACGTTATCGAAAATGTTCAAAATCTCCTGAGCCTTCTCCGCCGGAGGCGCGCCGCTGTTTTTTGCCGCTTCCACCCAGGGGGCGAAACGGGAGTAGAATTCGGTCATCAAATCTACCCAGTTTATCGTTCCGGCTTCCACGTCGTCCAGCTGCTGTTCCATCTGGGCGGTAAAACCGATGTCAAAGAGTTCCGGCAGTTTTTCCACCAGAAAGTCGTTGACGGTAAAGCCGAGTTCAGTCGGAATGAGTTTGCCCTGTTCGCGATTGACATAATCGCGATCCTGAATGGTACGCAAAATGGTGGCGTAGGTGGATGGGCGACCGATGCCGTTTTCTTCAAGCTGTTTGATAAGAGAGGCTTCGGTAAAACGCGGCGGCGGTTCGGTAAATTTCTGTTCTTTGTCAAATTTGCTGATGGAAACGGTCGAATTCACCTGCAGATTTTTCAAAACTTCAGGATCACACTCCTCCTTGGTTGAAGTTTTGACCTGATCTTCTGTGAGTTTGAGAAAACCGGGGAAGGTGGTGACCGTGGTGCTGGAACGGAAGGTGTAGAGCTTACCGTCGCTGCCGTTTGCCGTGACATCGGCGGTAATCAACTCCTGTTTTGCCGGAACCATCTGACTGGCGACAAAACGTTTCCAGATCAAGGTGTAAAGTTTGAGCTGCTGTGCATCAAGATAGGGAGCCAACTGCTCCGGAGTGCGGCGGACGTCAGTGGGACGAATTGCTTCGTGCGCCTCCTGGGCGGCAGCTTTGTTTTTGTAGAAATTGAATTTTGCCGGAGCGAATTCCGGACCGTAAGTGTTTACGATGAAGTCTTTTGCGGCAACTTGTGCTTCTTTGGCAATGGTAACGGAGTCAGTTCGCATATAAGTTATCAAACCGACAGATTCACCGGTTCCGATTTCCACACCTTCGTAGAGCTGCTGAGCGTAACGCATGGTGTTGGAGGCGCTGAAGCGCAGAACCTGGTTCGCCGCCTGCTGCAAGGTACTGGTGGTGTAGGGCGGGTAAGGATTGCGTTTGCGTTCCTGACGGGAGACATCGCTGATTTGCGGAGTTGAACCGTTGCGGACAGCATTTTCCAGAGCGTTGGCATCATCCGCGCTCTTGATGTGGAACTCCTTGCCGCCGATTTTGAACAGCCGTCCTTTGAAAGCGGCATTATCCGCCGCCGCAAAAAGAATGGCAAAACTCCAGTACTCTTCCGGAACGAAAGCCAGAACCGCCCGTTCCCGTTCCACCACCATGCGCAACGCGGCAGATTGGACACGTCCGGCGCTGCTGCCTTTTTCCAGTTTGCGCCAGAGCAGCGGGCTGACCTGATAACCGACGATACGGTCGAGAACCCGGCGCGCCTGCTGGGCATCGACCAGATTCTGGTCGATATCACTGCAGTTGGCGATGGCCTGTTCGATGGCGGACTTGGTTATTTCGTGGAAGGTGATACGGTGAAAGGGGGCGCATTTCTTCTTCAACGATTCGCTGAGAGCATTTTTCAAATGCCAGGCGATAGCTTCTCCTTCGCGGTCAGGGTCTGTTGCCAGAAAAATTTCATCGGAAGCCGCGGCGGCGGAACGCAGTTCTTTCAAAATCTGTTTACTGCGGGGAGTATCTGTGTATTCCGGAGTAAACGAATTGGCGATATCGATCCCGAAGGCATGTTCGGGCAGATCCCGTACATGTCCCATGGAGGCGATGATTTTAAAATCATTTCCCAACATCCGGCTGATGGTGCGTGCCTTGGTCGGAGATTCAACGATCAAAAGTTTTGACATAGTTCAAACTGTTCCATAAATATGTATATTAAATTTTTCAAAAAACATCTTTCATGCAGTGCGTCTCACACATACACAGGATTTACTTTAACTCCTAAATGATATTCTTGCAAGTGGTATAACAAAAAAAATCGTCAAATTTTTTCTTTTGACTGGTTTTTTCTCTCCAACGTACTATATTATATGCAGAGCAAAGGAGGAAAATGCTATGGAATTTGCGAAAAAGTTTTTGAACAGCGCGGGGATGCTGTTGCTGATATTGTTTGTTGTTTGCGGATGCGCGTCATCGGATGTGCTGAGCAAGTCGGATATTTCGGTCGAAGAGCTGGAACGGCGGATGACGTTGAAGAACGACCCGTTCGGAAATTACCGCAAAAGCAAGAGTTTCAAGTTTGTGCAAACGGTGAAGATACCGCAGTTTCTTGACGAAGATATCGAGAGCATGGTCGAGACCAAAATGGTCGTTCCGGACAAGTTCCGTATAACCACGTTAAAGGATAATAAACCTCAGCAGATCATCTGCTCCAACGGCAGACAAGGCTGGATGGCGGATGCATCCGGGAAAAAATTGAAACGTTTGGAAGGGGAACAGCTGCAGCAGTTGTTGACGTTGTCCCGGTTCAGCACCCCGGATGTCGGATACAAGAGCGTATTTAAAGAGGTGAAGATTTTCCGGTGCAGTAATGAAGATGGCGAGTTTTATCTGTTGGATTGCGTGGGCAGAAATGGAAATACCTTTAAAATCTACGTTGATGCCAAAGATTTTCTGTTGCGGCGCATGAGCGGAAAATTGAAGTTAGGTTCCGGATATTTGAATTATGACTCACGGATTTTGGGTTATGGACTGTATGACGGAGTGATGATTCCCAAAAAATCTGAGTCTGTTCAAAACGGTCAGAAGCAGATCGTTGAACTGGTGAAATATGAACTGAACGTACCGATCCCCGCGAGAGATTTCCTGCCGCCAGTATTTTAACTGCGCAAAAAACTTGTCTTGGAACAGTGCGCGAGGCGGTCGCCGCCGGACATACTTTCCTCTGTTATCGGTCGTGTGTCTTTTATGAGACAGCAGTGATTATTTCAAAAATCTGCTTGGCAATCAAATCCTTGCCGGAACGCGGAATGGGGAACTTTTCGCCGTTGCGATTGAACAAAATCACCTGATTGGTGTCATTGCCGAAGCCATCGGCAACATAATTGGCAACGATCCAGTCCAGATTTTTTCTCTTGAGTTTGTCCAAAGCATGAGCTTCCAACTCTTCAGTTTCGGCGGCAAAGCCGACAAGCAGCTGGTCAGCGCGCTTGTTTTTCCCGACCGAAGCAAGGATATCTTCGGTGCGCTCAAGTTCCAAAAACAATGCTCCGGGTTGTTTCTTCATCTTGCTGTCAACCGGGTGCGCCGGACGGTAATCCGCAACGGCGGCACTCATGATCAGCATGTCAGCTGACGGGGCGTGAAGATGTACTGCTTGTGCCATATCTGCCGCAGATTCCACCGGGACGAAGTTCACCCCTTCCGGCGGAGTAAGCGCCACCGGACCTGAAATCAATGTGACATTGTGACCCAATGCGACTGCCTGCCGGGCGATGGCATAACCCATTTTTCCGGTGGAACGGTTGGAGATGAAACGCACCGGATCGATTTTTTCTCTGGTCGGACCGGCTGTTATCAGAATGTGCATAATGAAATATTCCGGGGTCAGCAAGACCCCGGATCGGAAGTATCAAATTTGCTTATTTTGCAGGGGTGAAGATAAGTTCACCTTTTTTGAGCATGGTTTTGCCGCTGTTGTTCTTGCTCAGCCAGGCCGGATCGATGTTGTTCTTTTTGGCATAATCTTCCAAAGAAATATCCTCGGTGACTTCCGTGAGAACCGGTTCGCCTTCCGGAGCGGCGGGGGCAGGGGCATCGCCAGTCGCGGGGGGATTCACGGTAGTGTTGTTGTCTGCAGTACCATCGGTGGTGGTGGTGTCAACGGTGGTGTTGGTAACCGGCGGAGTCACGACCGGCACCGGCGGCTGAACATCATTTTCCGTTTTGGTTTTCTTTGCGGCAACGGTGTTGCCTTTCTGCGGGATGGTCAACTTCTGACCGATCTGCAGACGGCGGGCGGAAGCCTGGTCGAGGTTGTTGGCAGTGAGCAAATCGGAAAGACGGACGCGCAGACGGCGGGCGATGCGTTCCGGGGTGTCGCCGCTCTTGACCACATAGATGCCATCAGCACTGACGGCGGCGGGAGCGGAGGAAGCGGAGGATTTTTTGACCGCTTTGCCGGAGGTTCTGCCTTTGACGGCAGCGCCGGTGGGGATGACCAGTTTCTGACCGATCTGCAAGCGGCGGGCAGAAGCCTGATCGAGGTTATTGGCATCCATCAGCGCGGAGAGACGGATGCGCAGACGGCGGGCGATGCGTTCCGGGGTATCGCCGCTTTTGACGATGTAAACGTTGCCGTTTTTGCCGGAAACAACAGTGCCTTTTTTGCCGGAGCGGGTGGCTTTTTTGCCTTTGCCGGTGACGGCTTTGGCGCTGTCGACACCGCCGGAGGAGGTGACGTTGGTCATGGGTTCAAAAACCGGAGTCGGCGGAGGAGGCATGATCGCCTGCTGCTGACCGGCCTGAGCGTCGATGGTGGCGGGGGGAGCGACAGGATCAAGTTCGGGCGCGGGGATGACCGGTTTGTTGTTGGTGATGGGGGTGGAACAGCCGGTCAATATGACAGCTGCACCGGCGATTGCCAGAAAATGAATTTTACGCACTTTGAACTTCTCCTTTTTTGTGAAATGTTGATAAGATTTTTAAATTTTGTGAACATGATGAAATATAGCGTTATTGACGATACTTTTCAAACCGTTTTTTTAAAAAAAACGATTATTTTTTTCGCGATGCCGCCACCGCCCATTGAAAGGTGTACTTCGCCTTGTTTGCAAACAAAAACGGGACGGGCTGAAGTGCCGCGTCCCGTGGGGATCTCAGTGCCGGTTATTTGCGCTCGGCATCGCGTTTTTCTTTCCATTTGGCTTCAGCATCTTTGGGCAGATAGACGACGGACTCGTCTTTTCTGACCATGCGCAACTCTTCGCGGGCCACCTTTTCGACGGCGGCGGGGGAAGTTTGCAAGTCCTGATTCTGCTGTTGAAGCCGCATTTGCCGTTTTTTCAGGTCATGCAGTTCGGCTTCCTGTTTTTGCAGTTCGTTCTGCTTGACCCGGATATCTTTCCAGAATGGATAGAGAACGTAGACTCCGGCGGCGATCACAACGATGATGAAAGCCGCCCAGAAAAGAGAGGCGTTTGATCTTTTTTGACTCATTGTTCACTCCTCCATTCTGACGTGTCAGCGTTCCGGCTGCAATGTGAGCAGGAATTCGATGTTGGTTTTGACCTTTTTCAACCTGCCGAGAACCAGTTCCATCGCTTCGGCGGCGGGGACACCGTTGACCGCTTTGCGCAGCAGCCAGACTTTGCTCAACTCATCCGGGTGAAGAAGGAGTTCTTCCTTGCGGGTACCGGATTTTTCGATGTTGATTGCCGGGTAGATGCGGCGGTCGGAAACGTTGCGGTCGAGGTGAAGTTCCATGTTGCCGGTACCTTTGAACTCTTCAAAGATAACGTCGTCCATTTTACTGCCGGTTTCGATCAGAGCGGTTGCGATGATGGTCAAACTTCCGTGGTTTTCGATATTGCGCGCTGCACCGAAGAAACGTTTGGGTTTGTGCAAAGCTGTGGCATCGACACCGCCGGTGAGGACTTTGCCGCTGTGAGGCTGCAAGGTGTTGTAAGCCCGGGCGAGACGGGTGATACTGTCGAGCAAAATGACGACATCCTTGCCGTATTCGACCAGACGTTTGGCTTTTTCGATAACCATTTCCGCGACCTGAGCGTGGCGTTCAGGGGGTTCATCAAAGGTGGAGCTGACAACTTCGGCATCGATGACCCGCTTCATGTCGGTAACTTCTTCCGGGCGTTCGTCGATAAGGAGGATAATCAATGTAACTTCCGGATTGTTGGCGCGGATGCTCTTTGCAACTTTCTGGAGCAGAACGGTTTTACCGGTACGCGGCGGGGCGACGATCAAACCGCGCTGACCTTTGCCGATGGGAGTGACCAGGTCGACCACGCGGGTGGAATATTCCGCAGGTTCCCGTTCCAGCAACAGCCGGTTGGTCGGGAAGTAGGGTTCCAGACTGTTGAAGGGGATGATGTTCTTTTTGCGTTCCGGGGCATCGGCATTGATGCTTTCAACTTTCAGCATGGCGAAGAAACGCTCTTTCTCCCGGGGAGTGCGGATGATACCGGAGAGGAAATCGCCGGTTTTCAATGCGAAACGCTTGATTTGGGAGGGGCTGAGGTAGATATCTTCCGGGGAGGGGAGGTAGCTGTACGCCGGAGAGCGCAGGAAGCCGAAACCGTCAGGCAGAACTTCCAGGTAACCACTGCCGCGCAGAAGGACATTTTTTTCTGCTCCGGTGCGGAGGATTTCGCAAATAAGGGAGGACTTTTCCAGAGCACCGATACCTTCGATGCCGAGTTCGGAAGCCATTTCCGATAGTTCGACAATGGATTTTTCCTGCAATTCTGAGATGTTCAGCTGCGGGGCGTTGGGATCGATGACGATATCCTCTTCCTCGAAGTGGTCATCGCGGGAATTGGACTGGTCGTTATTGTAGTTGCCGCGATGGTTGCCGTTGCGGTTTTTGTTGTTGCGGCGATTTTTGTTGTTGCGGCGGTTGTTGTTATTATTATTACTATTGTTGTTATTGTTGTTGCGGTGACTGTTGTTTTCGTGATGTTCCGGGGGTTCCGGCTGAACCGGCACGGGCGCGCTCTCATGGGGGCAGATCGCCGTGGGGTCAGGCTGCGCCGGAGCTGCTGCCGGAACCGGGGCGGATTCGACCGGCGGAGACTCTTTTTCGATTTTGGCTGGTGCAGGAGCTGCTTCAACCGCTGCCGGCATGGGGGCAGCATCGGCGGGTTTCTTTTTGGGCGGGCGGCCGCGGCGCTTGGGAGCGGGGGCGGGAGCTGCATCAGCAGGGACGGCGGTGTCGGCACCTGCCGGAATATTTTTTTCGTTTTCCATAACAATTGTCCTTAGATATTAGAAATTTTCAATTAATTTGTCAATTTGTAAAAAAAGCATTTCCGGAGTTCCATTATTGATAAGAGCGAAATCAGCTCTTTCCAATTTCTGTTCCGGAGGCAGCTGACGGGCATCGCGTTTAGCCATGTCTTCAGCGGTATAGTTGCGGTTGCGCAGGCGGAGTTTCCGGAGTTCCGGGTCTGTCCACAAGGCAAGAACGGCATCGAAACACTCTTCAAAACCGCCTTCATAAAGCAGCGGCAGTTCAAATATCCCGTGACGTTTTTCTGCGCGGCACTGTTCGATGGCGGCGTGCATTTTTTGGGTAAGTATCGGATATATCGTCCTGGTCAGCTCCTGCAGTTTTTCCGGATGGACGAAGGCAGCTTTGGCGATTTCCTGCCGGTCGATGGTGTTATCGGAACGGACGGCGGAACTTCCGAAAAGTTCTCTTACTTTTTCAATCAACTCAGCAATGCCGGAATCATATAAGTTATGACAGACGGCATCGGCATCAAAGGTATACCAGCCTTTTTGCTCAAAATATTGTAATACAGTGCTTTTTCCTCCGCCAAAGGCGCCGGTCAATCCGAGAATCATAAAAATCCTTAAAACCTGTTGTCAAATTGTAATACCGCGATAAAACGGCACACTCTGTGCCTGTCCGCTGGAAAGTTGAGTTCGGGTGTATAAATTTGAGAAGAACTCCGGCTGAAACGTGCCGGTATCAAAAATCTCTCTGTGCATAATATAACGCATTATTGTGATTTTACAAGCTGAAAAAAACAGAAAAAACAACGGATTTTCAATTTTATGGGACAGTTGTTATAAAAAATCACAGCTTTCCCATAAGAAACGACCTGCGGCGGCGCCTCGCGGGCAATCTTGGGGGCAAATCTGCGGACTCAGCTTCAGTCGAGGACGGAAGTCCACTCCTTCAGCTTCGCCTTGATTTACCCCCAACCTTGCACCACGATCCATCCGC